>NZ_LT629772.1:2754373-3060415 GCF_900105385.1 Microlunatus soli | reverse complement strand
GTTCGGCACGGTCAACGGGTCGGCGGGGTCATGGCCCTTCGCCTTCTGCTTGGCCTCCCAGATCTCGTAGGCCTCAGTCCCCGGCGCGGGGTTGCGCTTGATCACGTAGTACTGCTGACCCATCGTCCACAGCTGCGAGGTGAGCCAGTAGAACAGCACGCCGATCGGGATGTTCACACCCATCACCACGAAGATCAGCGGGAACAGGTACAGCATCGTCTTCTGCTGCTGTGCCATCGGCCCTTCGAGGGCGTCCTTCGGCATGTTCTTCCGGGTCAGCTGGAGCTGGGTGTAGAACATGGTCGCGGTCATCAGGATGATCATCACCGCGGCGACGACCTGCACGCTGCTGAAGTCGTTGATCGGCCAGAACTTCTCGGCCAGGCGGGCGGCGAAGACCGTCGACTGATTCAGCGAGTCCAGCAGTTGCGGCGACTTCTCCAGCCAGTAACCGTGTGCGGTCGGTCGGCCGGTCTCGGGATTGATCCGGGACGCACCGTCCAGCACCCGATAGAGCGCGATGAAGACGGGGGACTGCAGCAGCAGCGGCAGACAGGACGCCATCGGGTTGGCGTTCTCCTCCCGATACAGCTTCATCGTCTCCTGGCCCAGACGCTGCTGGTCGTGGCCGTACTTCTTCCGCAGCGCCTGGATCTTGGGCTGCAGCAGTTGCATCTTGCGGGAGGAGTGGATCTGCCGAACGAACAGCGGGATCAGGATGATCCGGATGACGATGGTCAGGCAGATGATGGACAGTGCCCAGGTCCAGCCGGAGTCGGCGCCGAGCACCGGTGCCCACAGCGTGTGGAACAGCACCAACAGGCCCGAGACCGCCCAGTAGAGCGGGGTCATGATGGTGTTGAAGAAGTCACCCAGGGCCGACCAGACGCTCAGCGGGGCCAGCAGCGGGACAAGGGTCTCGATCAATTCACTGTCTCCTTGTGCGCCCGGTGGGCGACATCCAGCTTGTCGTCGTGGTGGTGATGGTGGTCCGGCCGGCTGACGCGCTGCGCGCGTTCGCGGTCATGTTCGGGATCGGTGCCGGGGACCGGGTCGTACCCCCCGCGCGCCCAAGGGTGGCAGCTCAGCAGCCGCTTGGTCGCCAACCAGCTGCCGCGCGCGGCGCCATGGGTCTGTACCGCCTGCAGGGCGTAGGCAGAGCAGCTCGGGTAGTAGCGGCAGACGTTGCCGTACAGCGGGCTGATCACCACCCGGTACGCCTTCAGCAGCGCGATCAGTACGTGTTTCATGACCTGGTCCGTCCGTGGGACCGGGCCGCCGCGGCCCGGTTGTCGTATCCAGGCTGCCACTGCCGCACCAATTTGGCCCAGGCGAAGTCCAGGTCGGACGGTACCCGGGCGGGTCGTGCGGCCGCGGGCGGCAACGCGCGGACCACCAACCGGGCGCCCGAAGGAGCCGACTCCAGGCGGTCGCGGACCAGATGACGCAGCCGCCGTTTGACCCTGTTCCGGGTCACTGCCGAGCCGACCGATTTGGCCACCACGAACCCGACGAGCGGGCCGTCCGAGGCCTCCTCGTCGCGCCATCCGTGCACGACGACGGTCGCGGTGCCGACTCGGGCACCGCGTCGTACGGTGTGAGTGAAGTCGTCGCCGGAGCGCATCCTCACCGATCTCGGTAACACCGCAGCTCACCGCCCGGCCGTGTCACGGTGCCACGTCAGTCTCGGCAGAAGGGGACGATCACGGTGATCGGGGGTCGGTCCGCAGGCAATCAGGCCGACAGGCGCGCGCGGCCCTTGCGGCGGCGGGCGGTCAGCACGGCGCGACCCGCACGGGTCCGCATCCGGTGACGGAAACCATGGGTACGGCTGCGACGCCGGTTGCTCGGCTGGAAAGTGCGCTTGCTCACGGGTGTACTCCGACAGTTGTTCGGGTGGATCTGGACTGACGCCCGACAAGACAGGCGCGACACGTCTGCATCACTGCCGGTCCCGGACCGGCCGATCGACCGTCCGAAAGCATCCAGCAGTGACCGGTCTACGGTACGCAGTGCCGGGGCCCTGGTCAAACCGGCTCCGGCGTCCCGACCTCCTCCCCTCAACGTGCCCGATTCAACATAGACACCTCGATGTCCAGGCGACACGCCGATTGACCCAGCAGATTCTCGGCGTTTGCTTGCCAGGTCGATCCCCTGGTTGCTAGGTTCACGCAACGCCGGTTGTCCGAAACGATCTCCCTCGGTCGGGCCGGTTCCCTGAAAACTCAGCCGATTCCGTCAGGTCTCGGCAGGCTGCCGTCTGCTCGTACACAGACTGTGGATATCGGTGTGGAATAACTAGAGTGTGCGCGTGCCCGACGATCGGCGGGCGCACCGTCCGGCCTCGAGCCAGCGCGGGAACAACGTCGCTTCCGTCGTCGCGAGGCACCATCAACAACTGGGAAGCTGTAGGCCAGATCGAGTGACCGAGGAGTCCCCACACCAGCCCGGTGCCGACAACCTTGCCGAACAGGTGACGTTGGCCTGGAACCGCGTCCGGACCGAATTGACTCCAGAACAACGGATCTGGCTCAACGACAGCAAGCCGCTGACCCTGCACGAGAACACCCTGATGGTGGCCGTGCCCAGCGAGTTCACCCGGCAACGCCTGGAGACCCGCTACCGGGACTCCATCGAAGCCGCTCTCGGGAGCCACTTCCAGCGACCGACGAAAGTCGCCGTGATCGTGGACAAGTCGCTGGTGCCCGACGATGCCGACGGTGCACCGGACCGGTCGCTGCCGGCGGCCGGCGACACCGTGCAGCGCGCCGGCCAGAACGGCGACCTGCGGTCCCATGACGGTCGGGATCCAGGCTACGACGAACCGACCTTCACCCAACGAGACTTCCAGGGCGGCGAGTACGGCCCGTCGACCGACGGCTCCGAGAACGGTATCCGGGACGGCAGTTACGCCACCGCGGAGTATTCGCCGTCCGGGTATCGCGAGCCACGCGGCTACGGTGCATCGGACCAGTTGCACGGACGCGCGGACTATCCCCCCGAGGGCCCGCTCAGCCCAACCCCGCTCAGTCCCACCCCACGGCCCGACACCGACGGCGCCGACCGGTCCCGTCGTGAGGACTCACGGCTGAATCCGAAGTATTCCTTCGAGACCTTCGTGATCGGCGGCTCCAACCGCTTCGCCCACGCCGCGGCCGTCGCGGTCGCCGAGTCGCCGGGCAAGGCGTACAACCCGCTGATGATCTACGGCGATTCGGGGCTGGGGAAGACCCACCTGCTGCACGCGCTCGGGCACTACGTCCGCAACTACTTCAGCCGGGCCCGGGTCCGGTACGTGTCCACCGAAGAGCTCACCAACGACTTCATCAGCGCGATCACCGACAACAAGACCCACCAGTTCCGCCGCAAGTATCGCGACGTCGAGGTGCTGCTTGTCGACGACATCCAGTTCCTGGAGGGCAAGGAACAGACCCAGGAAGAGTTCTTCCACACCTTCAACACGCTGCACAACGCGCAGAAGCAGATCGTGATGACCTCGGACCGGCCGCCCAAGCTGCTGGACTCCTTGGAGGCCCGACTACGCAGCCGCTTCGAGTGGGGTCTGATCACCGACATCCAGCCGCCCGACCTGGAGACCAGGATCGCGATCCTGCGCAAGAAGGCGGCCCAGGAACGACTGACCGCCGGACCGGACGTGCTGGAGTTCATCGCCTCCAAGATCCAGACCAACATCCGAGAGCTCGAAGGAGCCCTGATCCGGGTCACGGCCTTCGCCAGCCTGAACCGCCAACCGGTCGACATGTCGCTGGCCGAGGTCGTCCTGAAGGACCTGATCCCGGAGGGCGGCGAGGCACAGATCACCTCCGGCACGATCATGGGCCAGGTGTCGTCCTACTTCGGATTGACCATCGACGATCTGTGCGGCCAGAGCCGGACCCACGTGCTGGTCACCGCGAGACAGATCGCCATGTATCTGTGCCGGGAGTTGACCGACCTGTCGCTGCCCAAGATCGGTCAGCAGTTCGGCGGCCGCGACCACACCACCGTGATGCACGCCGAACGCAAGATCAGGACCCTGATGGCCGAACGGCGCAGCGTGTTCAACCAGGTCACCGAGTTGACCAACCGGATCAAGCAACAGTCCGCACGAGGCTGACCCCGGAATCGGTCGAGCCGGATTCGGTCGAGCCGGAATCGGTCGAGCCGGAATCGGTCGAGCCGGAATCAGTCGAGCCGGGGAATCGATCAGGCCGGGATCGATCACGGCCAGGTGGTGGCCAACCGGTCGAAGTCCTCGGCGGCGCTGTGTTGGGGGATCACACACAGCAGCTGACCGCCGGGCGCCCGCATCGTGTGGCAGCCCTGCCAGACGGCGATCTCGACCGCACCGAGTCCGGTCAGCCGCGCGACCTCGGCCGCGACGTCGTCGGTCTCGATGTCCAGGTGATAGCGCGGCTCGTCCTGCACCGACTGGATCGCGACGACCATCCCCGGAATGGCGCCCAGCAAACCGGTGAACTGTGGCTCTCCCGGCACCGGATGAGCGGCCACGCCGACGGCCGAGGACCAGAACGCCGCAGCGGGCTCGGCGTCCTCGGGGGCAACGTCGATGAGCAGCGTGGACAGCCGACTTCGGTGCATTCCGCCGAAGGTAGCAGCAGCCCGACCTTCTGTCCGCAGATTCGAGCGGTCCGCAGATTCGAGCCCGTACGCAGGATTCGAGCCCGTACGCAGGTACCAGCCGGTACGCAGCTTCCGGTCCGCAGCACCGTGCCTCTGGGGCCGAATATTCGGTGGCCGGCAGCGGCCGGCAGCGATTACCGTCGCCGCCATGGTCACGTACATGATCCAGGTGCGTCGTGCCCGGGGCACGACGTCGGCGATCGACAACGGTCGCCGACCACACCAGATCACGCCGGACCCGGTCGGCCGCGCCGCACACCGTAGGACCGGAGCGGTACTGGGGATGGCACCGGCTGCGGGCTGACTGGGCTGCCCGGCTGGTGACCGATGCCGGCTACGGACCGGACGATCTCGTCCTCGATCTGGGTGCTGGTGACGGCGCGTTGACAGCACCGTTGGCGGCCACCGGAGCTCGGGTGCTCGCCGTCGAGTTGCATCCGGAGCGGGTCCGTCGACTCCGTCGGCGGTTCGCCGAGCAGCCCCGGGTGACAGTGCTCGAACTCGACCTGCTCGATCTCCGGCTCCCGTCCCGGCCGTTCTCCGTCCTGGCCAACCCACCGTGGTCTCTGGCCAAGCCACTCATCGCCGCCCTCACCGCGCCCGGCACCCGGCTCGGTCGGGCCGATCTGGTCCTGCAACGGGGCCTGGTCGGCGACCTCGGGCGGAAGGGCACCGCGGGTACCGGAAGCCGGCGACGCTACCGGGCCGAATACCTGACATCGGTGCCGCGATGGGCCTTCAGTCCCGCGCCACCCGCGCCGGCGGCTGTGCTCCGGCTGCACCGCTGAGCGTGTCCCCGAACGTGCTGGACCGACGTCGATGGCCGACACGCCGGTCGGATCAGCAACCGACGTCGGAGGCTCGGCGTGTCCGGATCGGGACGCGGCCACGGTTTCCAGTTTCGGACGTGTTCGGGGACTTGCCAGATCACCCGAACAGCGCTACGCACAGCTGGGGAGAACGTTGTGGATAACTGTGGACGATCCGGCGCCGGGTTGTTGACGCCATCGGGACGAACGATCCGCACCGACCTGCGCGTCCCGAAATCCTCCCCGTGTAGTTCGACATCGTCCACAACGTCAACCGCATCGCCGATCCGGGTCTGACCTGGGGATATGCACGTTATCCCCAGCTTCCACAGAAGTTATGACTACTACGGATCTGCTAACAACTCCAAGAGCTTCGAAGTCTGGCGAAGCGCTCGATGTGGATAGTCACCGGCCGCCAACAGAACGGTCACGGTCTGGTAACGCCGAATAGGAATCCGCGGCGGACTGTGCTTCTGTAACAGGCACACAGCGCGTCGTCCTCGATACGCCGGCGACTCGCCGGGCCCCTCGACGTCGGTGCTCCGGAGATCGGGTTCTGCGGTGCATTCGGACGATCCGTGACAACAATCGTGAGGAGCCCGAACAGGCCGGCCGAACCGTCGACGAGCAGCACCAGCACGCACCCCAATGACATCCAGCGGCCGCACGGCCGACGACGAGCCAGGAAGGGCCGGGACCAAGCGCTATGTGGGAGTTCATCAAGAAGCAGCCCGAGCAGCTGCTGTACAACTCCTACCAACACGCGAGTCTGGTGATCCAGGCGGTGATCATCGCCACCGTGATCGCGCTGGTGTTGGCGATCGTCGTCCTGCGGGTGCCGCGCCTGGCCGGGGTTGCCAATGCCGTCAGTGCGATCGGCCTGACCATCCCGTCGTTCGCCCTACTGGGTCTGTTGATCCCGGCGATCGGCATCGGCTGGCAGCCGGCATTGATCGCCGTGGTCTTCTACGCCGTGCTGCCGATCCTGCGGAACGCCATCGTCGGACTGCGCGGCGTCGAACCCGCGCTGGTCGAATCGGCTCGCGGCATGGGCATGGGACCCGGACTGGTGCTGCTCCGGGTCGAACTGCCCTTGGCCTGGCCGGTGATCCTGGCCGGCATCCGGATCTCGATGCAGATGTCGTTCGGCATCGCCGCCATCGCGGCCTACGTGCTGGGTCCCGGACTCGGCACCTACATCTTCGGCGGGCTCAGCAACAACGGCGGTGCCGGCGCCACCGAATCAGCGCTGACCGGGACGATCGGTGTCGTGATCATGGCCCTGATCGTCGACGGCCTACTCGTCCTGCTAGCCCGTGCGACCACCTCCAGGGGGATCCGTGTCTGAGACCGTTGCCGAACGTCAGCAGTCGACCGGCGAGGTCGACAATCCAATCACCGGGATCGACATCGATCTGGTCGGTGTCACCAAGCGCTACCCGGGACAGAAGCGGGCCGCGGTCGAACCGATCGATCTGCACATCCCTGCCGGAGAGATCGCGATCTTCATCGGCCCGTCCGGCTGCGGCAAGACCACGTCGTTGAAGATGATCAACCGGCTGATCGAGCCCAGCGGCGGCAAGATCCTGCTCGGCGGCGAAGACTCCACCACGGTCAACGAGAACGAGCTGCGCCGCAAGATCGGCTACGTCATCCAGGGCGGCAGCCTGTTCCCGCACCTGACCGTGGCCGACAACATCGGGCTGGTCCCCGGGTTGCTGAAGTGGGACAAGAAGCGGATCTCCGACCGGGTCGACGAACTGCTGGAACTGGTCAGCCTCGACCCGAAGCGCTACCGCAATCGCTACCCCCGCGAGCTGTCCGGCGGGCAGCAGCAGCGGGTCGGTGTCGCACGTGGTCTGGCGGCCGACCCGCCGGTGATCTTGATGGACGAACCGTTCGGAGCCGTCGACCCGATCACCCGGCAGCGGTTGCAGGACGAGCTGATGAGCATCCAGGAGGAACTGCGCAAGACCATCGTCTGCGTCACCCACGACATCGACGAGGCGATCAAGCTCGGCGACCGGATCCTCATCCTGGCCGAGGGCGCACAGATCCAGCAGTACGACACCCCGGAGGCGATCCTGGCCGCGCCGGCCAACGATTTCGTCGCCGATTTCGTCGGCGCCGGTTCCTCGCTGAAGCAGCTCAGTCTCAGCCGGGTCAGTGACATCGAGCTGAGCCAGCCGACCACCGCGACGATCGGTGAGTCGGCGGCCGACGCGCTGTCCAGGGCGCAGACGAATCGGGACAAGGCGGTGATCGTGCTGGACAGCCGCCGTCGGCCGCGGGACTGGGTCTGGCTGCGGGAGCTGAAGAGCCAGGACCGGATCACCGATCCGGGGGACGACGAGATCAACACCGTCGACCGTCGGGCCACCCTGAACGATGCGTTGGACACGATGCTCGCCGACAGCCATGCCGGCGCGATCGTCACCGGCCGGCGGGACGAATACCTGGGTGTGATCAACTTCGAGAAGGTCACCGAGCACATGGTTGCGACCACCGCCCAGGTCCAGGCCGAGCAGGAGGAGTCCGGTCCGGACCAGCCGAACGGCACGCAACCAGGTCAAGATCAACCAGATCAAGATCAAACCGGGCAGGACCAACAAGGAGAACCGCAGGGGGCGGGAGCCTGATGGCTGTCGTCACCGAGACCGAGTCGAACGGACCGGCACCGACAGCCGCCGGACCGGGCGGCGCGGTGAGCACCCGGCCCAAGCGGGAACGTCCGCCGATCGGCCTGTTCGGGATCCCCATCTTCGTCGCGATCGTGATGGTCGGCTGGTTGATCTGGCGACTCAACGCCGACCTGGACAGCGTCGTGATGCGCACCATGAACTGGTCCTCGATGGGTGCCTTCCTCTGGCAGCACATCAAGCTGACCGTGGTCGGCACGGTGTTGGTGATGATCGTTGCGATCCCGCTCGGTGTCGCACTCACCCGCCCCGCCTTGCGGAAGTTCTCCGGCCCGGTCGTCGCCTTCGCCAACGGCGGCCAGGCTGCGCCGTCGATCGGCCTGCTGGTGCTGCTGGCGATGTGGCTGGGCTTCGGCTTCTGGACCGCGATCCTGGCCCTCGGGATCTACGCGATCCTGCCGGTACTGCAGAACACCATCACCGGACTGAACGGTGTCGACCGGAACCTGACCGAGGCCGGCCGTGGCATGGGGATGTCGGCGGCTGCCGTCCTGCTGCGGATCGAGATCCCGTTGGCGATCCCGGTGATCATGTCCGGTGTCCGGACCGCGCTGGTGCTGATGGTCGGCACCGCCAGTCTGGCGACCTTCATCAATGCCGGCGGACTCGGCATCTACATCACCACTGGTGTGAACCTGTTCCGCAATGAGTTGTTGATCACCGGCGCGATCCTGATCGCCGCGCTGGCGTTGATGATCGACTGGGTCGGCCGGGTGCTCGAATACGTCGTGCGGCCGAAGGGGATGCGCTGATCATGATCCTCGACAAACTGCGAACCAAGATCAACAAGACCGGGCTGACCAAGACCAAGATCAACAAGAACGGGTCGGACTCGGCGGTGCCGACCAAGGTGATCGCGGGTGGTCTCGCCGGTGTGCTGCTGGCCGGCCTCAGTGCGTGCGGCCTCGGTACCGCGAGCGGCATCGTCCCGTCCGGCGAACTGGCCGGCCCACTGCAGGGCAAGTCCCTGAAGGGCGCGACGCTGAATGTCGGCTCCAAGAACTTCACCGAGCAGCTGATCCTGGGCAAGATGACCGGCATCCTGATGAAGTCCGCCGGCGCGACCGTCAACGACTTCACCAACATTCCCGGCAGCGCCAGTGCCCGGCAGGCCGAGTTGGCCGGCAACGTCGACGTGATGTGGGAATACACCGGCACCGCTTGGGCGTCCTACTTCCAGGAGGACAAGCCGGTCCGTGACCCGCACAAGCAGTACGTCGTGGTGCGGGACCGAGATCTGAAGCAGAACAAGCTGGTCTGGCTGCCGCCGTCGCCGATGAACAACACCTATGGCTTCGCCGCGCCGAAGGCCAAGGCCGAGAAGCTCGGCGTCACCAGCTTGTCGGATCTGAAGAAGATTCCGGTCAAGGAACGGACCTTCTGCATCGAGAGCGAGTTCGCCAGCCGCAACGACGGATTCCAGCCGATGCTGAAGGCGTACGGGCTGAAGTACGGCTCCGACGTGCCGAAGAGCAACGTCAAGACCTTCGACACCGGCGCGATCTACTCCGCGACCGCGCAGGGTGAATGCAACTTCGGGGAGGTGTTCACCACCGACGGCCGGATCAAGGCACTGAACCTGAAGGTGATGACCGACGACAAACGGTTCTTCCCCAATTACAACGTCTGCTCGGTGTGGCGGCAGGAGATCCTGCAGAAGTACCCGCAGATCAAGGACATCATCGAGCCGGTGGCCGCCAAGCTCGACGACGAGACGTTGACCGACCTGAACGGCAAGGTCGACGTCGAGGGGCAGACGCCGGCAACCGTGGCCGAGGACTGGTTGCGGAAGGAAGGATTCATCCGCTGAGCCGGGCTCGGCTCCGGTGCGGCCTCGGCGACCCCTTCCTCTGATGTGCTGGCCCCTGATGTGCGGGGATCTGAAGTGCTGGGATCCGGTGCGCCGGAACAGATTTGCTTGACCCCTGGTAGGCGGCACCCGTAGGTTGCCTCGCCCGGGGATGTTTCGGGCAACAGTGACGGGAACGGCTGTCGGCGGTCGTCGGTATGATCGAGCGAGCCCGGCAGCGGACCTCTGGGCGCAGTGTGGGCAAAGGAGACAGAGTGAAGATCCGACTCGAGCGGGACGTGCTGGCCGAAGCAGTGCAGTGGGCGGCGCGCAGCCTGCCGACGCGGCCCAGCGTGCCGATCCTGGCCGGCCTGTTGGTCACCGCGACCGAGTCCGGTGTCACGCTGTCCAGCTTCGACTACGAGACGTCGGCCCAGATCAACGTCGCCGCCCAGGTCAGCGACGAGGGCCAGGCCCTGGTGTCCGGCCGGCTGCTGGCCGAGATCGCCCGGTCGCTGCCCAACAAGCCGGTCGATCTGGTGTCGGACGACTCGCGGATGGAGATCACCTGCGGCAGCGCGCGGTTCACCCTGCAGGCCTTGCCGGTAGCCGACTACCCGAGCCTGCCCGAGATGCCGGAGTCCACCGGCACCGTGGCCAGCGACGCCTTCGCCCAGGCCGTCAGCCAGGTGGTGGTCGCCGCCGGCCGGGACGAACTGCTCCCGGTCTTCACCGGCGTCCGGGTCGAGATCGAGGGCGACACCCTGTCCCTGCTGGCCACCGACCGGTATCGGATGGCGCTCAAGGAACTCAACTGGAATCCCGGATCGCCGCAGCTCTCGACCGCCGCGCTGGTGCCGGCCCGAGTGCTTGCCGACACCGCCCGCTCGATGTCGGCGGGGGAGGAGATCACCCTCAGTCTGTCCGCCGGTGCCGCCGGCGACGGCATCATCGGCTTCGAGGGCACCGGGCCCGGTGGCAAGCGGCAGACCACGACCCGACTGCTGGACGGCGAGTTCCCCAAGGTCCG
The DNA here is from genome assembly GCF_900105385.1 of Microlunatus soli. Taxonomy (NCBI): domain Bacteria; kingdom Bacillati; phylum Actinomycetota; class Actinomycetes; order Propionibacteriales; family Propionibacteriaceae; genus Microlunatus; species Microlunatus soli. Next base: position 3,049,444 of record NZ_LT629772.1, on the reverse strand, counting down.
GCACATCATGAACACCCAGTCCGCGCTCAATGTCGCGGTCAACACCGCCGAGCTGATCTCGGCGGCCAAGCGCGTCGCGCTGGTCGCCGAACGCAACACCTCGGTGCGGATGCTGATCGGCGACGGCTCGATCACCCTGGAGGCCGCGACCGGTGACCAGGCCCAGGCCTCCGAGGCCATCGAGGCGACCGTGGAGTCGGTCGGCGGCGGCGATCCGGCACTGGACGCGGCCGGCTTCAACCCAACCTACCTGCAGGACGCGCTCGGCGTCTTCGATACGCCGTACGTCAACTTCGCCTTCACCGCACCCGGCAAGCCGTGTCTGCTGACCGGGCTGGCCGAAATCGACGGTGAACCGGTCGGCGACTACCGGCACGTCATCATGCTGATGCGCCTTCCCTCCTGACGCCAGAATCCCTGAGCCTGTCGAAGGGCACTCCGGTTGTTACTGCGTGAGTTGGGTTTGAGGGTTGCGTTCGTCGTTCGTCGTTCGCCGGTGGGCGACGGTTCTCGCCCTCGCCCTCTTCCTGCGCCTGACGGGTAGCTGATCCGGGGGCTGACGGGTGATCGGCATCGGCTTCGCGCAGGAAGAGGGCAAACGCCCGACCCACCGCGAACCGTCGCCCACCGGCGAACGACTCGTGCACCGGTTGAGGAAATCGCCGGTCACCTTTGCGGCCTCGGTCCCTGAGCTTGTCCAAGGGCACGATTGCGGCTTCGGTCCCTGAGGCTGTCGTCGGACCGCGTCTGCTGTCGACACGGCGGGTTTGTAATGTGTCAGCAGGACCGCGCCAGATAGGGGAACGACAGATGCAGCTCGGCATGATCGGTTTGGGACGGATGGGCGCCAACATCGTCCGTCGACTGATGCGCGACGGCCACGAGTGTGTGGTGTTCGACTCCAACACCGAGGCGGTGGACGGGCTGGCCAAGGAGGGCGCGACCGGAGCCACCTCGCTGGAGGACTTCGTCGGCAAACTCACCGGACCCAAGGTCGTCTGGGTGATGATCCCGGCGTCGATCACCGGCAAGGTCGTTGACGAGGTCGCCGCCCTGCTGGGCAAGGACGACATCATCATCGACGGCGGCAACTCCAACTACCACGACGACGTCCGGCGCGCGAAAGCGCTCACCGAACGCGGCATCCACTACGTCGACGTCGGCACCAGCGGCGGCGTGTTCGGTCTGGAACGCGGCTACTGCCTGATGGTCGGCGGCACCGACTATGCCTTCGACACCATCGAGCCGCTGCTGAAGACGATCGCACCCGGACCCGGTGAGATCGACCGCACCCCGGGCCGCAGCGGCGAGCTGGCACCCGAGGAGCAGGGCTACCTGCATTGCGGCCCGTCCGGCGCCGGACACTTCGTCAAGATGGTCCACAACGGTATCGAGTACGGCATCATGGCCGCCTTTGCCGAAGGCCTGAACATCCTGGACAACGCCGACGCCGGCCTGCAGGAGACCGAGCACTCCGCCGAGATCGCTCCGCTGGAAGAACCGGAGTACTACCAATTCACCATCGACACCCCGAAGGTCGCCGAGCTGTGGCGCCGGGGTTCGGTGATCTCCTCCTGGCTGCTGGACCTGTCCGCGGCCGCGCTGCAGGAAAATCCTGAGCTCTCCGGACTCGCCGGTCGGGTCTCGGACTCCGGTGAGGGCCGGTGGACGGTCAAGGCCGCGGTCGACGTCGGCGTCCCCGCGCCGGTGCTCTCGGCCGCGCTCTTCGAACGGTTCGCCTCGCGCGACAACGACCGTTTCGCCAACCAGGTGCTGTCGGCGATGCGTCAGCAGTTCGGCGGTCACCGCGAGCTGCCCGCCGGCGACTCCCTGGAAGCCGGCGGGGCGAAGCGCGACAACGCCGAATAGATGGCTGGCGAGTTTGGGTTCCTCGACAGGGTCGGGACCCAAGATCCCTGAGCCTGTCGAAGGGCCGTCAGTTGCCTGGCGCTACCGTTCCCTCGGACGAGGGGTCGATCATGAGAAGACTCAGAACATCGGCTGCTGCCGCGCTGGTCGGGGCACTTGTGGTTACGGCCGGAATTGCTGCACCGGCACAAGCCGAGGTTGTCACCGAGAAGATCACCTGGGGGCAGCGAGGCGATGTGCCGGTAGCTGCCGACTACACCGGTGACGGAGTCACCGACCTCGCGGTCTATCGGCGATCGACCGATCAGTGGTATATCCGAGGGGTCGAAGGATCGACGCACTTGGGCATCTTGCGCGACGACAATCCCGTTCCGGCCGATTACGACGGCGACGGCAAGGCCGACGTCGCCATCGCCCGCGAGGCCGACGGCAAGCTGCAGTGGTACATCATCTACAGCAGCACCGGACGCAAGGTACGGATCGACTACGGACTTTCACACTGGGAGAAGGAAGACAGCGACGGGCAGACCGAATTCCGACGATGGACGCGGGACGACGTTCCGGTTCCTGGTGATTACAACGGTGACGGGCGAGACGAACCAGCCTTCGTGCGGATACGCGCCGAACATGCCTCCCTCGACATCTACAGCGCCACCGACGAACACCTGACCTGGTTCAGCAGCAGCACGGACGGCCACACTGCCTGGGGAGTCAGCTACCAACGCACCCAGCCGGAGAGCGGCAGGAGTTGGGTCGACACCCCAGCGCCCGCGGACTACAACGGCGACGGCAAGACCGACATCGCGATCTGGCGGGACTGCTCGATGGATGGAAAGGTCGACAGCTCGCCGAGGTGCAGCAACGACAAGTGGCTCTGGAAGATCAAGGACCAGCCGGGCATCGTCTTCGCCGGCGGTGATCAATTGGTCCCCGCCGACTACGCAGGTGTTCGGAAGGACGTGCCGGCCGCCTTCCGGCAGTGGGCACGCCAATGGCTTGTGCTGGATCGGGATCCAGTGACGATCGGCGCCGACGGCTATCTCGCACAGCCCGGCAACTACCGTGGCGACGACCGCATCGACATGGCGGTCTTCCGAAAGGCCACGGCTGAATGGACGCTCCGCTGGGAGGAGTGAACCGGCCGCCCGGCGCGGGGTCAGGCGTACGGAGCGCGGGCGGCGATCACCGCTGCGTAGATGTCGGGATCGAGGGCGGCCCCCTCGCGACGGACGTCGGCACTGCGCAGCGTGACCAGACGATTCAGCCGGACCTCACTGGGGCGATGGTCGGCGTCCCAGTCGCCGGTGCCGATGTCCATCCAGAAGCGCCCTGCCTCGGCTTTCTGGGCGGCGTCGCGATCATGGTCCTTGCTGGTCAGCACCAGACAGTCGACCACCGGCGTACCGTCCTCGGCCCGAACGGCGATCACCAAAACCGGCCGGTCCTTGCCCTGGGACGGATCCTCCTGGTACGGGACCCACGCCCAGCACACCTCGCCAGGATCGGGCCGATCGTTCTCCTCAGGTCGATACTCAGCCACCGCCTCGCACCCCACCCCTCAGTCGTTTCCGCGCGGTTTCGTGGTTCCAGCGCAGGATAGAGCCTGCGCGAGAACGGCGAACCTGCGCGGGAAGGGATCGGGCCGACGCGGTTAGGGTGGTCAGGTGTACGTCGATCATCTGCAGCTGACCGATTTTCGGTCCTACGCCGGAATCGACGTCCCGCTCGGCCCCGGCGTGACGACCTTCGTCGGCGCCAACGGCCAGGGCAAGACCAATCTCGTCGAAGGTGTCGAATACCTGTCCTCGATGTCGTCGCACCGGGTCGCCTCGGAGACGCCGTTGGTCCGGGCCGGTGCCGAGCTGGCGCTGCTGAAGGCCCGGGTGCAGGCCGGCCTGGACGACAACCGCAGTCTGCAGCTGGAGATCGCGATCACCCCCGGCAAGGCCAACAAGGCCAAGCTGAACCGGTCGCCGCTGCCGCGGGCCCGCGAGCTGATCGGACTGCTCCGGACGGTGGTCTTCTCACCCGAGGACTTGGCCGTGGTCAAGGGCGACCCGAGCGAACGGCGCCGCTTCATCGACACCCTGGTGATCTCCCGTTGGCCGCGGCTGGCCGGCGTCAAGGCCGACTACGACCGGGTGTTGAAGCAACGCAACACGCTGCTCAAGTCGCTCAGCGGCCGATCGTACGGTGGTCGTCGCGGCGACGTGCTGGCCGAGGCCGGATCGACCCTGGACGTCTGGGACTCCCATCTCGCCCAGGCGGGCGGCGCCCTGCTGCGGGCCCGACTGCGGACGCTGGCCGAGCTGGAACCCCTTGTCAGCAAGGCCTATGCCGAGATCGCGCCGACCAACAACGTGGTTGCCGCGGAGTACAAGACCTCGACCGTCATCCCGACGGTCGACGACCCGGCCGCCTCCGAGGACGCCGTCACGACCGAGGACTCGACCCCGTCGACCGAGCAACTGGCCGGCGCCCTGACCGAACGGATGGCCGAGCGTCGCCCCGACGAGATCCAACGCGGGATCAGCCTGGTCGGCCCGCATCGTGACGACATCGTGCTGTCCATCGGTGAGCTGCCGGCGCGCGGCTACGCCAGCCACGGCGAGTCCTGGTCGCTGGCGCTGGCGCTGCGGCTGGGCAGCTTCGCGCTGTTGCGGGCCGACGGCGTCGAGCCGGTCCTGGTGCTGGACGACGTGTTCGCCGAACTGGACGCCACCCGACGGGACCGGCTGGCCGGCCAGATCCTGGACGCCGAACAGGTCCTGATCACCGCAGCCGTCGCCGACGACGTCCCCGCCCAACTCGCCGGCCGCCGCTACCGGGTCGCCGACGGCACTGTCACCCCCGATGAAGCAGAGTCGGGCGAAGTGGAGCTGGGCGAAGCAGAGTCGGGCGAAGCGGAGTCGGGGAAGGATTCGCCGTGAGCGGGGTCGAGGAATCCGACCGACCGCAGCCCGACGGAGCGCCCGTCGATCCGGACCAGCAGGAGCAGCACGATCCGACCGGTCTCGGGCTCGCCCGGGCGATCGCCGGTTCGGTGGCGGGCAGCAAGTATCGCCGTCGCCGGGCCCGCAAGCAGCGACCGTTCGACCCGCAGTCGGCTGGTGCGCATCCGGATGATCGTGACCCGCAGTTACTCGGCGCCGCGATGGATCGGCTGGTCGAGTCGCAGGGTTGGTCGAAGGAGATCAGTGTCCGGCTGTTGCTCGGCAGATGGCCGGCCCTGGTCGGTCCGGTCAACGCCGCGCACAGCACGCCGGTCGGTTACCAGGACACCATCCTGACGGTCCGGACGGACTCGACCGCCTGGGCCACCTCGCTGCGGACGATGGCGCCGCAACTGGTCGCCAAACTCAACGAAGCCCTCGGTGACGGCACCGTCACCCGGGTGGAGATCCGCGGCCCGGAGGCCCCGTCCTGGAAGAAGGGCCGCCGATCCGTACGGGATGGCCGCGGCCCCCGCGACACCTACGGCTGAAGCACCCTCGGGGTTTGCTTCGGGTCAGCGGAGGGATTTGCGGTCGCGGCGGGCCAGCAGACGCAGCTGCAGCATCCGGGCGACGCCGAGCACGATCACCAGCAGCGCGCCGCCGGCCGCGGCGAACAGCAACAGCACGCCCAGCGGCATCGTCCCGCGGGCACCGAAGTAGGTGACGGTGACCGGGTCCAGGTTCTGCAGGATGAAGATCAACAACAGCACCAGGACCACCACGCCGACCGCGACGGCCGCCCAGGCCGCTCCGATCCGGGTCTGCCGATTGGCCGCGGCTGTTGTGCCACCGCCCTTCCGGCCGGTGGGCGTCCGGCCGCGTTCGGTCGGGTCGACAACGTCACCGGTCTGATCCCGCGGAACCAGATCGGTCGAGGATTCGGAGTCCTCGGCGTCCCGGGTGTTGGACTTCCGCAGCCGGCCGCCGGTCTCTGAACCGGGTTCGCGGGTGGGATCGCTGCTGGTCATGATCCTCCGATCAGAGTGCTGAGCCGGCGTCCTTCGCCGCTCGGAACGCTACCGGTTCAGGACCCCGATGATCGTGTACGGCACGTACGGCGAGGTCGGTCCGGCCGCGGCCGCCGCCCAGACATGGCCGAGCGGCTGCCGGATCCGAGACCGTCGGTCCTCGCCGCGGCGGGCAGCCGTTACGGACTGGTTGCGGGGCCGGCGTCGCCGTGGTCGCCGAGTTCCATCGTGTCGTAGGTCGGCGCCTCCGGTCGCGCGGCAGTCGGCCGATCGAGGTAGAACAGCGCAGTCGAGGCGATGTCGTCGGTGAGCGGCAGGTAGCGGCCGCCGCCGTGCCAGCCGAGGGCTTGGATCTCGACGTCGATCCCGGTCCGGAAGTGGATCGGGTCGGCGATGTGCCAGCGGTACATCCCGAACCGCTGCTGGGAGTCGTACAGTCCATCCGGCCGGATCACCTGCGGCATCCCCAGATACGGGGTGGAGAATTCGGTGTAGCCCTGTCCGGGGACGTCGAAGTTCCAGGCGCCACCGAAGTAGTCCTCGGTGCCGGTGCCGCAGATCGTCGGGTAGTCGTCATCGTCGTCGAGGTAGAACTTGATCTCGCCCTCGCCCCACCAGCCGGTGCTGTTCACACCCCAGGCCAGGTAGCTGCCGACATAGTGTCCGGCCCCTTCGACACCGACCAGGATCGGGTGATTCTCCTTGGCAGGAAGGGGATTGCTGCGCCGCCACTGGGCGTGCAGATAGCCCAGGCCGGAGTAGTCGCCGCCGGTCTCGTAGGTGATCTGGTAGTAGACGATCGCCTCGGCCGCCGAGGTGTTCTCGATCGTCCAGCGCGCCCCGGAGGCGAACGGCATCGGCCAGTAGGAGTTGAAGCCGCCGTTCGGATTGGCCGCGATCGGCTGGCTGTTGACCTGCGCGAAACGACCCCAGCCGGAAGCGAAGAAGTCGCCGTACGGGACCTCGATCGCGGGCTCGTCGCTGCCGTCCCAGTAGGCCCGCAGCACCAGCGTGCGCCAGTTGTTCTTGTGGGTGGTGATCCAGAAATGGGTGATCTTGCCGGGCCCGTCGATCGCGGCCAGTTCGAAGGTCTCACCGGCCGGCACCGCGACACTCGGCGACACCTTCCAACCCTGACCCAGGTCGCGGGCCGCGCGGGCGCCGGTCCCCTCGGTCGCGCGACCACCGCCGCCGGCCGAGCCATCGAAATTCTCCGGGCTGATCGAACGGGTCTGCACGCCGCTCAGCGTCGCCAGCTGGGCCAGACCGGGATGAAGATTGATATCGGACACGGAGAACGCACACCTCGGGCTAGTCGTCGGAACGGTCGGTTCGGATGCGGCCCGCTCCCGCCGCGATCGATTCCCCGACGCGACCACGAGCCGACGGCACAGAATCTACCGGTCCCGCGCCGTCAGGAGCCACCGCCGCTCCGCATCGTGATATCGATTTCAGGCACTCCGGACCCCCACTTGTCACGAGGTCGCCGTGCTTCGACCGAACGACGCTCTGACAACTTCGGGAGATGCCCGGTCGGGCCGTTATGATCGCCCGCGATGACCCCGCTGGCGATGGTGTGGACCGACATCCGGATCCTGGTGCTGGACACCACACGGATCTGGTGGCGAATGCTGCCCAAGATCGTGGCGATCTTCCTGTTCGGCTGGCTCGGCTACCAGCTCGCGTTGAAGCTCGCGATCCCGGCCGGACACATCAATCCCTGGTTGGGATTGTTGATCTTCGCCTTCTCGTTCGTCAGCAAGCTGGCCGCGGTGGTGCTGATCCTGCGACTGGTCGGCAACGCGCTCGGGGTCCGCCGACTGATCCCACGGCAGGAGCTCGAGGAGGACGACCGGGACACCAGCGTCACCGGCCTGCTGGCGATGACCCTGCTGCCGTTCCTCGGCATCTACACCGCCTACGGGTTGGTCACCAAGGCCAGTGACCAGATGATCATCGAGGACTGGTTCCGGTCCGGTGGCGCGTTCGCCGAGGACACCATCATCGGGGGACTGCGCCTCAATGGTGACGACGTGCCGGTCAGCCGCTACATCGTCGTGCTGTCGATCATCGTCGGCGCCTACCTCGTACGGCGTCTCGTCGACGCACTCCAGGAACGCACCGGCTGGCGACCGTTGGGCATCGTCGGCACCTTCATCGAGTCGTTCTTCGTGTTGGTCACCATCACCGCCGGCGTCGACATCATGTCCCAGATCAAGTTCTGGGTCGCCGATCGGGCGATCTTCGGATGGTTGGAGACCTTCAAGAACGTCGTCGCCGACGCGGTCGCCGCACTGGGCATCAACCTGCCCGCGGTGCTGTCGGCGGTCTGGTCGTTCATCACCGAGCACGCCTGGCCGGTGATCACCTCGGGGCTGGCCGAACCGATCTTCTGGCTGGCCATCGCGGCCCTGATCTACGGATCCAGTGTGATCTCGATCGGCGAGCTGTGGCGAGCCGGCAAGCCGCTCGCCTCCCGGGTCCGGGTTGCTCGACGGGTCCTCGAACGTGCCGCCAGACAGACCGAGGAGGACCGCGCGGCGCGGGCCGGTAAGGCAGTGATGTCGCAGGTCAAGGAAGCCTTCCTCGGCGACATCGACGACAAGTACCTGCCGACCCTGCACTCGTTGCGGCTGATCCTGCGGGCCGGCTTCAGCTTCCTGGGCGCCTACGTCGTGGTGTACGGCGCGCAGAAGATCGCCACCTCGGCGTTCGACTGGTTGTTGGCCAACACCATCGGCGGACATCAGTTCACCTTCTGGCTGGTCTGGCTGCCGAGCTACAACCTGGTGATCGATCTGATCTTCGAACCGTGGCGGCTCTGCCTGCTCGCCGCCGCGCTGCGTCGCTGCTTGATCATCTTCCGGACCCGCGCCGAGGTCCGCGGCACGCTCGACGCCGATCAGCACAACTCTGCTGAGCAGGTCGCCGCCGAGGAACTGATCGAACCAGCCTCCGGCCGGCAAGCCGTGGGAGCGGTCGGATGAGCGGGCAGCAGGCTGGGCAGCCGCAGCCGGCATCCCATGCCCGTCGTGATCGGGTGATCGCGATCCTGCTGGCGGTGGTCTGCATCGTTGTCACCGGGATCGCGGTGGAGCTCAGCGACACCCTCGGCGACCTCAAGGCACGGCGTACGGTCCGGGTGGGTGAGTCGGCATCGTTGAACGGCGGCACCGTCACGGTCACCAAGGTCGAGGCCGGCACCGAGCTCAGCGACGGTGGCACGTACGAAGAGAAGATCATCAAGACACCGGGCATGTTCCTGGCGATCACGATCAGCTATCGGGTGCCGGGTGAGGAGGCCACCGTCGGCGGCCTCGGCGGCCTCGCGCTGGAGGCGTCCGGGCTGACCTACAAGCCGTTCGGTAACTCGATCCTGAAGGTGCGGGCCGGCTACGAAGGCACCGGGACACTGCTGTACCAGGTTGATCCGAAGCAGCTGGACGACGCCGTTCTGACCCTTGATCACGACGAGATGTTCTACGTCACCCCGCAGCAGGTCCGGGTCGATCTGGGCATCGATGACAGCAATGCGGCGCAGTGGTACCGCTCGGCCAAGGGTCGCGTGCTGAGGCCGGATGATCAGAGCGAAAGACCGATCCGATGAACGACGCGACGCAACCCCGCGAGCGCTCCTTCCGGGAGGGCTCCCTGTCCGAACGTTCCCGTTCCTGGGTGGTGGCCGGGATGGCGTTCTGCCTGGTGATCATCTTCCTCGCGGTCTGGGTCACCTATGCCGGTGCGCACACCTACGAGCGCTTCGAACAGCTCCCGCCCGGAGCGTCGTCGACCATCGACGACACCACCTACCGGGTGGTCGCACTGCGACAGACCGAGACCGTGACCGATGGGGAGGAGACGCATCCGGCGGCGGCCGGAGCGATCTGGGTGGTCGCGGAGGTGGAGGTCACGATCCCGCGCAAGATGGAGACCGTGCCGTGCTCGCTCCTGCTGGTGTCGGACGACCGCCGCGCCTGGGAGCCGCAGACCTCCTTCTACAACCGGAAGTTGCCGCAGTACTGCGGCGACTACGACCACCCGATCACTCCGAAGAAGCCGTGGCGGCTGGAGCAGGTGTTCGAGGTCCCGGCCCGGTTCAAGGACAGGATCTACGGCCTGGCCACTCCCGATCCGGCCTCGTCGGCACCGACCAAGGTGCTGCGGCCGGCCTGATCCTCGGCTCGCGCACGGTGTCGGCGCCGCCAACGGTCGATCAGTAGTCGTCGTCGGCCGGAAGGACGGTGACCGGCAGCCGGACGCGGAAGCTGCCGTTGTTGCTCGGTCCCCAGGTCTTCTCATCACTGGTGGTCGTGACGGAGTGGTTGCTGTAATCGATTCCGCGCATCGCGACGATGATCGACTTGTGTTCGGGCCGGAACGTGTCGGCGAACTCGAAGTCGACGGTGATCGGCATCGCCGGCAGCCCCGGTGTCAGGTCGTCGGGGGTGTCGGACGGGGCGTCGTCGCCGTAATCGATCGAGACCAGTTCGCCTTCCTTGATGGAGCTCTGGTGATCGTTGGTGGCCAGGAACCATCGGCCGTCGGGCCGCGCCGTCTCGGTCCAGATGTTCTTGGCCGTGCCGTGCACGACGAGCTCCTGGATGTACGGGTCGTCGCCGTAGCCCTTCTTGCGTTGGACGGTCGCCCGATCAAGGGTCAGGACGTAGGCGCCATTGGTGAAATGCTGACCCGGCTGCAGCACCGTGGCGCGATCCTGCCGGGTCCTGAATCCGCCGAGCGCCCAGATCGCCACCAGCACCAGAACGATCACCAAGATCGGGATCCCGCGGGTCATCCATTTCGAATGCCGCGGACCCGGATCGGCCGGGAAGTCGTGCACCAGCTGCGGGGCCGCCCAGTCCTGCGGCGGGGTCTCGTCGATCCACACCCGCCCGCGTTCGGTCCCATCCACGGCACGCAGTCTAGAGGTCGAGCGGGGCGAACCATCGATCCGCTGCAGGCCGGACGGGGCCCAGTCGGAGCCGGGCGGGCGCGGCCGGAGAAGGCGCACGAACTCGAGATCGAGCCGGTCGCGATCTGAGGGTGCGTTCCGGCCGGGTCGACCTCTTCGTCCAGGGGTGACCCGTCAATTCCTCCGCGACACACCGCGAAACTGCGGGAGAAACTGACGGGTCGGCGGGTTGGGGCGGACGCGGTGTCAGCCGTAGTGATCAGCTGGTTGACAGCGTCGTGGGCCTCCCATAGTGTTCCGACGAAGCCGATGACAACGTTGACATTGTGTCTCCCACGCCGACTCGTGAGCGCCATCGGGCGCCGGTCAGATCGATGGTGAGCGCCAGAGGGGAAACCACCTGACATGAGAATCCGACCTCGACCCGCGCTCGGCGCGGCCCTGCTGGCCGGCGTCGCCACCGTCGCGCTGGTCGGCCTGCCGGCCCGAGCAGACACCTCGAACCCAGCCGACGCCCCAACGGCCGTCGGTGACCTGGGATCGTGCGCCACCGGTGACACCGGCGCGGTGCTGAAGCCCACCGCGACCGCCAACACCGAGCTGACCCAGGCCTTCCGCGCCTTCGGCAACAGCGGCGGCGGCTGGGCGAACAAGGGCGGCTGGGCCGCCTCCGACGGCGTCTATTCCGCCGAACTGCCCGGCCACAAGGTCGCCTGGCTGATGAACGACACCTTCCTCGGACCGGTCAACGCCGACGAGAGCATGACCGAGCCGGGCTTCATCCACGGATCGATCCTGCCGGCGGGCCGGGACGGATTGCCCGACACCACGATCACCGGCGGCACCCAGGCCGCGCCGGAATCGATCGCCTCACCACCCGACGGCGTCGACGGCGATCCCTGGTACTGGAACGCCGACGGCATCGTCGACGGCGGCAAGCTCCGCGTCTTCCAGGGCCGGATCGGCAAGACCGACGGCGATCCGCCGTGGAACTTCGGCTGGCTGGGCAGCGACATCGTCACCTACAGCAAGGACTTCACCGTCGAGTCGATCGTCCGGACCTACGGTGAGCCCGGCACGGTCAACTGGGGTAACGAACTCGTTCGCTGTGCTGGCTACACCTACATCTACGGCGAGAAGGACAGCACGATGTACGTCGCCCGGGCCCGGGTCGGGCATCTGGTTGACAAGGACTGGGACTTCTGGACCGGCAGTTCCTGGTCTGCCGACCCGGCTGCGGCCGGCCCCCTGGTCCCGGACCTCGGAGCGTCGTACAGCGTGACTCCGGTGGACGGCCGGTTCGTCCTGACCACCACCTCGGCGTCGATCTTCACCGATCACAAGATCTACGTCGCGAGCGCACCCACCCCGGTCGGACCCTTCACCGAGCGGACCGCTGTCTACACCGCACCCGAGGGTGGTGTCGGCAACATCTATGCGCCGTACAACGTTGCCGCGCATCCGGCGATCAGCAAGCCCGGCGAGTTGATCATCTGCTACAACGTGAACAGCGGCAACGGTGACGACCTGTTGGCCGACGCCAACAACAACCGTCCGCGATTCGTCACGATCAAGCTCGCCAAGGAATAGCGCCCGCAGGACCCCCAAACCCGGCCGACCCGTCAGTTCCTCCCCGACACGCCCGGCGTGTCGGGGAGGAACTGACGGGTCGGCGGTTGGGGGTGGCTCGATCAGACGGGAAGGTAGGGCTCGTCCTGGTAGTGCTGCTGCAGCCTGGCCAGTTCGGTTTCCAACTCGGCACGGATCCCTGCGTAGCTTGGATCATCGGCGACGTTGTTCAGTTCCTGCGGATCGGCGACCAGGTCGTAGAGCTCCCACTCCGGCGGGTAGATCTTGTCCGATGCGCCGGTGGTGCCCAGTCCGGCGGCGTAGAAGTAGACCAACTTGTGGGTGGCGGTGCGGACGCCGTAGTGCGACCAGGCGTGGTGGTTCGGATCGTCGTGTTCCCAGTAGCGGTAGTACATCGACGTCGGCCAATCGTCCGGAGTATCGCCGAGCAACACCGGTAGCGCACTGCGTCCCTGGGAGGTCGGCAACACCTCGGCGGGGTCCAGCCCGCAGGCCTGCAGGAAGGTTGCGGCGAAGTCGGCGTTGGTGATGATCTCGTCGATCCGGCTACCGGCCACGATCCGCTCCGGCCACTTGATCAAGAACGGCATCTGTAGCGACTCGTCGTAGATGAAGCGTTTGTCGTACCAGCCGTGATCACCGAGGAAGAAGCCCTGGTCGGAGGTGTAGACCACGATCGTGTTCCGGCCCAGATCATGATCATTGAGGTAGTCCAGCACCCGCCCGACGTTGTCGTCCACCGACTGCACGGTCTGCAGATAGTCCCGCATGTAACGCTGATAGAACCAGCGGGTCCGCTCGGTCCGATGTTCCTCGCCGATCAATTCGGCCGGGATCTGCTGCTCCTTGATGTCGCTCGGTGGCAGGTGATCGGCGATCCGCATCGTCGCTTCGTGCGCTGCGCGGCCGCGGGTCGCGTAGTCGTCGAACAGGGTGTCCGGTTCGGGGATCGAACCGACCGGATACAGGTCGGCGTGCTTGGGGTCGGGCACCCAGGGACGGTGCGGCGCCTTGTGATGCACCATCAGGCAGAACGGCTGCCCGTCGGGCTGCTGGTCGAGCCAGTCCAGGCTGAGATCGGTGACGATGTCGGTCGCGTAACCCGACACCTGACGCTCGCCTTCGGCGGTGATCATCACCGGATCGTTGTAGTCGCCCTGGCCGGGGAACACCTGCCAGGCATCGAAGTCCTCCGCCCGGGGCAGATTCTCCGGTCGATGGCCGAGATGCCACTTGCCGAACAGTGCCGTCCGGTAGCCGGCCTGTCGCAGGCAGCCGGTGAAGTTGGGCACCCGATACTCGATCTCGTCGAAGATCGACTTGACGCCGTTGACGTGGCTGTAGGTGCCGGACAGGATCGTCGCCCGGGACGGCGAGCAGATCGAGTTCGTGCAGTAGCAGGCGTCCAGCCGGGCGCCGTCGGCGGCGATCCGGTCCATGTTGGGGGTGCTGTTGACACGACTGCCGTAGGCACTGATCGCATGCGCGGCATGATCATCGGTGAGGATGAAGACGATGTTCGGACGGTCCGGGTCGGACACTTTTCTCCTTCGTGGCTGGTGATGACGGGTGGAACGGGAGCCTGGCTCACTGTTTGACGGCGCCGGCCAGGCCTTCGACGAAATAGCGTTGGAAGAACAGGAAGACCACGATCACCGGCACCAGGCTGATCGTGCTGGCAGCCGACATCTGCGCGTAGTCGGTCATGTTCTCCCCCTGGAAGCTGTACACCCCGACGGCCAACGTCTGCAGATCGGGTTGGCTCAGGGTCAGCACCAGCGGCAGCAGGAAGTCGTTCCAGCTGGCGATGAACTGCAGGATGATCACGGTTGCGGTCGCCGGTGCCGCCAACGGCAGGAAGATGGTGAAGAAGATCCGGAAGTAGCCGGCACCGTCGATCTTGGCCTGTTCCTCCAAGGCTGCCGGCAGCTGCGCGAAGTATCCTGCGTAGAGCAGTAACTGGATGATGTGGGCCGACCCGCTCTCGGCGATGATGATGCCGAACAGGGTGCCGTCCAGATGCAGCGAGTCGATCAGATCGAAGATCGGGATGATCGTGTAGCCCTGCGGCAGGATGGCCAGCCCGGCCAGCGTCGCGATGACGATCTTCTTGCCCGGGAAGCGATAGCGGCCCAGGACGTACCCCATCGAGGCGGTGGTCAGCACGACGATGATCACGCCGCCGACCGACACCACCACGCTGTTGATGAAGAATCGGCCGATGTTGCCGTTCACCCACGCCTCGGCGTAGTTGGAGAAGAAGAACTTGGTCGGGAAGATCCCCAGGTCGGCGAACACCTTGCTGTTCGGCTTGACCGAGGCCGACATCATCCAGATGAACGGGTAGATCCATATCAGGCTGACCGGGGTCAGGACGACATAGGTGATGATCCGACGGATCCTGCCCGGCCGCTTCCGGCGGCGCGGCGGCGCGTTGCCGGCGGACGACGATCGAACGGACTTCGGCGTACTCGCGATCGTGCCGGTGGTCATCGGCTCTCCTCCCGATCCGAGCCGGCGGCCCGGACCCGCCGGACGGCCAGCAGTTGGACGATGCCGAAGATCATCAGTGTGACGCCGAAGATCACGCCGGCCGCCGAGGCGTAACCCAGCCGCTGCACCGACTGGGCACCGGAGGCACCGAACGCATTGCGGTAGATGTAGAGCTCCATCAGCTCGGAGGCGAAGGTCGGTCCGCCGCCGGTGAGTGCCTGCAGGAAGGCGAAAACCTGCAGGTTGCCGATCGCGACGATCAGGGTGATCATCACCCCGAACGGCGTCAGCAGCGGTGCGGTGATGTTCTTGAACTGGCTCCACAGCCCGGCACCGTCGACCTTGGCGGCCTCGTACAGTTCGCTCGGGATGGTCTGCAGTCCGGCCAGCCAGTAGATCATCGGCTGCCCGCACCACTTCCAGATGAAGATCCCGATCGAGGTCCACAGCACTGTTCGCGGATCACCGAGGAAGTCGATCGAGCTGTCGGTGATCTTGAGCAGCATCAGCACCTGGTTGACCGGACCGTTGAAGGCGGAGAACACGAAGCTCATCACGATCGCCACGACGGCGGTGGTGGTGACCACTGGGATGAAGATCAACGTCCGGTAGACCGTCCGCAACCGGAGCGAAGCATCGTTGAGCAGCAGGGCGAATCCGAGTGACAGCGCGAGTTCGATCGGCGTGGCGACGGCGGCGAAGACGAGGGACCGGCCGAAGGCGTTCCAGAAGTAGCTGTCACCGATCGCCTCCCGGTAGTTCTGCAGTCCGATGAAGGTCATGTCGGAGGAGAACCCGTCCCAGCGGAACAGGGAGTAGTACCACGACATCACCATCGGATAGACGGAGAACAGCGCGACCAGGATCGCGCCGGGCAGCATCAGCAGGTAGCTGTGTCGCGCGTCCCAGAAGGCACTCCAGCCACGGTGCCGTTGGCCGACCTCACGGTCCAGGGCGAAGAAGGCCGTCACTTGTACAGGCCCACGTACGGTTTGGTCGGGTCCCAGTCGGAGAAGACGTAGTCGTCCCGGGAGACCTTGGCTCCGCTCTTCTTGGCGGTCGCGATGGCGGTGTCGATCGCCTTGTCGGCACGGTCCTGCAGAGCTTTCAATTCCTTCTTGATGTTGGTCGCCTTGCCGGTGAACAACGCGGTGCAGACGTCGTGCAGTGCCGGTTGGGGTGCGACGAGCGCCTGGCTGACCTTGATCATGTCGGGGTTGCGCACCGTGGGGGACGGGCCGAGCAGACCGTATTGCTTCATCCAGCCGTTCACCTTGGCGTCCAGCGGCTTGGGCTTCAGGCTCGGCGTCGGGAACACCGCCGGATCACCGGAGCCGGCGTAGTAGGCCCAATGGGTCTGGCCGTCGTCGGAGAAGATGTACTCGAACGCCTTGCCGGCAACCTCGGCGGACTTGCTGCTGGCCGCGACGCAGTAGTTGTTTCCACCGCCGGGCAACAGGTTGAACGGCGACACCTTGCCGGCTTCCTGGACCGGTGCCAGAGCGACGTCCAGCTTCAGGTCGGGGAACTCCTTGCCCCACAGCCCGATGTTCCACGGTCCCTGGAAGATGAACGCCGACTGACCCTGCGGGAACCGTTCCCGAGCACCGGGTGCATCGAGGCTGACCGACCCGGGCAGGAAGCAGCCGTCCTTCTGCAGCCCGAGATACCAGTCGATCACGTCGGCCAGGATCGGATCGGTGTAGGTGAGCTCACCGGTCCGGTAGTTGATCGAGCCTTCCGGGTTGTTGTCGACGCCGCCGACCATCCCGGACAGCCGGGCGATCATCGAACAGGCGGCGTTCATCCCGTTCGGCTGAGCGAGGTAGTCGACCAGCCCGTAGTACTTGCCGGCGCCCTTCTTGGTCGCGGCCCGGACGGCGCTGCCGAAGCTGTCCAGGGTGAAGTCCTGACCGGTGTCGACGTCGGCCTGGGCGGCGAGATCGGCGTTGATCAACACGATCGTCCCGAGCGCCGGTTTGGTGATCGGTAACGAGTAGGTCTTGCCGTCGAAGACGTTCACCCCGTTGGCGATCAACCCGGTCGGCAGCCGGTCCTTGATCTGCGGCCAGCCGGGAACCACGTCGTCCAACGGCCGCAGCCAACCCTCCTTGACCGCAACCGGCGTGGAGATCGTGGACGGCAGTTGGAACACGTCGGGCGCAGTGCCGTTGCGCAGTCCGAGGGTGATGCTCTGCTGGATGGTGTTCCAGTTGGTGCCCTTGTAGTCGACGTCGATGCCGCTGAACTTCTTACCGAAGGCGTCGAAGAACGCCTTGAAGTAGAGCGCCTTCTGGTCACCGCTGTCGACCCAGCGCAACGAGGCTGACTTCGGAGCATCGGACCAGTCGGGGATCGCGAAGTCGCCGACGCTGGACCGGGCCGTCGGCCCATCGGAGGAGACGTCACTGGTGTCGGTGCAGGCGGCCGCCGCGGCGGTCAGTCCGGCGGCGCCGGCGAGCTGCAGGGCGTGCCGACGGCTGAATCTCGGGCGGCGAACGGGTGTGGACATCGGGGAGTTCCTTCCTCCGTGCGAGGTGTGTACGCGGCGGGTGCGGCCGGATGCCGATGAACAGCACGGCCCAATACCCTTCAAAGCCTGGTGGCACGATAGGTTTTAGCGGAGCGGGACAACGGGTCGCCTTCCCGTCTTGAGGTGTGGTCGATCTCGGGTGTGGTTCCCGGCTGGATCACCCGGGGTGCTTCCCGTGAGCCACAGATCAGAGCAGGGAGATCTCGTACCGATCGCTCGGCCTGGTCGGCCGCGCTCATCGATGGCCCAGCTGCTGGCACCGGATCTGGCGGCGCCTGACGTCACGCTAGACCAATGTGATAAAGCTGTCTAGACCACTTGCCGCCTGACGCCGAGACGAGAGCGACCCGAAGACGATCCGGCGGATCGGAGCAGTCTCGCTCGAATCGCCCGACGATGCCCGGATGCGGCGAGAATGGACGGTGGTAGCCACCAGGAGGTACCAGATGCCCGAACGGCCGACCCCGGCCCATGAGGTGATCACTCGACACCTGCGGACCGTGATCGCGGCCGCTGCTCCCGGTGATCGGCTACCCAGTGATCGGGAGCTGAGCACGACCTTTCACGTCAGCCGGATGACGGCACGGCAGGCGATCTCGGCGTTGGTGGGGGAGGGCAGGCTGTACCGCGTCTCGGGCAGCGGCACCTACGTCGCCGACCATCCGGTGCACCGGCGGGTGACACGACTGCTGTCCTTCGCCGAACACATGCACCGGCAGGGCAGGCAACCGTCCGCCGTCGTGCTGGAGTCCGGCCGTCGTGCGGGCAACCGGCAGGAGAACGTCGATCTCGCTCAGGGCAGCGACGCGCAGGTCGGTGAGCTGAAGCGACTCCTGAAGGGGGACGGGATCCCGATCGGCGTCGAGGAGGTGCGGTTGCCCGACGATTGCTGTTCGGTCCTCGAGCTCGATCTCGGTACCGGATCGCTGTTCGCGGCACTGGCCGCGATCGGCCGGGAACCCACCCGCTCGAAGGGAACCGTGACCGCGGAATCGGCGATGCCGGAGCTGGCCCGACTGCTCGACGTCGCCGTCGGTGCGGCGCTGATCGTCCAGCGACAGATCGTGCTCGATGCCGACGACCGACCGGTGCAGCTGGCGGTGACCCGCTACGTCGGCGATCGGTTCGTCTTCGACATCGACCAGGAGAAGCACGCCTACGCCGATCCGGTCGACCATGAGGGTGAGCCGGCCTACGAGGTCGGCGCGCTCGTCGACCGACCCTGATCGCCCGGCTCGGACCATCCCGGCGAACGATCAGGCCCACGGACGGGTCGAACGGTCGGGTCGAACGTCCCGCCGGGCCGTCCTGGAGACCCGGGACAACATCTGTCAGCGGCCCGGGAACGCATCAGGAGGGCCGGGGTGCGTACCGGGCCTTGTCAACGCCCCTGGCAGCCGCGCCAAACCCGGCTAGCGCGCCTCCCAGAGGCATTCGGCTGTGGATAGTCGGCCCTGCAGAACCGGAAATCCGGGTGTTACGGGGTAGTATGGACCGAGCATGTGAAGAGCGGTCCGAGCACTCGGATCGCGGTGAGCAACTTGGCGCCGCCGCATCTCCGCGGAAGTCTGCGGATCCGGCGGCCCACGTGTGACAGGAGCCAGGAACCGGTGAGCGATACCCCGAACGAAGATCTCCCCGAGACCCCGCAGGATATCCCCGATTCTCTCTCCGCCCCGGACACCCCGGCCGATGCCGAAGCCGGCGACCCCACGTCGCCGACGTCGCCCGGCCTGCCTCCGGCCGGCGATTACGACGCCGAGTCGATCACCGTGCTGGAGGGCCTGGAGGCCGTCCGCAAGCGGCCCGGTATGTACATCGGCTCGACCGGTGAACGGGGTCTGCACCACTTGGTGCAGGAGATCGTGGACAACGCGGTCGACGAGGCGATGGCCGGCTACTGCGACACCATCGGGGTCACCCTGTTGGCCAACGGTGGGGTCCAGGTCACCGACAACGGACGTGGCATCCCGGTCAAGGAACATCCGACCGAGAAGATCCCGGCCGTCACGGTGATCCTCACCGTGCTGCACGCCGGCGGCAAGTTCGGCGGCGGCGGCTACAAGGTCTCCGGCGGTCTGCACGGCGTCGGCGCCTCGGTGGTGAACGCCCTGTCCAGCCGCTACGAGGTGGAGATCAAGCGTGACGGCTACCGCTGGACCCAGGCCTTCGAGCTCGGCGTCCCGACCGGACCGCTGGAGCAGCACGAGGCCACCGACGAGACCGGCACCACGACCACGTTCTGGGCCAGCGAGGACATCTTCGAGACCACCACCTACAGCTACGAGACCCTGGCCACCCGGCTGCGGGAGATGGCGTTCCTGAACAAGGGCCTGCAGATCTCGATCACCGACGAGCGGGAGGACCGCCCGGACTCCGAGGGCGGCAAGCACGCCGAGACCTTCAAGTTCGACGACGGCCTGATCGATTACGTCAAGTACCTGACGGTCGCGAAGGATCCGATCCACGCCTCGGTGATCGACATCGAGCTCGAGCGGGACGAGCTCGGTCTCGAGTTGGCGATGCAGTGGAACACCTCGTTCCAGGAGTCGGTGCACACCTTCGCCAACGCGATCAACACCCACGAGGGCGGCACCCACGAGGAGGGCCTACGGGCCGCGCTCACCTACACCGTCAACAAGTGGGGTGAGACCTGGGGGATGATCAAGAAGAAGGAGGATCGGCTCTCCGGCGATGACGTCCGGGAGGGGTTGACCGCGATCATCTCGGTCAAGCTGACCGATCCGCAGTTCGAGGGCCAGACCAAGACCAAGCTCGGCAACACCGAGGCCAAGACCTTCGTCCAGCAGGCCGTCAACGATCGGCTCGGCGACTGGTTCGAGCAGAATCCCCAGGAGGGCAAGGACATCGTCCGCAAGGGCATGGCCGCGTCGATCGCCCGGATCGCGGCCCGGAAGGCGCGCGATGCGGCCCGTGACCGCAAGGGTCTGCTCGGACGCTCCGGTCTGCCCGGCAAGCTGTCGGACTGCTCCTCGACCAACCCCGAGGAGTGCGAGGTCTTCATCGTCGAGGGTGACTCGGCCGGTGGTTCGGCCAAGGGTGGCCGTGATCCGCGGATCCAGGCGATCCTGCCGATCCGTGGCAAGATCCTGAACGTCGAGAAGGCGCGGATCGACAAGATCATGCAGAACAACGAGGTGCAGGCGATCATCTCCGCGCTCGGCACCGGCGTGCATGACGACTTCGACATCGAGAAGCTGCGCTATCACAAGATCGTGATGATGGCCGACGCCGACGTCGACGGTGCGCACATCCGGACTTTGCTGCTGACGTTGATGTTCCGCTTCATGCGGCAGTTGATCGAGGCCGGTCACGTCTACCTCGCCCAGCCGCCGTTGTATCGGTTGAAGTGGACCAACGCGACCCACGAACTGGCCTACAGCGATGCCGAGCGGGACGCGTTGCTCCGGGTCGGCGCCGAGGCCGGCAAGCGGCTGCCGAAGGAGGCAGCGATCCAGCGCTACAAGGGTCTGGGTGAGATGGATGCCGAGGATCTGTGGCAGACCACGATGAATCCGGAGTCCCGGATCCTGTTGCAGGTCACGATGGAGGACGCCGCCCGGGCCGACGAGATGTTCTCGATCCTGATGGGTGAGGACGTCGAACAGCGCCGGCAGTTCATCCAGCGCAACGCCAAGGACGTTCGGTTCCTTGATATTTAGCTCGCTCCGCTCGCGGGGGGCGACCCCCGGACCCCCGGGCGTGGTCGCCTTGAGGGTCGAGTTGGGCTGATCATCTTGGGTCGGTTCGGACACGTACATCGCTTGTAGGTAAGGAAAGTTGAGATATGACGGAAGTTACGCCGCCACCGGGGCATGATCGGCTGGAACCGGTCGATCTGCAGGACGAGATCCAGAAGTCCTACCTGGACTACGCGATGAGCGTGATCGTCGGCCGTGCACTGCCCGACGTCACCGACGGGTTGAAGCCCGTCCACCGCCGGATCCTGTACGGGATGTACGACGGCGGCTACCGGCCGGACCGTGGCTGGAACAAGTGCGCCCGGGTCGTCGGCGAGGTGATGGGCCAGTACCACCCGCACGGCGACTCCGCGATCTACGACAGCCTGGTCGGGCTGGCCCAGAGCTGGGTGAAGCGCTACCCGCTGGTGGACGGTCAGGGCAACTTCGGTTCGCCGGGCAACGACCCGGCCGCGGCGATGCGCTACACCGAGTGCAAGATGGCGCCGCTGGCGATGGAGATGGTCCGCGACATCGGCGAGGACACCGTCGACTTCCGGGCCAACTACGACGGCAAGACCCAGGAGCCGGTCGTGCTGCCGGCCCGGTTCCCCAACCTGCTGGTGAACGGATCGACCGGCATCGCGGTCGGGATGGCCACCAACATCCCGACCCACAACCTGCGTGAGGTCGCCGACGCCGTGCAGTGGGCGCTGGAGAATCCGGAGGCGACCGAGGAGGATCTGCTGGAGGCGGCGATCCAGCGGGTGCACGGTCCGGATTTCCCCAACGGTGCGTTGATCGTCGGCCGCAAGGGCATCGACGACGCCTACCGCACCGGTCGCGGCTCGGTGACGATGCGCGCGGTGGTCGACATCGAGGAGGACAAGGCCGGCCGTACCCAGCTGGTGGTCACCCAGTTGCCGTACATGGTCAACCCGGACAACCTCAGTCTGAAGGTCGCCGAGTTGGTCAACGCCGGTCGACTGGCCGGCATCGCCGACATCCGGGACGACTCCTCGGCCCGGACCGGCCAGCGGCTGGTGATCGTGCTGAAGCGGGACGCCCAGCCGCGGGTGGTGCTGAACAACCTGTACAAGCACACCCAGCTGCAGGACACGTTCGGCTGCAACATGCTGGCGCTGGTCGACGAAGTGCCGCGGACGTTGCGGCTGGACCAGTTCATCTCGTACTGGATCACTCACCAGCTGAACGTGATCCGGCGCCGGACCGAGTATCGGCTGGCCCAGGCCGAGGCCCGGGCGCACATCTACCGCGGCCTGGTCAAGGCGCTGGACGCGCTGGACGAGGTGATCGCGCTGATCCGCCGCAGCCCGACCACCGACGAGGCGCGGACCGGCCTGATCGAGCTGCTGGAGATCGACGAGCTGCAGGCCAACGCCATCCTGGACATGCAGCTGCGCCGGCTGGCTGCTCTGGAACGGCAGAAGATCATCGACGAGTTGGCCAAGATCGAGGCCGAGATCGCCGACTACCAGGACATCCTGGCCCGGCCCGAGCGGCAGCGGCAGATCGTCAGCACCGAGCTGGCCGAGATCGTGGAGAAGTACGGCGACGACCGGCGGACCGAGATCATCGCCGATGACGGCGACATGAGCGCCGAGGATTTCATCCCCGACAACGACGTGGTGGTCACCATCACCCGCGGCGGCTACGCCAAGCGCACCAACACCGACGCCTACCGGGTGCAGAAGCGCGGTGGCAAGGGCGTACGTGGCGCGTCGTTGAAGGCCGACGACGAAGTGGTGCATCTGTTCGCCACCAGCAACCACCAGTGGATCCTGTTCTTCACCAACAAGGGCCGGGTGTACCGGGCCAAGGTCTGGCAGTTGCCGGAGGCCAACCGGGACGCCCGCGGCGGTCACGTCGCCGGGCTGCTGTCCTTCCTGCCCGACGAGGAGATCGCCCAGGTCCTCACGCTGCGCAGCTACGAGGATGCGCCGTACCTGCTGCTGGCCACCCGTAAGGGCCTGGTGAAGAAGTCCCAGCTGTCGTTGTACGACTCGCCGCGGCAGGCCGGCATCATCGCGGTCAACTTCCGCGACGAGGACGACGAGCTGATCGGCGCCGAGCTGTGCAGCCCCGAGGACGACGTGCTGCTGATCAGCAAGAAGGGCCAGGCGATCCGGTTCCCGGCCACCGATGCCCAGCTGCGGCCGATGGGCCGGGCGACCTCCGGCGTCACCGGTATGAAGTTCCGCGACGGCGACGAGTTGCTCAGCCTGACCCGGATCTCCAGTGATCTGGCCGAGGACGAGTGGTACGTCTTCACCGTCACCGACGAGGGCTTCGGCAAGCGGACCGCGGTGTCGCAGTATCGTCAGCAGGGCCGTGGCGGCCTGGGTATCAAGGCGATGAAGCTGAACGACGCGCGCGGCGAATTGGTCGGCGGGCTGGTGCTGCGGGAGAACGACGAGGTGATCGCGATCAAGGCCAGCGGCCAGATCACCCGCAGCGCTGTCGCCGAAGTGCCGGTCAAGGGCCGGGACACGATGGGCATCAAGTTCGTCGGTGTCCGTGGCGGCGACTCGGTGGCTGTGATCGCGTTGAACCCGGAGACGACGCCGGAATTGGAGGAGCTTGAATCGGGCGAGGAGACTACTCCTGGCAGCGCGCCGGTCGAGGCCGGGTCGGAGCAGGACGGCTCCGCCCCGGACGCGTCCGATACGAGCGTCGATTCGGATCCTGCGGACGAATCTGGAATCGTGGAGGGCGAGTCCGCCACGACCGCGGGGTCTGACCAGGCAGAATCGAGTAGCCAGACTGACTCGAGCACAGACGCCGACGAGGATGAACCGGAGGAATGACGGTGAGCGAACGCAGCAGGGGACCCGAAGGGGCCTCCAGCCCGGCGAGCACTCAGAGCGGCCCCTCCGGCGGCGACGACATCTACGCCGCCGCAGCGGCCAGTGCCGCCGGACGGAACGCCAAGCGCAGCGCATCCGCTCGACCGGCACGCAGTGCGGGCTCGGCGCCGGAGGCACAGACCGACGGCACGTCGACGGCAGCCCGGGCTCAACCGGTCGATGACGACGCTCGCAGCGCGCAGGCCAACGGCAGCCGGAACGGCGGCGCTCCGGACACCGCGACGCAGCCCGCTGCCAACGGGAACGCCGCCGGTGCGACCGCCGGCACCGAATCGGGCGGCGAGCCGACCAGCAAGCTGAGTGCCGTGGCCAGCAGCGTGCTGGGCCGGGTGCGGTCGGGAGGCAAGTCCGACCCCGCGAAGCCCGACCCCGCGAAGTCCGACGAATCGAAGTCCGATGCGGCGAAGTCCGCCGGCCAGCAGCCTGCCACCGGCAAGACGGCTGCGGGCGCCGGGGCAACCGCCACTGCCGCCGCCGGTGCGACGGCCGCGAAGAACACCGCGACGACGCAGAGATCGTCCGCCGACCCGGCGAACGAGCCGACCACCGCGATGAACCGTGAGCCCGTCGGCCCGCCGGCCTCGGCAACCGCGGGCGCCGACAGCGCCGACCCGGCCAAGGCCGACAAGCCGAAGGTCGGAACGGCCCGCGGCACCCGTAAGGCGCGGCTGCGGCTGTCCCGACTGGATCCGTGGTCGGTGATGAAGACGGCCTTCCTGTTCTCCATCGCGGCCGGCATCGTGATGGTCGTCGCGGTCTACGCGGTCTGGCTGGTGATCGGATCGTCGGGGTTGTTCGACTCGGTCGACTCGATCGTCGGCAGCGTTCTGCAGAGCCCGGGCGACACCACGCCGTTCCGGATCGAGGACTACGTCAACACCCAGAAGGTGATGGGCGTGACGGCCTTCCTGGCCTGCATCGACGTGGTGATCTTCACCGCGCTGGCCACCCTGGCCTCGTTCCTGTACAACCTGGCCGCCACCATGCTCGGCGGCCTTGAGGTCACCCTCGCCGAGGACTGATCTTTTGCATCGACGTCGGCCGCCGTTCCGTTCACGCGGGGCGGCGGCTTTCGATTTGGAACGATGCCGCCTGATGGGCTAGCGTTGCGCTTCGGCGTGAGGCGTGCACGGACCGAGTCCGAGGCCGACCACCGCCACCGTTTGCGGGCCTATAGCTCAGTCGGTTAGAGCGTTGCCCTGATAAGGCAAAGGTCACTGGTTCAAGTCCAGTTAGGCCCACCACCGCATCCCTTGGTCGCATGACGCTGCCAAGGGTTTTTGCTTTCTGTGCGGCAGACTGGTCGACGACCGTTGCGCTGCCGATCGGAGAGGATCGTGATGACGACACCGGTGCTGCTGCCGCCGGTGACTGCGACCGAACTCAGCCGAGCGCCGTTCAGCTACCCGGAGGTCGGGGCAACCCGATCGGGCCCGTTGCCGACCGGCTACCGGCAGCTGCGTCGAGAGGTGATCCTCGGTCCTGACCCAACCGGCGAGGACCGGTTCGTACGGGTCGCCGAGGCGCTGCTGGGCTGGCGGATGCACAGCGCAGCCGGCCTGCAGATGCGGGTGTCGGCGCTGCGCGCCGAACCCGAGGTGGTGCTGATCGCGACTCTGGCGCTCGGCCCGTTCCCGGTCCGGACCCGCTGCCGGGTGGTCTATCTGATCGACGAGCCGGACGCGGTCGGGTTTGCGTACGGGACGTTGCCCGGTCATCCCGAGCGGGGTGAGGAACGATTCCTGGTCGAGCGACTGGACGGCGACTCCGTACGGTTCTCGCTGACCGCCTTCTCCCGGCTGTCCAGTCCGCTGGCGCGGCTCGGCGGCCCGATCAGCAGAGCCGTGCAGTCCCGCGTCAACACCCGCTATCTGCGAACCGTGCGGGCGTTGTGACGATGACGACTTCCAGTGCCGGCCCGCGGCCGCGTCATCCCCGGATGGGAACCGTGTTCGCCGTGCCGACCGCCGTCGTTGTGCTGCTGTCGACGGCGGGCTGTGGCATCGGCGTCCTGGACAAGGCAGAGGTGTCGGTCGACGGCCGGTCCTTCCGGGTCGAGGTCGCGCGGACCGGCCGCCAACAGCAACAGGGCTTGTCGGAACGATCCACGGTGCCGGCCGGCAGCGGGATGCTGTTCGACTTCTCCGGGCGCCGGGTGCAGAAGGTGTGGATGGCCGACACCCTGGTGCCGTTGGACGCAGCCTGGATTTCCGACGACGCGGTGGTCGCGATCCGGACGCTGAAACCGTGCGGGCGAGCCGAGGCATCGGATTGTCCGACCTGGATCTCCCCGCAACCTGTCGATGCACTGCTCGAGGTGCCCGCCGGTGCACTGGATGGGGTGCCGATCGGTGCCCGGGTGCGGATCAGCGAACAACACGGCTGAGCCGGGTCGTCGGCAGATTTGTCGCCCGAGAGGTCCGAAGGTGATCCCTCCACTGGCTATGTTGACGCCGTCCGGACCCTCTCGTTGGGAGCGCGAGATGCGGCCACGAGCCGATCGTCCCGGCCGACAACAGAGGGGCCAACAGCAGAGGGGGCGATGCAGTGTGGCCGAGACCTATCCCGATCCCGTTCTGTCCGGCGTCCGGCAGTTGCGGCACCGGCACATCCTGGACCGGCTGGACTACTTGCGCGGATTACGGCGGCTTGCTGACGGGATGACCCAGACCGATCTGGCGCGAGCCCTCGGGCTGACCCAGCCATCGATCAGCTCGGCGTTGAAGTCGGCGGCCAAGGTCGCCGATCTGCGACCCGGATTCTCCGGTGCCGGTCCGTACGAGATCGCCCAGCGCTACGTTGCCGGGGAGCTGGATCGCGACCAACTGATCGACGAGCTCGCTCGCTGGGTGCCGGATCCGACGGTTCGAGCTGTGGATAACCCGGCCGACCCCAACAGCGAGATGCGCAAAGCTGTCCGGGACGGGCTGCTGGACGAGGACGCCTACCGGATGGTTCTCGCACGCCAGCTCGAACTGAGCTCGGGTTCGACTTCGGAGAGAGCGGGCCCGGCTTCCGCCTGAGGAGTGAGAGCCGATGCCCGATCCCAACGATCCACCCGATCCCGGCCCGATCGACGAGCTGCAACGAGAGACCGAACGGATCCTGCGCACGCTCGCCGACCGATCTGCTGCGCGCGCAGCCCAACGCGAACGCGCCGAACAGAACACCCGGCAACCGGCCCGAAACGACCAGCGGCAACAGCAGCCGAGCGACGAGCGCCTCCGAGCCGAGCAGCGGGCGAGGCGTGAAAGCCGGCGGGCCGATCGGGTTGGCGGCCGATCCGGTACGGAGTCGTCCGACCTGGACCGGTCCGAACGGCCGCCCGCCCGCGCCGCGCATCCGGAGGGATCGGCCGACCCGCAGGCCCGTCGGTTGGCCGAGCGGCTGGCCGGCAACGGCATCGGTGGCCAATTGGCGGAGACCCGGATCCGCGCCGAACGCAGTCACGCCGCCCCGGCCAGTGCGATCAGGAAAAATGCGGCGGCCGGTCGCGGCACCTCGGTCTCGTCCGGCCGGCGGGCGCAACGATCCGTGCCGCAGCACGCCGCCGACCACCGGAACCGTCGCGAGCAGCCGCGTACCGGTCGAGGACGTACGCGGTAGCGCACTCCTAGTTGATCAACTCGAGTGCGAGCTCGAAGAGCAGTTCGGAGTACCGATGATCAAGGGCGAAAGCGGCGACACCGGTACCGAACCCGCCTGGCGCCCGATGACGGACCTCGGCCTCGGCGACGTCCTCGAAGTATCGGCCGCCGATGTCGTTGAGCAGCGGCGAAGCCGCCAGCAGGACCGAGGTCGCGGCACCCTGCTCGACGGTCTTGCGGCGCTCGACCGGTGTCTGCAGGCCGCCGGTGTGCTGCTGCAGTCCGGTGGCAATGGCGCCGGGGTTGCAGGCGTTGGCGCGGATCCCGTCCGCGGCCCATCGCCGATCGGCTTCGACGGCGAACAACACCATTGCGGCCTTGGCCTCGGCGTAGGCCGCCAGAGGATGATAACCACGGAAGTTGTAATCGAGATCGCCGAAGACCGGCGGCGAGTAGAGGTGCGCATTCGAGCTCAGATTGACGATCCGCGCGTCCGGCGCCGCGGCGAGAGCGTCCCGCAGGCCGACCGTCAGGGCGAAGTGGCCGAGGAAGTTCACCGCGAACTGCAGCTCATGGCCCTGCCTGCTGGGGGTGAGCTTCGGGATCGCCATCACGCCGGCATTGTTGATCAAGATGTCCAAGGGGCCCGCCCACTCGGCGGTGGCTGTCGCGACCGAATCGAGGTCGGCGAGATCGAGGACCAGGCCGTCGACGGTCGGATTGCCGGTGGCCGCGATGATCTTGGTGACCGCCGAGTCGACGGCCGACGGCTTGCGGCCGGCGATGGTCACCGAGGCCCCGGCGCCCGCGAGCGCCCGGGCCGTCTCGTAGCCGAGGCCGGCGTAGCCGCCGGTCACAATGGCGCGTTTCCCGTTCAGGTGCACGCCGGCGAGCACCTCGTCGGTCGTACTGGAGAAGCCGAACGGGGTTTTGATCCGCTCCGTCATGGCGTCACGGATCCCTTCAGTCGATGTGCCAGCTCCTCGGCGACCCGGACGGCCTCCTGTTCGCCGACCGCGTCGTCGTCCATCCGCGATCTCCACAGGTCAGCCTTGGCCCGGGCATAGTCCAGCCGCAGCGTGAGCGCCGCGATCTCGGACTCCAGATGCTCGGCGTGCCCGGCGAACGGAGCCGTCATCGCCGGAGCAGCCTTCCTGCCGGCCGCCAGTCCCGTGAGGTAGGAACGCAGCTGCTCGATGCTCATCCCGGTAGCCCGCAGACAACCGAGCGCCTCCACCCGTTCGGCGAGTGCCGGCGAGTATCGCCGGTGCCCACTGGACGGGTCGCGATCGACCGGCCCGATCAGTCCGATCTCCTCGTAGTAGCGCAGCGTGTGCTCGCTGAAGCCCGAGCGGTCGGCCATCTGGCGGATCGTCAGCGACGATCGGGAACCCACGACAACAGTCACGGGACCATGCTGCACAACTTCGAGCGCTCGAAGTCAAGCCCGCAGAAAGATCGATCCGTCGGGCGCGAGGTCTTCGTCACTCCGCGTCCCGAACGTCGGCGAACAGACCCTCCGGGGGCGGCAGGTAGGGCAGCGGATCTCCGCGGCGGTTGGTGTTCTCCGGTTCGTCGGCGGTCTCGGCGAACGGGCCGTCGGGGGAGAGCAGGATCGCCAGGTGGTAGTCGGCATGGTCGCGCCACCAGACACTCATCCCGGTGGACGGGTCCTGACGCAGGTACTCCCAGGAGCGCCACAACGCCTCCAGCCGGACGATCGCCTCGCCGACCTCCCACCAGCGGGCGGACCAGACCCGGTTGCGGCCGTCGATCCGGCGTTTGTACATGTGTCGCAGGTAGTCCCGGACGAACTCGTCCACGCTGCCGAACTGGAGCTCGATCTCCTCCTCGGGCTCTTCGTCGACAGCGAGGTTGTCGTCGATGATCAGCTCCGGTCCCGGTTCGGGCAGCAGCTGGGACAGCGATTCGGTCATGATGATCAAGCTCCTTGCGGTTGTTGATCTTGCTGCGGTGTTCCTGACGGCAGGTCGGTGCGCTCGACCTCGGCAGGTTCAGGATCGGACGGCGTCGTACGGCGTGGGCCGTGAGCGGCGATCGAGTCTCGGATCCTGCTCGCGTACGGGCCGGACATCCACGGCACGGTCCGGACCAGTGTCGGCCGCGATCCCGAGGCGATCACCAGGGCCCGGCCCTGCGGCATCGAGGCAAGATCGGCGATGTCCAGAATCCGTTCCCGCTGCAGCTGCTGGGAGACGGTCCGTTGCCCCTTGGTCACCGATGCCGAGGAGGACAGCCGGTCGTAGTCGCCGACGATCTTGGACAGGTCCTCCAGGAACTGCGCCTCGGCGACGCCGCCGCCGTACACCTTGATGTTGGCCGCGCTCCAGAGCTTCTTCATCCCGGACTCGCCCCAGACGTCGACACCCTGGGACCAGGACTGCAGGATCGTCATCAGCACGATGCCCCGGGAACCGTAGTGGCTGTAGAGGTCGGGCAGATCGCTCCAGCGGCACACGTTGGCCGCCTCGTCCAGCACGCCGAGCAGTGGCACCGGTAGCCGTCCGTTCGGTGATCGGGTAGCCAACTGCTCGGCGGCCTCGACCACCGCGACGGTCAGCGCGGTCACCAACGGCCCGGCCGTGCCCTTGCCCTCCTTGGACAGCGAATACAGCGTTCCGCCGGAGCGGACGAAGACGCCGGGATCGAACGCCCGCCGCTGATCGCCAGGGCCGGCGGTGATCCAGCGGGCGACCTTGCGGTTGGTCAGGCAAGCGGCCATCTGCTGGGCGGTGCCGTAGATCCCGCCGCGCTGGCGTTCCGGAGCGGTCACCACACCGGACACCTGATCGGCGGTCAGCGGGAAATCATGATCACGAAGGATGTCGACCGGGGTCTCGTCGGTCGGCCGGGTGACCCAGCTGTACACCTGCGTGATCGGCTTGCGTTCACAGGCCGCTGCCAACAGCAGTCCGGCCAGCAGATCCTGCCCGGCGGGATCGAAGAAGGCGTCGGTCTTGGCGCCGGGTTCTCGTGACCCAGCAGCGAAATGGCCGGCCAGTCGAGCCGCCTGCACCTCGTCGGTGACGTAGCTCAGCGGATCCCACCACCAGTCCGGTTCCTGCTCGGCGATCTGCTGCGGATCGAACACCCACACCGGACCGTCGGCGGCACGGACGTCGCGAGTCGCGTCCACCACGTCACGCTTGTTCGAGGTGACCAGGACCGCGCCCGGCGCATCCAGAATCGCCGGGATGGCCCGGCTGGTCGTTTTACCGGTCCGGGGTCCCCACACGTCGATGTGCATGTCCTCCCAGGACCCGACCAGCTCATGATCACCGGTGACGGTCCGCCCGATCGGCACTCCCGGGGACCCGTCGACCCCGAGCCGATCGGACTTCCGTTCGGCGCTGCGCCGGCTCAGGCCGGCGATGTCGGCGCCACGGCCGAGATAGCCGGCCGACCGGTCGACCCGGGACCGTGGCTTGTGCAGCCTCCGCCGGAGCAGGAACCCGGCGGCCGCGATTATGATCAACAACAACCCGGCCGCGATCAACACCAGGTCGCCCGACGCCGGCCAGCCGACGTCGCCGCGGATCAACCCGAAGAACACACCGAACGGATCATCCGGGATGGCCGGGTCGACGCCGTCGATCCGATTGCCGACCCGTACGCCCAGGTAGCAGATCCCGACGATCGCGGTGAGTAGCCCGAGACCGACGAACGCCAAGATCATCTCACCGGACAGGCCACCGGGGTCGCGCCGCCGGTTGCTCGGCCGACTCATGACGCACCTCCTGCTGCGGCCCCGGTGTCGGTGCCGTCGGGCTCCCCCACGGCCCGGCGGGCACCGACCCTGCTCTGTTCGTGCCAGAGCCGGTTGGTGTCGTTGATCGAGCGTTCGATGTCGGTCAGCTCGACCGAGACCGGGATGCCGGGCCGCCCGCCGACCTTGACCAGGAACTTGCCGCGCCCCGGCGGGTCGACCTCGCGACCACTGGCCGGATCCCAGGCGGGCGGATCCTGCCAGCCGATCAGAAGGTCCTGCTCGGCGGAGGAGAACGGGACGGCTGCGGTCAGCTGCGGCATCTCGGCCGACGGCAGGCCGCCGCAGATGACCATCCCGGAACGTTCAACGAAGCCTCGCGCCTTCATCCGATCCTCCTCCGAGGACAACGCCAGCAGGTCGCTCATGGTGTGGCTGATCATCGCCATCCCGACGCCGCGTTGCCGATTCAGCCGGGTCAGGCCGTCGACCCGGTCGACCATCCCGCGTCCGGCGCGGAGTGCCCGCCACAACTCGTCGGTGATCACGAAGTAGTGCCGACGTGGCTCCAGGCCGGCATCGGCGAGCGCGTTGGCCACGTTGACCGTGCCGAAGCCCGCCGACCAGCAGGCCAACAGCGTGGCCGCCTGCAGATCCATCTCCGAGTCGTCGATCGCCGACACGTCGTAGACCACCGGGGCGTCCCGGCGCATCGGATTGGTGGTCGGCGCCGCAAAGGTCTCACCCAGTCGGCCGCCACCGACCAGGCCGATCAGCGACGCCTCCAACTCCTCGGTGATCTGCTGATATCGGTTGTCGTCCCCACGGTCCAACGCCACCGCGCGGACCTCGTCGGGACCTTCCCGGATGACCCGCAACAGGTCACCCAGCACCGGTACGCCGTCATGTCTGGAGTCCAGCACTTTCAGCGCCCGGTCGATGATCGTCTCCTCACGATCGCTCGGCGGCGCCGACCGCATGATCGTCAACAACGCCGAAACCATCGTCTGCCGCCGGCCGTGGGCATCGGCCAGCACCTGCGCGGCTTCCCGCCCGTGGCCGGCCGCGTGCAACCGGTCGGCGGCCTGCCCGGCCTCGCCGGGGTCGAGGACGTTGAGGTGTCCGCGGCCACGACCGAGCGAGATCACCTGACCGCCCAGCGCCCGGATCAGATCCACGTAGTCGGGTTTGAGGTCGCCGAGGACCAGCGGCATGACGCCGTACCCGGCCAGACCGGTCGCCATCCGACGGACGATCGTCGACTTGCCCAGACCCGGCTTGCCGAGTACGAAGACGCTCGGGTTGCTGATCAACTTCGCCCGCTGGAACCAGGAGATCGGATCGCAGCACAGGGTGGCACCGGTGTGCACGTGCCGGCCGAGCGGTACGCCGACCATCGGGGTGCCGGTGCCGACCGCGTACGGCCACATCCCGCAGACCTGGACCGTCGTGCCCCGCCATTCGGCGGGTGCCTGCAGGTAGCTCGACCCGCCTCGGCCTCGGCCGAGCCAGCCGCGGGTCGTCGGTCGAAGCGGACGAACGCCCTTGCGCGGTGTGGATCCGGACCGTTGATCACCGCTCTCGATGTCCCGTTCCGGGCCGTCGCCCCGACCGTCCTTGGCGTTGCGACGGCGGCTGCTGATGATCACAGCTTCTCCCTCAGTTCGGCGGGCAGCCGCAGGTGTTTGGCCAACACCAGACCGAGTGGCAATGCGGCAGCGAAGGCGCTGTCCTGGCTCCCGTAGACCGGACGCACCCGGAGCCGGGCGGTGGCCGACAGATTGTCGATGGCTGCCAGCGCGTCGGCCCGCTGGTCGGCACCGGTGACCGTCGCCGTGATCAACATGCCGAAGTTGATCAAGCCCGCACCGCCGGCCTCCTCACCGGCCGTCGCTGCCGCGGCGCGCACCGCGAGCACGTCGCGGGCCGCCGGCTTGTTGGTCGATGTCTGCCGGAACTCTGCTGCTCGCAGATCGGCCTCCACCATCGCCGCTGCTCGGGCGGCATCGATCGGTCGGTACAACAAGGTGACGCGCTTGCGGGCGATGTCGCGGTGCGGTGCCAGTAGTCGGCCCAACACCGAGGATTGGACGTTGCCCCGCGGCGCCTGGGTCATCGCCCAGGTGCAGGAGTAGGCGCCGTCGTGACGGTAGCCGTCCCAGCCGGCCTCCGCCGCGGACGGGCCGATGTCGGTCCAGGACAGCTCCGGATCGTCACCGTTGGCGTGAGCCTGGTCGATCAGCAGCGCCGCGGACGGGTCGTAGGCGACCCGCACCGTCTCGCAGAGCTCGCGGGCCGACAACGGATGGGCCGCACCCGCACCGGTGGCCTGGAGCCCTGCGGTCAGCCCCGGGAGCCGGGAAGCGAGCTCGCGCGCCATCTCGTCGGTCGACCGCCTCTTCGCGCCCGCTCGCGGCACGGCGGAGTAGGTGATGCTGACGAACGCCTTGACCGTGGAGGAGCCGACCGGATAGCGGAGCACGGTCTCGGCGAGCATCGCCCGGGCGAATTCGGGAGCGTCCGGGTCGGTGTTGGCCGCGACCTCTCGTTGCAGCCGGGTGCCCGAATCCGGCGCGGTCTCGATGGTCACGGCGGCCCCCTGGATGCCGAGTTCGTCGCCCAGGTTGGCCAGCCAATGACCCCAGTCGGCCACCCAGTCGTCGACCTGTTCCTGGTCGACCAGCGCGGCACCGTCCGGCTCGGTGCCGATCACCACCGAGAAGCTCCCGGTGGCCGGCGTGTACAGCAACGCGAACGGGCGGCCGTAGGAGTCCTGATGTTCACTGAGTCGGGTCGGTGCGGCCAGACCGGGGAGCTGGTGGCTGCCCCACGGCGCGGCACCGAGCGGACCGGATCGGTAGAGGTGCTGACCACGGGTGCGCGTCGACCACCAGCCGACCCGGGCACCGGCGCGGGCCAACAGACTCAGGCCGTGCGCGTCCTTGAACACCACCAGTCCCAGCGTCCCGACCAGGGCGGCCGCGACGATGCCGGCGGCGACGATGCCGGCCGTCATCACGGTCACCACGACCATGATCAGACCGCCGAGCAGCACCGCTGTGCCGATCGAGCCGAGGCCGAGCAGGCCGGCGGAGCTCGGCCGGCGCCAATTGCCGTACGATCGCGATGCCTTGGCGGTGAGATCACTCATCGGCGGCTTGCCTCCTGTCCATGATCAACAATGCGGGTTCATGATCAACAATGCAGGGTCGCGGTCAGGCGCTGACCAGGAAGCCGACCAGTGATCCGGCCGCGGAGATCACCACAACTCCTCCTAGGGCCATTCCGATCTTCCCGACGTGCTCGCCGCCCTCACCGCGTCGGGACTGGATGGCCATCAGGGCGCCGGCGATCACCAGGCCGAGGATGCAGACCGCCAGCGCGATCCATTTGGCCCAACCCATCACAGCGGTGATGCCTTCGGTTCCGGGCGGCTGCTTGACCGCCGGATCACCGGGGATCTGCAACGGGACGAACGCCGCGATGTGTTGGGTCAGCGGGATGATCGTTTCGAGAACGTGCATGGTGGATTCCTTCCAGGCTTACAGAATCGGGAAATTCGGGTTCGGGCGCGGGTGGGATGCCGGCAATGCTGGGTGGAGCGGGCGCGTCGGACGAGCCGACCAGCGCGTCGAGGTCGCTGAGCAGCCGACGAACCGGGCGCGGCAGCTCTGCGGGCGGAGGGTTCTCACCCATCCGCCAGGCCTCCGACCACGGCAATCGCCAACACCTCGGCGCGCCCCCTGCGACGACCGTCGCCAGGTCGCGGGCGGGTTTGGGCAACGTTCCGGGGGCGTCGGCGATGATCACCAGTCCGAGCAGCTCCAACCAGCCGATCGCGCCGCCCGCCCACTGGATCAGCGCAGCCTGCGCCGCCGACAGACCCGGCACGTGGGAGCGACAGGTCAGCACCAGCCGGTCCGGTCCGCCGCTCCTGTTGATCGACGGTATCGTCGCCGGGAAGCCGTGCCCGGCGGCGGA
The DNA here is from genome assembly GCF_900105385.1 of Microlunatus soli. Classification (NCBI taxonomy): domain Bacteria; kingdom Bacillati; phylum Actinomycetota; class Actinomycetes; order Propionibacteriales; family Propionibacteriaceae; genus Microlunatus; species Microlunatus soli. Next base: position 3,014,199 of record NZ_LT629772.1, on the reverse strand, counting down.
CCAGCCGGGCCGCAAGGCGGCGATCGTGGATTCGCCTGCACCGCCGTGAACGCCCAGCACCCACAGCGAAGCCGGCGGTCCGTGCTGTTCATGGACGCCGATCCGGAACGCCGGATCGGGGACCCGGCCACCGCGTTGCGGTCGGTCAGGACCGGTCCGCAGCGGCTCACGATCAGAATCCTGTCGGTCCGGCGACGGCGACGACGGCGCTCGCCGCAACAACCACGGGTTGATCTTGTCCGACACGTCGATGACCTCCCTACTCGCTCGCAGCACGTACGGCAACGTGCGACAGGGACAACAACAGCACGATTCGCCACCGGTTCCGGCCGCCCATGGGGTGATCGGCCGATATCTGTGGATAACTGCCCGGATTGCCTTCAGGACCGGGCCTAGCCTGAATCCACCGGCGGCAACTGCGCGACGCCGCAGATCGGTGAATTCAGGCTGAGCGTTGACGATCATGAGGGAGGAACAGTCGTGCTGCGTCTGCGCATCATGATCTGGATCGGCACCGCGGTGCTGCCGTTGTTGATCATGCTGCTGATGTTCGTGCTGGTGCTCGCGGCCGGTGTCCCGGCGGTGATGTATGGCGGCGACGACGAGGCAGATCTCTTACCTGGAAGCGTTCCCGATCAGTTCCGATCGGCCATCAGCTTGGCCGGGACACGTTGTCCGGAGGTCTCGGCGCCCCTGATCGCGGCGCAGCTGAAACACGAATCGGAGTTCCGCTCCGACGCTGTCAACGCCAGCACCGGAGCCCGTGGGATCGCGCAGTTCATGCCCGCGACCTGGTCGGCCTGGGGCAAGGACTACGACGCCGACGGCAGGGCCGATGCCGGCAATCCGCTCGATGCGATCGGCAGCGAAGCCGACTACCTGTGTGCGATCGGCGGACAGATGAAACAGTGGCTGGCGGACGGATCGGTGCATGGTGAGCTCACCGACCTGATCCTGGCCGGCTACAACGCAGGTCCGGGCGCGGTGCTGGCCGCCGCAGGGGTGCCGGCGATCCCCGAGACCACCGACTACGTCCGGTCGGTGACTGCCACGATGGCGACCCTGTCCACGCCCGCCACCGGTGACCCGCTGGATCCGGGAGCCGCCGCGGACGCGGGCGCAGCAGCTGATGCGGTACCGGATTCGCTGGCAGGCAAGGCGATTGCCGCCGCTCAGGCCGAGCTCGGCAAGCCGTACATCTTCGGATCGGCCGGCCCCGACACCTGGGACTGCTCATCGCTGATGCAACACGCCTGGCAGTCGGTCGGGGTGCAGATCACCCGGACCACCTTCACCCAGGTCGAGTCGGCGCGGCTGCGACAGATCCCTTACCGACAACGACGAGCGGGCGATCTGATCTACTTCAAGATGAACGGAGCCGGCGGGCCGTTCGACCATGTCGGCATGGTCTTCGACGCCCAGAAGATGATCGAGGCGCCCCGCACCGGTCTGAACGTGCGGTACCAGGTCTACAACGACGACTACTACCGGTCCCGCAGCCCGATGATCATGCGTGTGGTGGCCGGATGATGACGGCGAGCCGTCTGCTGGTGATCCTCGTCCTGCTGACGTTGGCCGCCGGCTGTGCGCGAGGGCAGTCGGCCGACGACCGATCGGGGGAGCGTCCGTCGCCGATCGCAGCGCCGTCGCCGGCCGCGTCGGCCGCGTCGGCCGAGGGGGCGCGGCCGTTCCCCGGCGGTCACCCCTCGCGCGGCAGCTCGGGATCGGGGCCTGCTGTTGCCGATCCCCGGTCGACCGAGCCGGACGCGGCCCGCGGGTTGACCGCGAGCCAGCGTCGGGTTGACCGACGCGATGCCGATCAGGTGGCGACAGCGTTCGTCGTCCGCCTCGAGGCGTGGGACACCGCACTCGACCGTCGCCCCAATGATGCCGTCCGCCGTGCCGTCGCGTTCGCGGATCCGGTGCTGCGGTCCCGGTTGCTGGCGGCCGAGCCGCGGTCCGGCCCCGGGGCGCGCTGGAACCAGTTGGCCGAGCACCGCGGCTGGACCTCGGTACGCACCCGGCTGGGCGGTCTCGGTCCCCCGCCGACCACGGATCGGTCCGCCGTCCGGGCCGTGTCCGTCACCCCGGTCGACCACGGCGCCGGCGACTGGATCGCGTTCCCCGACACCGGTTCGACCTACATCGTCACCCTCCGGCGTCAGTCGCAGGATGCCGGATGGACCGTTGTCGGCTATACGATCCAATGACTCGTTCCAGCACGCGCCCCGGCACGTTGGAACCTGGGGTCCTTGTTCCTGCGTCTGATGTCCAGCGTCGGATCATTCCTGAGGCGGGGGTGCTACGTCGGCGCTGGGCGGGAACAAGGGGAGAAACAGGCAATGAGTAATGAAACGGTGCCCAGCTGGCCTCGCATCGAGGCAGTGGCTCGGGAGGACGGTACCGGCGAAGTCATCGTCGGCGGCGCAACCTTTCCGGTCGCGGAACCGGACCTGGATCGGGCACGGGTCGCGATCATCGGCAAGGTGACCGAGACCGCCGAGCGACTCGGTCGACCCGTCCGGGTCAGCACGAACGGCCCGGACGGACACTGGCCACTGGTCGTGCACCCGAACGGACACGTGGCCGCCGACGACAGTCCGGTCGTCGATGACGCCGCGGAGACCGTCGAGCCGGGAGTGCCGACCTTGCCGAACCGCGAGGCGTACAACGGATCGCCGGTCCCGCAGTCGCCGCGGACGGCGCTGCGCCCGCCGGCGCCGGCTGCCGAGGAATCCGAAACCGAACCGCCGGCGCCGGTCGCCGACGAATCCGAGACCGAGCCACCGGCCGAGCCCGGGTGGGATCAGGACAGCGAGGACGATTCCTTGGTCGGCGAGTTGTTGGCCGGAGATCAGCCGAAGCCGGACTCCGCCGTCGAGGTGACCGAGTCGCGTCGGCTGGACTGGAAGTCGGTCTGGGAGCCGTCGGAGCGTTGGAACCGGCGCAAGACGAAAAAAGAAGACCTGCCGAAGCTGCGCTTCCACGAGTCGGCCCCGTCCGAGAAGTCGGCCCCGTCGGCACCCGAGGTCGGGACCCGGTCGGATCCGCAGCCGAAGGAAGCCTCGGCGGCTGCTGGGGGAATCGAGGGGGCACAAGCGAGCTCTGTTGCGTCCGGTGCTGTCTCGTCCGAGGCCACCAAGCCGGGTGCCGCCGAGCCTGGTGCAGTCGAGTCGGCAGTGACCGAAACCGAGGTCGCCGGAGCCGACGGGTCGAACGCGGCTCCGCGGCCGGTCTGGCAGACCAGCGCTGATCGCGGCGAGCCAGCCGGCGGTCCGGCATCGGCCGAGAACAACAAAGATCAGGCCCAGCACGATCAGGCCCAGTTCGGGGCAGCCCAGCCCAATCAGCCGCAGTTCGGCCGACGACCGTTCGGCCAACCGCAGTCCGATCAGCCGCAGGTCGCCCAACAGCACTCCGAACAGTTGCCGGCAGCTGCGGCCCGGCGCGACGGGGCAGCCACTGATTCACCGGCGTCGACGTCGGAGCGGACGCTCACCCAGCAACAGGCAGCACCGGTCGGTGCGGGGCGGCCCGCGCCGATCGAGAACGGAGCCACCGTGCCTGCGCAGGCCGGGGCCGAGGGGTTCGCGGCCGGCCAGCAGCCGCCGACCGAGAACGGCATCCCGGACGGTCCGCAGCAGCGTCAGTCGTTCCTGGTCCAGGAGTCGAGTGAGGAACCGGCGTCACGAGGGTTCCGCGGCTTCCTGTCCCGGGCCGGCTTCAAGGTCGCTCCGAGCGAGCTGGAACGCTCCGAGCGCAACGACATGATGGCGGTCAGCCAGCATTGGCCGGGACCGCGGACGATCGCCATCGTCAACGGTAAGGGCGGGGCGGGAAAGGCGTTGGCCGTCACCGAGCCGGTTCTCACACCCAGTGGGTATCGGCCGATCGGGTCTCTGGCCGTCGGTGATCAGGTCTACGGACGGGACGGTCGACCCCATGCCGTCCTCGGCGTCTTCCCTCAGGGTGAGCGCGAGCTCTTCACGGTCACGTTCACCGACGGCACCTCGGTGCTGGCCGATGGCGACCATCTGTGGGAAGTCGAGGGAGTCAATGACCGCGGCCGACACCAGGATTGTGCGGTCGAGGTCTGCGATCGAGAGGCGATCGCCAGCGGATTGTGCCACCCGCACTATCGCCAGCAGCGCCGCAAGCCGGCGGCCGTTCTTTCGGCGGTCGGTCCGGCGCGGACGGCGACGACGGTTGTCCGCGCGGAGTCCGGTGCGCGGATCATGACGACGGACCAGCTTCGCGATGCCGGGCTGCACACCGATCGTGGTCCGCGCGGTCGACGCCACAAGTTCTTCGTTCCGACGGCCGAGCCGGTTCAATTCGCCGGCAGCCCGGTGCCGCTCGATCCGTACCTGATCGGTCTGTTGCTCGGCGATGGCAGCATCAGCAGTCCGGCACTGTCGTTCTCGACCATCGACCCCGAACTCGTCGAAGCGGTGGAGCAGACGCTGCCGGCCGGCGTGCGGATCCGCTACAAGGATCGCTGTGACTACCGCCTGGTCCGCTCAGCGCAATCGGGGCCGAACCCGCTGCGCAAGGCGTTGGTCGATCTCGGTTTGTACGGGCTGACCAGTGAGCACAAGTTCATCCCGCGGGTCTACAAACTCGGCGACATCCCGACCCGGACCGCTGTGCTGCAAGGGCTGCTGGACACCGACGGGAGCAGTGAGCGCGGAGTTGCCGCGTCGTTCACCTCGACCAGCGAACGTCTCGCGAACGACGTCAAGTTCATCGCCGAGACCCTCGGCTGCGTGGTGACCATGTCCTTGCGCGGGACGAGCGCGTACACCTACGGCGGCGAACGGCGATCGGGCAAACCGTCCTGGACGGTGCGGATCAAGGCACCGGTCGGACTGGAGCTGTTTCGGCTGAAACGAAAGCGCTCGCAGACCCGCAACGGTCAACGCACCGCCTACCGAGGCATCGCCAGCATCGAACCGGCGGGCCGGGGAGAGGCAGTCTGCATCGCCGTTGCCGCCGATGATCATCTGTTCCTCACCCGATCCTGCGTTCCGACCCACAACACCCCGACCACGATCCTGCTGTCGGCGGTGTTCGCGCTGTTCGGTGGCGCAGGGGTGGCGGCCTGGGACAACAACCAGACCCGCGGCACGCTCGGTTGGCGGACCGAACAGGGTGGGCACGAGGCAACCCTGCTCGACCTGCTGCCGGAGGTCCCGCGACTGCTCAGCACCGGTGCCCAGGCAGCCGATCTGGCGCACTTCGTGCACCACCAGACCCGGGATCGCTTCGACGTGCTGCGATCACAGCCGATGGTGTTGGCCCATGAACAGCGGATCGAGCCGCGGGACGTGGATGCCATCCACTCCGTGCTCGGCAAGTACTATCGGCTGATCTTCATCGACAGCGGCAACGATGAGTCTGATCCGATGTGGTTGCGGATGATCGATCATGCCGACCAGTTGGTGGTCGCTACCACGACCCGTAATGATCATGCCGAGGCCGGCGCGCTGCTGCTGGAGGCGCTGGCATCCAGGGACGAACGATCGGCCCGATTGGCCCAGCAGTCGGTCGCGGTGATCACGCAGGCCGACTCCAACGCCGCCGCCAACGACGTACGCCGAGTCCGGTCCGGCTACCAGGCGCTGACCCGGGCGACGGTGCCGATTCCGTTCGATCCCGGCATGGTCGACGGTCAGTTGCAGTTCGCGCTGCTCAAGGCGGAGACCCAGCGGGCCTGGCTGGCCGCCGGTGCCGCCGTAGCCAACGGACTCTAGTGCTTCCCTGAGTCTCGGGCTCAGCTTGTCGCACTCGTGTAGCGGGACAGCCCGACCCGCCAGATCGAGACGGCAGCGGCGGAACTGATCACCGCCACTGCCGGTCCGGTCAGCGTCCACCACGGCGACAGCGTGCCGGCCAGGACGGCGGCGGGAACGGTCGCCAGGAAGGCGACCGGCAACAGATAGGTCAGCACGAAGCGGACCGGCCGAGCGAAGATCGTCGTCGGGTACGGCGCCGTCTGCCAGACGGCGTCATAGGCGACGTCCAGGGTCAGCCCGAGGGAGAAGAACACCGTCGCGGCGATCAGGCAGCGGGTCGCCCACATGATCACCGCGGCCGAGATGATCATCAGCAGCCAGCAACCGATCAGCGGCACCGACGGGGCGCGGTCCAACCGGGAGACGCCGAGCACCGCGGCCACGATCCCGATCAGGGTCTGACTGAGCGCCAGTGGTGCGACCCCGCCGAGGCTGACCAGGAACAGGATCGGCGCCGGCTGCAGCAGTTGCTCGTCGAAGCTGCCGTCGCCGACGTCGCCGGCGATGAACCGCAGGTTGGGCTCGACCAGGGCCCGGCGCAGTCCGGTGACGATGTGGAACGTCCCGAGCAGCAGGATCGCGGCGGCAGGGCTGAAGCCGCCGATGGTGTCGACCCGGGTGAAGAGCACCAGCACCGCCGCTGCCGAGCTCGCCACCGTCGCAACAGTTGCGATCACCTCGAACGCCAGATCGGTCCGGAAGCTCAACTGCCGCCGCAACGACATCGAGACCAGAGCGCCGTAGAGCCGCAACAGATGCATGATCAACTCCCTCCGTGGTGTGTCGGCGAGCTGCTAGGCGCCGACGGCGGAGAAGCGACGCAAGCCGGACCGCCAGGTCAGCCGGGCCAGCACACCGGCGACCAGCAGCCATCCCAGCAGCACCAGATGGCCCGCGATCAGCTCCGATCGCGGCAGCACGCCGGCCGCGATCTCGGCCGGCAGACCGAGCATGGCCCAGAACGGGAGCAGCCGGGCCACGTCGGCCAGGCCGGACGGCAGCAGGAACACCGGCGCCGCGATGCCGCCGGCCAGGGCGATGATCGTGTTGGCGAATCCGACGACATTGCGTGCCTGGTCGGTCCAGAACGCCGTCAACGCGACGGTGGTGGTGAACAGGAAGCGCAGCATGCCGGCCAGCAGCAGTGCCGGCAGCGCGGCCAGTAGGGTGGCCGGCCGGGGCGCCGTCCCGGTGAGCAGGCCGAGCACGATCACCAGCGGGACACCGATCACCAGATGCCAGAACCGCAGCGCGAGATTCGTACCCAGAAAGGGGATCAGGATCGGCTGCGGTTGGAGCAGATCACCGGCGAGGTCGCCGCTGAAGATCGCCGAGGCTACGGTGTGGTCCTCGTAGCTGACCGTGGCCAGCTGGATGATCAACAGCGCCAGGAAGTAGTTCGCGATCTCCGGGTCGCCCGGGGTGACGGCCCGCCAGACCGCGAAGCCGATGATCGGCGCGACCGCCTGGTTGATGATCAAGGTCAGCAGGAACGATCGCCAGGTCCATTGGTCGAGACAACTGCGCCAGGCCGACAGGCCGAGCAAGATCAGGATCCGCACGGTCGGCTCCGGTAATAGGCGTCGAGCACAGTCTCCAGCGGCGGATCGACAACGGACAGATCCAGCGGTTCGGCTTCGGCGAGGACCGCCGCCGTGGTCCGGGCGACCGAGGCCCGCGGCACCCGCAACGAGATCTGATCGGGCTCCGGACGGTCGACGATCTCGCCGTGCCGACGCAGGACCTCCCGATCGGTGCCCGGCGACAGGGTGAGCCGCAGCTCCTTCCACGGGGACAGGTTCGCTGCCAGGTCGGTCAGGGTGCCGTCGTAGCGGATCGTGCCGTCGTCGATCAGCAGAATCCGCTGACACAGCGCCTCGACCTCGGTCAGGTAGTGGCTGGTCAGCATCACCGTCGCGCCCGTCGTCGCCGCGTATTCGGCGATGTAGCGGCGAAACGTCAGCGCGGCCGACGCGTCCAGACCGATGGTCGGCTCGTCCAGGAAGATCACCGCCGGTCGATGGACCAGGGCCAGCCCGAGCGCGACCCGCATCCGTTGACCGAGAGACAGCCCGCGGACCTGTCGGCCCATCAACGCGCTGAGGCCCAGAACCCGTTCCAGTTCGGCGATCCGGTCGTCGATGACCGACCGCGGCACCCGGTAGAGCAGGCAGCGGTAGCGGACGTGGTCGGCGACGGTCAGCTCGCTCGGTCCACTGATCGGCTGGCTGCCGCGGAGCAGCGCGATCTTCGACAGGAACTCCGGCTCCCGGCGATGCGGCTGATGGCCGAGCACCTGGGCCACGCCGGCCGTCGGGTGCAGGATGCCGGTCAGCATTTTCATGGTGGTGGTCTTGCCGGCGCCGTTCGGTCCGATGAATCCGACAACCGATCCGGCGTCGACACCGAAGGACAGCTCGCTGACAGCCCGGACCGTACGGTGTCGGCGGCGAACCAGAGACGTCGCCGCTGCTCGCAGTCCGGCGGCTCTGACCGGCGTCCTGAAGCTCTTCGTCAACCGGTCGACGCTGATCACCCGGTCGCGGATCGCTGTCATGGTCGCTACGCTACGAAAGTGATGCAAGCCTGCAAGATCACGAGTAACCCGGCCATCACCACCGCCTGATCATGGCCGAGAATCTTGCAGTGGCTCCTGAAGATCCAACTGCAACCCTGCGACCGATCGATCTGGCCCGCGGCGCCGACATCAGCCCCTCCTCGGTCCGGATGTACGAAGCCGAAGGATTCATCCCGCCGGCGGTTCGGACGGCCACCGGACACCGCCGCTACACCCCGAGCCAGCTGCGCCGGCTGCTCGTCGCCCGCACCCTGCGGACCGGCTACGGATGGTCCGACGCGCGAGTGGTGATGCGGGCGGTCAATGCCGGCGACATCGACGGCGCACTGGCCGTGACCAATCGGCGCCACGCCGACCTGCATCGGGAGGCCGAACGCCTCGGCCGGGCGATCGACGCCATCGATGACGCCCAGCTGGAGCAGCGGTCGACCGGGGACACGATCCGACCGCTGAGCATCGGTGCCGCAGCGGCCCGGCTCGGCGTGACGCCGGCGACCTTGCGGCACTGGGAGTCGGTCGGGGTGATCGATCCGCCGCGCGCCGCCAACGGACGTCGGCACTACCGTCCGACCGACCTGGGTCAGCTCGAACTGGTGCAGGTGCTGCGCAGCGCCGACTACAGCTTCGCCGCTATCGCCGAGCTGCTCGCCGGCCTGAAGACCGACGACCCTGCCCAGGCCCGTCGCGCATTGGCCACCCGGCAGAGCCAGCTGCGACACCAGAGCCGGGAGGCCGCCCGGGCGACCCACGAGCTCTACGGACTGATCGCCGAGCTCCAGAGTTAGCTGCGCCAGTCAGCCGCGGCCCACGTACGGCATGGCGGTGGCCATGATCGTCAATTCCTGGACGTTGACGTCCAGCGGGAGCAGTGCCATCCGGACAACGGCATCGGCGGCATGTCGGGCGTCGAAGGTCGGCTCGGCACGCATCGACCCGTCCGCCTGGCGTGTCGAGGTCCCGATGCCGGCGGTGATCGCCGTCGCCGCATTGCCGATGTCGATCTGGCCGCAGGCGATGTCGTACGGCCGACCGTCCAGGGACAGCGTCTTGGTCAGCCCGGAGATCGCATGTTTGGTCGCGGTGTAGGCCGCGCTGCCGGGTCGCGGGGAGTGCGCGGAGATCGAGCCGTTGTTGATGATCCGACCGCCCTGTGGACGCTGGCGCTTCATCTGGGCGAACGCCGCCCGCGAGCACAGGAACGTCCCGGTCAGGTTGGTGGCCACCGACGCCAGCCAGTCGTCGACCTCGACCTCGTCCACATCACCGGTAGGTCCGAACCGGCCGGCATTGTTGTAGAGCAGATCGATCCGGCCCCACTCGGCGACGACCGCTGCGAACGCCGACTCGACCTCCTCGGGGCGGGAGATATCGGTCGGGAGCACAATCGTCGATCCGCCGGCCAATCCCGCGGACTCCTCCAGCGTCTGCCGGTGCCGTCCGAGCAGCGCCACCCGGAAGCCGGCCGCAACCAGCGCCGTCGTCGTCGCCCGCCCGAGCCCGGAGCCGGCACCGGTGACGACCGCGACCGGGTGATCCGGCGGCACGTCACGGGAATCGGCGGGCAACGCAGCATCCTGAGGGAGATCGTCATCGGGCATGCCGAGATGATGTCACGGCGGCTCCGCGTCCAGATCTGCCTGATCGCCGACCGGGCAGCCGACCCCTGATCAACCGATCAGGTCCAGATCGTCGGCGGTCAGCCGGATACCGGCCGCGGCGACATTCTCCTCGAGGTGCGCTGGATCGCCGGTCCCGGGGATCGCCAGGATGTTGGGTCGATACTGCAGGGTCCAGGCCAGACGGATCTGTGCGGCGCTGGCGTGGTGCCGACCGGCCATCGGCCTGCATTTCGGTGAGCCAGCCGAACCGATCACCGATGGAGTCGTGACCCGGCTTGCGGACGATCCTCAGATTGACCAGGTCGAGCCGCTCGACACCGAGTCGCCGCAGATTCTCCTCCACCTGCCGCCGAAGTTGATCACGGGTGTCGGCGTGCTCGAAGCCGCCGGCGGTGATGCCCGGTCCGACCTTGGTGGCGATCGTCAGGTCGACGGCGCGTCGCAGAACCCGATGAGCGGTGCTCGGATCCGGATCGACGGTGAGCCGCATCGACCCGAAACCCATCCGATGAACGACCCGGTCACCCAGTTGCCAGGTGCCTGCTTCGGCGGCTGGAAGAGCCATGATCGGTTCAACCTATGCCGTCGGCGGACGACCGGCAGCAGCGCGCCGGCTCGCGCTGCGACGGTCGGCGCGAACAGATCGACGCAGGTCGACCGAGCTCCCGGCCGCGGTAAAGCTTCCGTTACGGATTGGGCGGGTCGGTATCGATGATCTTGCCGTGCTGGGCAGGATGTTGCTGAGTTACCTGACAGCTGTGTTGATCGTAAATCCTTCCACTGCTCGTCGGGTGCCCGTATTGTCAGTTCGACGCGAGCGAAACGAGGTCATGAACAGCGATGCAGGTGCTCATCTCGGCCGACATGGAAGGGGCGACCGGCGTCACCTACCCGCGCGACGTCCGGCCACGTAGCGAGGAATGGCACCGCTTCCGCCACCTGTTCACCGCCGACGTGAACGCGATCTCACTCGGGCTGCTCGACGTCGGCGCCGAGGTGTTGATCAACGAAGCCCACGCCACCATGCGCAACCTGGTGCTGGAGGAGTTGGACGAACGGGTCCGGATGCTCACCGGCAAGCACAAGCGGCTCGGAATGATGGAGGGCATCGATCAGGCCGACGGCGTGGTGTTCGCCGGCTATCACGCCGCCGCCGGTCAGCGGGGCATCCTGGCCCACACCTACCTGGCCAACTCGATCACCTCGGTCTGGTTGGACGGAGTGATCGCCAGCGAGGGTCGATTGAACGCCGCGCTCGCCGCCGAATACGGCGTACCGGTGATCTTGGTGACCGGCGACGACAAGACCTGCCAGGATGCCGCCGACTACGCGCCCGATGCCGAGGTCGCGGCGTTGAAGACCTACATCAGCAGATACTCGGCGATCTGCCTGCCACCGGCGCGAACCCAGGAGCTGCAGCGATCGGCGGCCCGATCGGCCGCCACCAAGATCGGCAAGGTCGCACCGATCACCGGCCGGCACCGGATCGAGGTCGAGTTCGACGCCGTCCAGCTCGCCGACGCGACGGCGATCATCCCGACGGTCGAACAGGTCGATCACCGACGGGTCGGCTACAGCGCAGCGACGATGACCGAGGCGATGACCACCTTCAAGATCGTCACCGCGATCGCCGCCGGTGCGATGGAGGAGTCCTACGGCTGATCAGCCGGCGGAGGCCGTGACCCAGCCGACAGTTTGAACCCGGACCACACCGGCCGGGGCCATCGGGGAGAGGGAACATCATGAAACGCACCAAGATCGTCACCCTGATCGCGGCCGCCGTCCTGCCCATCGCGGTGGCCGGCTGTGGCGGGGGCAGTCCCGGCGGGACGTCCGGAGCCGACGGGTCGAAGCCGCAGGCCGGGGGTGATCTGGTGATGGCCCGCGCCGAGGAGCCGACCAGCCTGGTCCCCACCGTGCCGACCGACAACGCCGCGATCTGGACGATGGAGGAGATGTACGACACGCTGCTCGCGCCGTCACCGGACGGCAAATCCTTGAAGCCGTCACTGGCCACCGAATGGAAGCAGTCGGACGACAAGTTGTCCTGGACCTTCACGCTGCGTGACGGTGTGAAATTCAGCAACGGCCAGCCGATGACCTCGGCCGACGTCAAGTTCTCCCTCGCGCAGGCCAGCAAGTCCGACGCACCGTTCTCCTTCATCAACAGCGTGATCGCCTCGGTGACGACCCCCGACGATCACACCGTGGTGGTGAAGACCAAGAAGCCGTGGTCGCCGCTGCCCTCGGACATGGCGCTGTACGCCAACTCGATCGTGCCCAAGGACTACGCGGGCATGAGCCAGGACGAGTTCGCCAAGAAGCCGATCGGCACCGGACCGTTCAGCTTCGATCACTGGACCAAAGGCCAACAGATCAAGCTGGTCAAGAACCCCAACTACTGGAAGCCCGGGCGGCCCTACCTGGACTCGGTCACCTTCAACGTCGTCGGAGACAGCAACACCCGCGCCACCCAGGTTCAGAGCGGCCAGATCCAGATCAACGAGGGCCCCGCCTACTCCACCATCAAGGGGCTGGAGAATCAGAGCGGCGTCAAGGTCGGCAAGTTCGAGTCCAGTTGGGTCAGCTACCTGACCATGAACAATGAACACAAGCCCTTCGACGATCCGAACGTCCGCAAGGCGATCGCTCAGGCCGTCGACCGGCAGGCGTTGATCAAGACCGTGCTGTTCGGCAACGGCAAGCCGGCGACCTCGTACCTGACCCCGGCGCTGTGGGCGCATGACGATTCGGTCAAGCCACCGGCCTACGATCTCCAGGCGGCCAAGGCGACACTGGCGAAGTCCTCCAAGCCGAACGGTTTCAGCACCACCCTGTTGATCAGCTCCGGCGATTCGGACTCGGCGACGTCGGCGCAGTTGATCCAGGCGTCATTGGGCAAGATCGGGATCAAGGTCAAGATCAAGACCCTCGACGCGTCGGCCAGCTACGCGGCCCGGCAGGCCGGCGACTTCGACATCGGCTTCACCGGCTGTACCACCGACATCATCGACCCCGACGAGATCATCCGGTTCGCCGGTCTCTATGACGGCGGCTCCCACGCGGTCTACTCCTTCTACAAGAACCCGGAACTGGACAAACTCGCCGACCAGGCGACCAAGATCACCGATCAGACGGCACGGAAGAAGATCTACGACCAGATCCAGCAGAAGGTGAACCAGGACATGCCGCACGTGCCGCTGTACTACACGCCGGGGCTGTACACCTACTCCGACACCGTGCACGGCTTCAAGCCGTTCCCGACCGGCAACTACAACCTGGTCGACGTCTCACTGTCGAAGTAGCCCGTCGGGCGGAGAGGGCCATCTGGTGGCACGGTATCTGGGCAGGCGGCTGCTGCTGCTGTTGGTGGTGATCTACGGCGTGATCACCATCGCGTTCATCCTGATGCACCTGACGCCGGGCGACCCGGTGCTCACGTTCCTGGGCGACAAAGCCACCCCGCAGGCGATCGCAGCGCTGCGGCACCAATGGGGACTGGACCAGAGCCTGGGCAAGCAGTATCTGCGGTTCCTCGGGGAGACGGTCACCGGCCAACTCGGTGACTCGGTCTACTTCCGGACACCGATCGTGCAACTGTTCGCGGTCCGACTGCCGGTGACCCTGTCGCTGATGGTCCTCGGCGCCGTCGCCGGCGTACTGATCTCGGTGCCACTGGCGATGCTGGCGGCCACCCGGCCCGGTGTGCCGGCGCAGTTCGTGCGGATCTTCAACGCGGTCGTGCAGGGGATGCCGTCGTTCTTCATCGGCAGCATGCTGATCGTCCTGCTCGGGCTGCGGATCCGGCTCTTCCCGGCCGGCGGCTACGGCGACACTCCGCTGACGAAGCTGTATGCGTTGATCCTGCCGGCGATCACCCTCGGCATCGCCCTGGCACCGTTGCTGGTGCGCAGCATGCGGGCATCGATGACCGAGGTGTTGTCCAGCGAGTTCGTCGCCTTCGGCCGGTCCAAGGGGCTTGGCCGCAAGCGGCTGATGATCAGCTACGTGCTGCGCAACAGCAGCATCTCCGGGGTCAGCATCCTCGGCATCCAGGTGGGAGGCCTGGCCGGCGGAGCCCTGGTCACCGAGCAGGTCTTCGCGCTGCCCGGGATGGGATCGATGCTGATGACCGGGATCCTGAATCGGGACTATCCGGTGGTCCAGGCCTGCACCCTGGTGTTCGCGATCTTGGTCGTCCTGGTCTACCTGGCGACCGACCTGGTGTACGCGTTGCTCGACCCGCGGGTGAGGCTGTCATGACGGCACCGGAACAGCGGCCGCTGGACACGCTGGAACCGGCGTCGGCCGCCGCCGGCGTCGCGCAGCCGACCGTTGCCGAGGTCGGAGTGTCACCGCTTCGGCTGTGGACCCCACGGTTCCTGCGCGGCGGCGGCCTCGGGATGTGGATCGGGTTGCTGATCATGGTGATCATGGTCGGCGCCGCCGTGTTCGCGCCGCTGCTGACCTCCTACGACCCGGCGCAACCGGACCCGAGCGCGGCACTGCAGCCCTTCTCCGGCAAGCATCTGCTGGGCACCGACAATCTCGGACGGGACGTCTGGTCCCGGCTGCTGTACGGCGCCCGGCAGGACCTGGCGATCGCCACCATCGCGGTGCTGGTGCCGTTCGTGATCGGTGTCATCGTCGGCACCATCAGTGGCTACGTCGGCGGCTGGCTCGATGCGATCCTGATGCGGATCGCCGACATCGTGTCGGCGTTCCCGTTCTACGTCCTGGTGATCACGCTGGTGTTCGTGCTGGGCAGCGGCAAGACCAGCATCTTCATCGCGATCAGTATCGTCAGCTGGGTCGCCTATGCTCGGATCGTCCGGGCCGAGGCGCTGGTGCTGCGGGACCGGGAATTCATCCAGGCCTGTCGGGCCGGCGGCATCGGCGGGCCGAGGATCGTCTTCCGGCACCTGATCCCCAACGTGGTCACCCAGGCGATCGTGTACGCGATGAGCGACATCGTGATGAACATCGGAGTGATCGTGACGCTCAGTTACTTCGGCCTCGGCATCACCCCGCCGACGCCGGACTGGGGACGGATGATGTCGGACGGGCAGCAGTTCCTCGCCGCCGGCTATTACAGCCTGACCCTGGTACCCGCCGCGGCGACCGTGCTCAGCAGCCTCGGGCTGTCACTGCTCGGCGACGGTCTGGCGCATCGACTGAGGATCAACCGATGACCGCGCATGACCGAGGTCCGCAGCTTGTCGACGGACCGCTGGCCGCCCCAGTCGGAGATCCGCTGCTGGAGGTGATCGATCTGTCGGTCGCGGTCGATCTGGGGGACCGCCGCGAACTCGCGGTGGACCGGGTCTCCTTCACCGTGGCGGCCGGCGAGGCCCGCGGCCTGGTCGGCGAATCCGGATCCGGCAAGAGCCTGACGCTGCGCGCGATCATGGGCCTGCTGCCGACCAACGTGACGGTGACCGGGGGACAGATCCTGTTCCAGGGAAGGGATCTGCTCGCCGACGGCGGACGCTGGCAGCAGCAGATCCGCGGTACCGGCATCACGATGATCTTCCAGGAGCCGGCCGTCGCGCTGAACCCGGTGCTGCGCGTCGGCGACCAGGTCGCCGACGGTCTGCGCGAGCATCGAGGGCTTTCCCGACGGGCCGCGCGGGAGCAGGCCGTCCGGTTGTTGGAGCTGGTCGGCGTCCCGGATCCGGGCCGCCGGGCGAACGCCTATCCGCACGAGCTGTCCGGCGGCCTGCGGCAGCGGGTGATGATCGCCGCCGGGGTCTCCTGCGAGCCGGAGCTGATCCTCTGCGACGAACCGACGACGGCGTTGGACGTCACCATCCAGGACCAGATCCTGCGGCTGTTCGCCCATCTCCGCGACGAGCTCGGTGCCGCGCTGCTGTACGTCACCCATGATCTCGCGGTGGTGGCACAGCTGTGCGACACGATCAGCGTGCTCTACGCCGGCAGGGTGATGGAGGACGGGCAGCACCTGCAGTCGGTGTTCGAGCATCCGGCTCATCCCTACACCGGCGCGCTGCTGGCGGCCACGCCACAGATCGACGGCCCGGTGCGACGGCTGGAGGCCATCCCAGGAGCGGCGCCGGCGCTGGCCGACCGGCCCGCCGGCTGCCCGTTCCATGATCGATGTCCGCGGGCGACGGAGGAGTGTCGACAGACCGACGTACCGGTCGAGCCGATCGCCGCCGGGCGACTGGTCGCCTGCCTGCATCCCTTGCTGGGAAGCGAAGTCGAGGTGCCGTCATGACGCTGTCGGACCAGCCCGGCGCCGGTGCCGGACGAGCACCGCTGCTCGAACTGACCGACCTCAGCCAGACCTTCCGGACCGGGCACGGTCGGCACGCGCAGACCGTGCACGCACTGGACCGGGTATCGCTGCGGGTCGACGACGGCGAAGTGGTCGGCCTGGTCGGCGAGTCGGGATCGGGCAAGTCGACCCTGGCCCGGGTGGTCTGCGGCCTGCAGGGCTACGACGGCGGTGAGGTGCGCTTCGACGGGCGGGTCCTGGGCCCGCGTCGTCGGACCGTCGACCGGAGGGCCATCCAGCTGGTCTTCCAGGACCCGTACGCCTCGCTCGACCCGCGGATGACGATCCGGCAGACCCTCGGTGAGGTGCTCGGCGTCCATCGGATCGTCGACCGTCGGCAGTTGCGGACCCGGTCGGCCGAACTGCTGGAACTGGTCCAGCTGCCGTCCCGGCTGCTGGATTCCCGGCCGTCGGGGATGTCGGGTGGGCAGCGGCAGCGCGTGGCGATCGCGCGGGCGCTGGCCGTCAACCCCCGGTTGTTGATCGCCGACGAGGCGGTGGCGGCGCTGGACGTCTCGGTGCAGGCGGGCATCGTCAACCTGCTGGACGATCTGCGGACCGAGCTCGGGTTGACCATTCTGTTCATCGCGCATGATCTTGCGGTCGTCCGGTCGTTGTGCGATCGGGTCGCGGTGATCTATCAGGGAGTGATCGTCGAGGACCGTCCGGCAGCCGACCTGTTCGCCGACCCGCAGGACGACTACACCCGCAGGCTGCTGTCAGCGGTGCCGCGACTGGACGGCCGCCGCACCACCGCCCTCGGAGACGACTACAGCCGCTGAACCGGACTCCCGCCGGGAAGGAACCGGGCCGGTCGCAAGATCATCTACGGTAGGGCTGTGGGCTACTTCAACGACCGGGTCTCACTGACCCGCAGCGCCGTCCGGGAACTGTTCACCGAGCGGATCGAACAGGGTCGGGCGCCGGGCAGCGTCTACGCGGTCTTCGATCGATCCGGGATCATCTACGCCGACGGGCTCGGCGACCGAGGCGACGGTCGGCCGCCGACCGCCGACACCGCCTTCCGGATCGCCTCCTGCACCAAGAGCTTCACCGCAGCGGCGCTGCTGATCATGGTGGAACGCGGCCTGGTCGGTCTGGACGATCCGATCGACACGCTGGTCAAGGTCGGGCCGATGATCGGCCCGGACGGAGCGCCGTCCGCGGCGCCGACCCTGCGGCAGTTGGTCTCGATGGCCGCCGGACTGCCCACCGACGATCCCTGGGCCGATCGCCAGGAATCCTTGTCCGCTGAGGCCTTTGCCGCGATCATCGCCGACGGCATCCGATTCAGTGGGCGGCCGGGTCGGCAGTACGAGTACTCCAATCTCGGTTTTGCTCTGCTCGGTGCGGTGATCGAACGCGTGACCGGCAGGGGCTACGTCGACGTGGTGACCGAGGAACTGATCAAGCCCCTCGGACTGTCCGGGGTCGGCTACGACACGGGCGTCGAGGGCACCGACGGGTTGGCAACCGGATTCGTGAAGGTCGACGACGAGTGGGAGTCGCAGGACTTCTCAGCACCTGGTGCTTTCTCACCGATCGGTGGCGTGTTCGCCACCGCACGCGGACTGTCGCAATGGATCGGCTGGCTGACCGAGGGGTTCACCGAGCTCGACGATCATGATCAGCCATTGGGTCGACTCAGCCGGCGGCTGATGCAGACGCCGCAGACGACGATCCCCTCCGGTGCTGTCGATCCACAGTCCTACGGGATGGGCCTGGTGATCGAGGACAACGGCAGGCACGGCACGATCGCCGCCCACTCCGGGGGCTACCCCGGCTTCGGCTCCCACATGCGCTGGCATCCGGAGTCGGGGATCGGCGTACTGGCGTTCGAGAATGCGCGCTACGCCGCACCGATCGCACCGGTCACCCGAGCTCTGCAGTTGATCTTGGACGAAACCCTTCGCCCGGACGCCGAGCCCGGCCTGTGGCCGGAGACGATCGCAGCGCGGGACGCGGTCGAGCAGCTGTTGCGGCGCTGGGACGATGCCGCGGCCGAGGCCCTGTTCGCCGACAATGTCGATCTTGACGAGGCACTGTCCCGACGGGCGTCGGCGATCGCCGACCTGGTCGCCGAGGTCGCGCCGGACGACGAGGCGTTGGCGTTGATCGACTCGGCGCCGGTGAGCAGGACCCCGGCCCAGCTGGCGTGGACGGTTCCGGGCCGCCACGGCTCGCTGCGGTGTGAGATCCGGCTGACCCCGACCAACCCGCCGAAGGTGCAGACCCTGACCGTCCGTCGCGGCTGAAGCTGCCGAGGGTCGCAGCAGTGGTTCCCCAGCGCGCTGGTCTCACCAGCCGCCGCCACCACCGCCACCGACACCGCCACCGCCGCTGAAGCCGGATCCACCACTGGACGATGCGGTCATCGCCGTGGTGGCAGCGGAATCAAAGCCGTTGATCGCGTCCACGAACGGCGAATCACCCGACCCGGAGAAGGACCAGACCGCGGCGCCGACGTACCAGTTCGGTGTGGGCACGTCGACACCGCGGCGGGCCAGCTCGGCGAAGATCTTGGTCCATCGCTCGGCCAACCCCCAGATCATCGCGTACGGCAGATAGCGGGAGAAGATGTCGACCCCCTCCTCGAACTTGATCTGATCGGCCTCGGCGGTCTTCAGATACTCCTTGAATCCCAGCGCCTGATCATGAACGGCGGTGCCGACCGCGGTCCGCCCGGGCGCCCAGATCGCCATGATCGCCACCAGGACGCCCAGGAGGGCAACGCCGAGGCCGACGAACCCGAGACGCAGGGTGAAGCCGAGAGCGAAGATCAGGACGATCCCGATCACCAGGATCCCGACGCCGGCCAGGATCCAGCGGCTGCGGACCGTGCTCGGATTGCCGCGGTACCAGCCCAACTCGTCGGTGACCTCGCGGTACAGCGCCTGCTGACACTTGCCTGACGCCTTGACGATGCCGCCCCGCTTCAGGTTGACCACCGTGTCCTTGGCGAAGATGTCGGCGAGCAGCCGGGACTCGTAGGGCCGGAGGCCATCCCGGGCCTTGTCCGTGGCGACCAGCTGCCAGTCGTCGGCGTCCTCGCCGGTCTCCTCGATCCGCAGATAGCCGCGGGTGGCCAGATCGATCACCGTCGCGGTGACATCCTTCTGGTCCGCCGTGGCATCGGTCAGGACGCCGATCTGTCCCGGCGTCACCCCCTGCGGTGGGTGGAACTGCACCGCCACCGGATGCGCCCGGTCACGTTCGATCGAGGCGGTCTCACCGGCCGCCGGCTGTTGCCCGGGTGCAATGCCGGCGAACCGTAGATCACCGCCGATCCGACGAACCAGCCGGACGGCAAGGATCGCGCCCGCGGCCAGCACCGCAACACCGACGCCACCGGACACCGGATTGAGCCCGAACACCCGGGCGGCGGTGTACCGCTCGGTCAGGATCGGTTGTACTCCGGGGAAACTGCCGGCCGGCATTCCCGCGACGACCTGCAGCCCGTCGCCCGGCTCGAGATCGACGCCGGGGGCGAAGGTCGCCGACCGACCCGACTTCGTCGGTTGCTCCCGGCACGGCGTGCCGTAGTCCGACCCGGTGAAGCAGCCGACCCGTTCGATCTCGGCAGGCGTGGTGATCGTGACACTGACGTCGGACAGCGGGATCTCCCATTGATCACCGACCGCGTTCCAGCTCAGCTCGTCCAGGCCGCTGCCGGTGGCCTTCGGGTTGACGACACCACCGATCGTGTACGTGACGTGATAGGTCTGGGTGCCCTTCACCTCGACATCGGGATCGCCGATCTTGATCAGTACCGCACCGCCTTCGCGTTCGATGTCGGTCTGGGCCGGAGCATTCTTGCTCGATGCCGTGATCTCACTGATCGGCAGCGATCGCCAGTGATCCCGGTCGCCCTCGATCGCCATCCGTTCCGGCAGCACCAGGTAGGGGCCGTGGCCCTCATCGGACCCGAAATCGAAATCGAAGTCCAGCGTGACGTCGAGCGACCCGTCGGTCCGCAGCGTCCCGCGGACGTCGTAACGGGTGATCGAGTCGTCGTCGCTGCTGTCGGCCCGGGCAGTGGGCGAGATCGCGATCGACAGCGCGACACCGACGACCAAGACGGCCAACCAACGGAACACGTTCCGGAGCACAGCGGACACCTACCTCGTCGACGACATTCCGTCCAGCCTAGGCAAGGTGTGGGTCGATCGCCTCCGCCGTACGGATGAGCCGCGGCTCCGCGCCACGGAGGACATCGGCCTGCTGCCTCTTGGTGTCGACGGGCACTCGGCTGCCGGACGTCGCGGGTTCGCAGGCCCGGCGATCGCAGTGCCGGATAGGGTTTGTCAGAGTGCCCAGGGACGGCCAGAAAGGATCTCGGCGATGCCGGAGACCAGCGCGACGGGTGTTGACGGGCTATCCGAGGACGAGGCGTCCGGGGGTGCTGTCTCCCCGTCGGCCGACCGGCCCAACGGGCTGGACCGACCTGATGCCGACGCCGTCTTCGCCGAAGTCCGGCCACGGCTGTTCGGGATCGCCTACCGAATGACCGGAAGCGTCGCCGACGCCGAGGACCTGGTGCAGGAGGTCTGGATCCGCTGGCAGGCCACCGACCGGTCCGCCGTCCGCAACCCGCCGGCCTACCTGGCGACAGCCATCACCCGGCTGGCGATCAACACGCTGACGACTGCACGCGCCCGACGCGAGAGCTACGTCGGGCCCTGGCTGCCCGAACCGGTCGACACCTCCGCCGACCCGCAGCTGGGCGCGGAGCGAACAGCAGCGCTGGATGCGGCGTTGCTGCTGCTGATGGAGAAGCTCACCCCGACCGAGCGCGCCGGCTACGTCCTGCGGGAAGCCTTCGACTACCCGTACGAGCAGATCGCCGAGATCGTCCAGACCTCCGAGGTCGCGGCCCGCCAGTTGGTCAGTCGGGCCCGGAAGCGACTGGCCGAACAACGACATCGGCCGGTCGACGCCGGACAACACCGGCGACTGCTGGAATCCTTCATCACCGCGGCGCGCACCGGTGACCTGCCGGAGCTGGAGCGGCTGTTCCGCGCCGACGTGGTCAGCTACTCCGACGGCGGCGGCACCCGGGTCCGCGGTGTCGCGCCGATTCCGGTGTCCGGTGCTACGACAGTGGCCAGGTTCCTGCGGGCGTTCGCGCCACGCTTCTGGCCCGGCGTCACGGTCGACTACGTCGAAGCCAACGGCGGTCCCGCGGCACTGCTACGACGGGACGGTGCAGTGGCGGCGATGGTGGTGCTCACGGTGTCCGACGGCGGCATCGAGCAGATCCTCTGGCAGCTCGCACCGAGCAAGATCAACGGGTTCACCGACGACGAGGTCAGCGGGCGGCCGGTCGAGTGAGCCGGACGACCAGAATGACGACCGGCTCGACCTGGAGCGTCGATTTCCGCCCCGGAGGAGTGAGCCGGGCGTGAAAGGCGTCGTGTGGATACGCGGATCGCGCTCGATGCCGTGTCCGTCAGCGAGCATCCTGCGCCTCGATCAGGTCGAGGTCGCGGACGCAGAAGCGATGGTGCTCGAAGGTCTCGTTGAGCACCGTGCCGAGGCACTGCCGGACCGAGCGGCCTCGGGCGTAGGGCGGCCAGACATCGTCATCGGGCACCGGCGCTCGAGCCGCCAGTTGCGCGGGCGTCACCTGGTCGAGCCAGACGTGCAGCTCCTTCGTCTGCCTCGCCCGCACCGTCGCGATCCGGTCGATCGTCGGTTCCAGCGACAGGTCGATCCCGTTCGCCTCGCGGTAGGGCTCGACGTTCGGTCCGATGCCGATCGGGGTGAACGGCTCGGTCGACCCCAGGCAGCAGCGGCGGAACCACGAGTCATGGACAAAGACCAGATGGCGCATGGTCTGCGCGGCCGACCATTCGTCGTTCACGGTGCGATTCTCGATGCCGGGCCGCTGGCGTATCCGATCGGTCGTGGCGGCCCAGGCAGCGTGAAGCTGGCGCGACGCGTCGCGGAGATCGGCTGGATCCTCGGAACGGATCAGCGCCCGGACAGGATGCCGCCGGTCGAGCTCGGCCTCGACATAGGAGGTGACCTCGACACCGTTCACCACCAGGTTGGACACCAGCCCGTCGATCACCGCATCCTGCATCACCACGCCGATCAGACGTGCCCCGGTCAGGTCGCACTCGCGGAACTCCGCACCGTGCAGGTCCTGATCGACGTAGCGCGTCATGGTCGGCATGCTAGTGGGTTGCAAGCCGGACAACTTGACGTTCGGCGGCGTCCAGGTGCGTGCAGCGCAAGGACGGCGAGGGAAGGGCTACCGGACGTAACGCAACCGAGCCGGACGCCGCGATGTGCGCGTCCGGGCGCCGCTCAACGTCAAGGAATCCGGCATCCAGCCCACTAGTCTCCTGCGCCAGGAATCCGGTGCATGAGTCGGGAGGCTGAAGTGGTGAGCTGCAAGGCGGCGGAGGGTGCGGTTACCGGGTGTATGCCAGCTGACGCCAACGCAGCAGATTGCCGCGTCAGGTGGTCGAATGATGTGCCGGATTCCTGGCGCAGGGCACGAGGGAGCGCTGATCTCTACGGGCGTTCCGAGGAGCCGCGATGCGTGTCCGCATCACGGGGCACACGAGTGCAGGCGGTCCGGGGCCCGTCAAACGAGCGCAACGCAGCGAGCGGGCGGGCATCGCGGGCCGCAGTAGCCCGAAGAGATCGGTGCCCCGCGGCTGCGGGCCGCTGCTCGCGTGCCCGGTGATCGATCCGGCACTTTTCGATCCGGACCGTGGAAGTGTTCGCGCGGCTGGTGTCACAGAACGACCCGCTGCCTTGTCCTGCTGATGAGGGAACATCCCCAGGACAAGAGGTTCAGATGAAACGCATCCTGATCGTCGGTGCCGGCTCGGCCGGCTTCAACGCGGCCCGCGAGTTGGAGAAGCGGCTGCACCCGGGAGAAGCCGAGGTGACCGTCGTCGACCCGCGTCCGTACATGACCTATCAACCGTTCCTGCCCGAGGTCGCGGCCGGATCGATCGAAGCCCGACACGCCGCCGTGCCGCTGCGTCGGCACCTGCGCCGGACGACGATCGTCTCCGGCACGGTGACCGCGGTCGACCACGCGCACCGACAGGTGACGGTCCGGCCGATCGCCGGCGAGGACTATCGGCTCAGTTACGACATCATCGCCGTGACCGCCGGGGCGGTCACCCGTCGGTTCCCGGTGCCCGGGATCGCCGACCAGGCGATCGGGATGAAGCACGTCGAAGAAGCGGTCGCCATCCGGGACCGGCTGCTCACCGCGTTGGATCGGGCCGAGGAACTGCCGGCCGGCCCGGAGCGGGACAAGCTGCTCACCATCACCTTTGTGGGCGGCGGGTTCGCCGGCGTCGAAGGGTTCGGTGAACTGCTCTCGCTGACCGCGGCGATCGTGAAGCGCTACCCACGGATCACCGCGGATGAGCTGCAGTTCCATCTGGTGGAGGCATCCGGCCGGATCCTGCCCGAGGTGTCGATCGACTCCGGGCGATGGGTGCTGCGGTCGCTGCAGCGGCGGGGTGCGGTGATCCATCTGAACACCCAGGTCAGGTCCGCCGTCGACGGCCACGTCGAGCTGTCCGACGGCGCGGCGTTCGACTCCGGACTGATCGTCTGGACCGCCGGGAACGCTGCCAATCCGGTCGTCCACCGGCACACCGACCTGCCGACCGACGAACGCGGCCGGCTGATCGCCGCCGCCGATCTGCGCATCCTGGCCGACGGCGAACCGGTCCCCGACGCCTGGGCGGCCGGCGACGACGCGGCGGTGCCGGACCTGGCCGCGGACCAACCCGGCCCCACCACCGTGCCGAACGCTCAGCACGCATTCCGCCAGGGCAAGCTGCTGGCTCACAACCTGCTGGCCGATCTGCGTGGCCGACCGACCCGGAGCTATCTGCACCACAGCCTGGGATCGGTTGCCACCCTGGGAGTCGGCCGCGGGATCTACCAGCGCGGACCGATCGTGATCAAGGGTCTGCCGGCCTGGCTGATGCACCGCGGCTATCACGTCCTCGCCGTGCCCAGCGTCGAACGGACCGTACGGGTGTCGGCGGTCTGGTTGGCCGCGCTGATCTTCGGCCGGGACACGGTGTCGTTGGCCTCGGTGGAGCATCCCCGGGACGCCTTCGTCACCGGCGGTGAGATCGGTGCACCGGCGGCTGTCACTGATCATCACCCGGCGGACGCCGCTCATCATCGCCCGTCGGTTGTCACGAAGTAGTGGGCCGTCCTGTCTTCCTGACGGGACCGTCTTCTCAGCACGAACGGGTCTTTCATCACAAAGCTCGGATGCCCGGACCAGGGCACCACAACGGAAGGAAACCATGAAGATCATCGTGATCGGCGGCGCCGGACTGATCGGCAGCAAGGTGGTGCAGAACCTCACGCAGCAAGGACATCAGGCCGTCGCGGCGTCGCCGTCGAGCGGAGTCAACAGCTACACCGGTGAAGGGCTCGACGAGGTATTGGCCGGGGCGCAGGTCGTGGTCGACCTGGCCAACTCGCCGTCCTTCGAGGATGCCGCGGTGCTGGACTTCTTCCGGACCGCGGGTGGCAATCTGCTCAAGGCCGAGGCCAATGCCGGGGTCGGACACCACGTCGCGCTGACCATCGTCGGCGCCGACCGGGTGCCGGACAGCGGCTACATGCGAGCCAAGATCGCCCAGGAGCAGGTGATCAAGGACGGCGGCGTGCCGTACACGATCGTCCGCGCGACCCAGTTCATGGAGTTCATGCGGGCGATCGCGGACTCTGCGACCGACGGCAGCACCGTCCGCGTACCGGCAGCCCGACTGCAGCCGATCGCCGCGTCCGACGTCGCCGCCGAGGTGACCAGAGCGGCGATCTCCCAACCGGTCAACGGATTCTTCGAGATCGCCGGCCCGGAGCGGATCGCCTTCCCCGACCTGATGCGCGGAGTGTTGGAGGCCGATCACGATCCACGGACCGTGCAGGCCGACGAGCACGCCCGCTACTTCGGCACCGAACTGACCGACGATTCGATCACCGCCGGTCCGGACGCACGACTCGGCACCGTGACCTTCGCCCAATGGCTCGCCACCGACGGCCGGAAGTGACTCGATCCCGTCAACAGCGGCAGGCAGGCGACCCGGACCATCTCGCCGGGTCGCCTGCGCTGCTCGTCTCTACGATCCTGTCAGGTCTCCACCAGGGCGGAGACCGGTGTGGCTCGCGCGGCGCGGCGGGCCGGTAACACCGACGCCAGCACGCCGGCCATGATCGCGACCGCCGCAACGGCTCCGGTCTGGGTCGCCGACATCGAGAACACCGTGGTGCTGTAGTCCAGTTCCGACCCCAGCGCGGCGGTGCCGACCCAGCCGAAGAAGGCACCGGCGGCGATGCCGATCAGCGCCCCACCGACGGCCAGCAGCACCGCTTCGACGGCGAGCATCAACCGCAGTTGTCGACGGTGCAGACCGAGCGCACGCAACAGCGCGGACTCCCGACTCCGTTCGATCACCGACAGGCCGAGGGTGTTGCCGACACCGATCAACGCGATCACCACGGCGACCGCGAGCAGCACGGTGGCGACGGTGAGCAGCGTGTCGAGCAGGGTGGCGTAGGCCGCCTTCATCGTCAGTGACCCGCTGAGCTGCAGGCTGCGATGATCATCGGTCAGTGCCGTCAGCGCACTGTTGATCTTGGCGACGTCGGCGCCCGGACCTGCCTTGGCCCAGACCGTCGTGACCGGAGCGGACGGCGCGATCTCCGACAGCACGGCGGGCGTGACCAGGGCGATGTTGTCGGCGGCGATCCGGCTGGGCCGGGCGATCAGCGTCCGGGTCGTGCCGCCGTGCTCGACGGTCACCCGATCGCCGTCCTTGATCCCGGACGATCGGGCCAGATACTCGTCGATCAGGACCCGGTCGGCAGGGACGCCGCCCGCACCCGGGTTGATCACCCGGCCGACATCGGCGCCGGCCTGCAGCGGCAGCTCGATCCGGTCCTGGCCGTGACGCAGGGTCACATCGGCGGAGCGGAGGGTCGCGGTGGCAGCGATGCCGTCGGTCCGGCCGACCTGACCGACGACCTCCGCCGGCAACGGATCCGGGCCGGTCACGGTCACGTCGACCGGGTAATGCTGATCGAGGGTGAGGTTGGTGGACGCCTTCACGCTCGACGCGCCGACCTGCAGGGTGACGATCAGGCCGGTGGCCAACATCAGAGCCGCGCCGGTCGCTGCGGCCCGGCCGGGATTACGGGCGGTGTTCGCGGTCGCCAGCCGGCCGACCGGACCGAGGCCGCGAGTCAGCAAGCCGATCAACCGGAGCACCAGCGGGAAGTAGATCTTGGCGCCGAGCAGGACGGCGATCGCGATCAGCATCGAGCCGGCGATGCACAGCAGCAACGGCTGCAGCGTCGTCCGCAGGCCGAGGATGATCAGCCCACCGCCGAGAACAGCGAGGACAGCAGCCGCGACGGCGCTGCGGGCCGAGCCGCGGAGCGCGGTGGCGGCGTCGTCGACCGGACGCAACGCCTCCAGCGGACTCACCCGGGTGGCCCGACCCGACGGACCGATCGCCGCCAGCAGGGTGACCAGCAACCCGACACCGGCTGCGATCGCCACGGTCGGTGGGATCACCAGACCCCCCGGCAGACTCCCGGTGAAGGCCGTCGCCGCAGCCGTCGCGGCAACCCCGAGGCCGACCCCGAGCGCCGACCCGATCGCACCGGTGAGCAACGCCTCGACCAGCATGCTGCGGCGCACCTGGGCGCCGCTGGCGCCGACCGCCCGCAACAGGCCGACCTGACGGCGCCGCTGTGCCAACAGGATCAGGAACGTGTTCACGATCAAGATCGCACCGACCAGCAGGGCGATCGCACCGAAGATCAACAACAGGCTCTGGAACACGTCGGCACCGGCGGTCAACGACGTGACCCGTTCCGCGCCGTAGGCGGCCTGGGTCTGCACCGTGACACCGGACCCGAGCACGTGAGCCAGGCGGTCGGCGAGTTGTTGATCACCGACGCTGCCGTCGCCGATCACCAGCAGCTCGACCTGCG
Organism: Microlunatus soli; assembly: GCF_900105385.1. Taxonomy (NCBI): domain Bacteria; kingdom Bacillati; phylum Actinomycetota; class Actinomycetes; order Propionibacteriales; family Propionibacteriaceae; genus Microlunatus; species Microlunatus soli. The sequence continues at coordinate 2,986,908 of NZ_LT629772.1, read as the reverse complement.
GCTGCCCGGTCGGGGAGTGGTCCGCTGCGTGGATCAAGCCGTCGGTGACGAACCCGGTCTGGGCCTGGCCCGAGAACAGCGACTTGGTCTCGTCGGTGATGCCGGTCACGGTCATGGTGCGGGTCTTGTCACCGACCTCGACCGAGACCCGGTCGCCGACGCCGACCCGATTGGTCTCGGCCGCGGTCCGGCCGAGCGCGAGCTGATCGGTCTGCCGGGGCCACTGTCCCGAACTCAGCCGCGCCCAGCGCAACCGGTCGTCGGACGGCAGATTCTGCAGGTCGATCGAGGACGACCGGTCGAGGCTGCTGCGCAGTTCGTAAGCAGGTTCGGCAGCGGTTACCCCGGCGGTCTCGCGGATCGCCGGCAACCGCTCGGTGAGCTCGGCCGGATTGAGTCCGTCGGAGCTGATCACCACATCGGCACCGGCCGTACGGGCCGTCACCTGGCTGGTGATGGCATGGGTCTCGGTCGCCATGAATCCCAGCGTCGCCACCAGATAGCCGACGCTGATCGTCACCGCCAGCAGCACCGCCACGATCCGTCCGGGGTGCCGGCGCAGCTGGCTCGCTGCAATGCTGATCATGACCCGCCGGGTCGGTCGGGCGGTCCCGGCCGCCGGGGAGAGTGCGGGCATCAGGCTTCCAGCCGCTTCATCGCGGCCAACACGGCATCGGTGTCCGGGTCGGCGATGGCGTCGGTGATCCGGCCGTCGCTGAGCAGCAGCGCCCGGTCGGCGTACGACGCGGCGATCGGGTCGTGTGTGACCATCACGATGGTCTGACCGAGCTCTCGACAGGAATGCTGCAGATATCCGAGCAGGGTGGCGGCCGTCCGAGAGTCCAGCGCACCGGTCGGTTCGTCGGCGAAGACGACCTCCGGGCCGGTGATCAACGCCCGGGCGATGGCCACCCGCTGCTGCTGTCCGCCGGACAACTCGCTCGGACGATGATCAAGACGGTCGGACAGGCCGAGGGAGTCGACCAGGGTGCCGAACCGCTCGGCGTCGGCGCGCCGGCCGGCGAGGTCGAGGGGGAGCAGGACGTTCTGCCGTGCGGTCAGGGTCGGCAGCAGATTGAAGGACTGGAAGACGAAGCCGATCCGGTCCCGGCGGACCGTGGTGAGGTCCCGATCCCGGAGCCCGGTCATCTCGATGTCGCCGATCGTGATCCGACCACCGGTCGGCGTGTCCAACCCGGCCAGACAGTGCATCAGGGTCGATTTGCCCGATCCGGACGGTCCCATGATCGCGGTGAACGTCCCCGTTCCGAAGTCGACGGTGACCCCGTCCAGGGCGGTCACGGCGGTATCACCACTGCCGTAGATCTTGGTCACGTCCTGACCGCGGGCTGCCACCCGGGTCGTGGTCGGTGTCATCGCGGGTGCGGACATCGGATTCCCTTCGTACGTTGGGGTTCGCGTCGGATCGACGAGCCAACACGAACGTACGATTGGGGGCACGGTGATCACATCGGAGCGCGGTGCCTTCCGACTCCGCCCGTACTACCCCCAGGGTCCGACCCGGCTGGGAGTACGGGCTCAGCTGCCGATCAGCGCGGCGCGTACGGGTCGGCGAGCCCGGCCTCGAACGCGAAGAGCACCAGGCTGACCCGGTCCCGGCAGTCCAGCTTGGACAGCAGCCGGCCGATGTGGGTCTTGACCGTCCCCTCCGCCATGTACAGGGTGCTCGCGATCTCGGCGTTGGTGGCGCCGGCGGCGATCTGCTGCAGCACCTCGACCTCACGGGAGGTCAACAGGTCGACCTTCTCACCATGATCGGCACTGCCCTCACCCGGCAGCGACCGGACCACGTGGGCCAGCAGTCGCCGAGTGGCACTCGGGGCGACCACTGCATCACCGCCCGCGACATTACGGATCGCGGACAACAGGTCCTCCGGCCGGGCGTCCTTCAGCAGGAAGCCGGAGGCGCCGGCCTTCAAGGCCGCGAAGACGTACTCGTCGAGATCGAAGGTGGTGAGGATCAGCACCCGGGTTGCCAACCCGGCCGACACCAGCCGGCGGGTCGCCTCGACGCCGTCCATGATCGGCATCCGGATGTCCATCAGCACGACATCGGCGGGTCGCTGCTGCAGCATCCGTACCGCGCTGGCACCGTCGGCCGCCTCACCGATCACGTCAAGATCATCTTCGGCCTCGATCAACATCCGGAAGCCGCCGCGGACAAGTCCTTGATCATCGGCCAGGAAGACGGAGGTGGTCATCGCCGTGCCCCCTCCCCGCGGTAGGGGTCGGTCGGGTCCGGCTGCGAGCTTCGCGGATCGGTGATCATGGGTCCTGTCGCGGTCTGGTGGTGGTCCGGGCGTGGCCGGTGGGCCGGTCGTTCAGGGTAACCGGATCGTTCGGGAAAGCCGGGTTGCGCGGGGTATCCGGGTTGTTCGGGGTAGCCGGGTTGTTCGGGGTAGCCGGGTTGTTCGGGGTGGCCGGGTTGTTCGGGGCGTCCGGGAGCATCGGGACGCCCGGGAGGATCGGCAGGGCGCCGGGGATAGCCCGGCTGTTGGGCCGGATGATTCGGGTAGGGCAACCAGGCCAGCACCTCGAAGCCACCACCGGCACGGGGCAGGGCCGACACGGTGCCGCCGTGCAGGGCGACCCGTTCGCCCATCCCGCGGACGCCATGGCCCTTGCCGTCGCTGGTGGCATCGGGTCCCTTGCCGTTGTCGACCACCCGGATGCCGATCCCCTCCGGCGCATAGGTGACACCGACGGCGGCATGCGCGGACGGCCCGGCGTGCTTCAACACGTTGGTCAGCGACTCCTGCACCACCCGGTAGACACTGAGGCCGAGCGCCTGGCTGACCGCCGGTCGGGCGCCGTACTCGGTCAGGTCGAAGCGGTCGCCGGTGCGTGCGACCAGGTCGGGCAGATCGTCCAGTCCGGGGGTGGGCAGATAGCTCTCCGGGCTGCCGGCCCGGCCGGTCTCACCCGGCGCACCGCCGCTGCGCAGCAGACCGACCATCTGCCGCATCTCGGCCAACGCCTCCCGGCTGGTGTCGGCGATCGTGCTCAACACCTCCGGCGCCTTCTCCGGCCGCTTGGTCGCCAGCGCTCGTCCACCCTCGGCCTGCACCACGATCACCGACAGCGAGTGCGCGACGATGTCGTGCAACTCGCGGGCGATCCGGTTCCGCTCGTTGATGGTTGCAACCCGTGAGCGCTGCTCCTGCTCGGCGGCCATCAGCCGTTCGCGTTCGATCCGGGTCTGCACGGCCTGGTGCACGCGTTCGGCGCGTTCCCGGCGGCGGCTGCCGATCACGTAGGCCAGTGCGACCAGCCCCGAACATGCCAGCGCGGTGACCACGAAGACACCGATCGATGCCGGGGAGGTCGGTAGCGCCCAGCGGATCGGGCCGAGGAAGGCGCCGGCCAGCCCGACCGCCAGCCCGGTCCGGGCGAAGGTGCGATTGGTCCAGCGGGCGAACGTGTAGATCAGGGCCGGCACGGCGACGATCGCGAACAGCGGCTGGTCGGAGACCACCAATTGGAACAGCGCGGCCAACGTCGCCACGATCAACGCGACCAGCGGCCACCGCCGCCGGACCGCCCAGGGCAGCGTCAGCCCGAGCGAGGCCAGCAACGTGGCGCCACCATAGGTGCTGTCGAGGAGTCCGCAGGACGCGGCCAGCAGCAGCCCGGTGGCGACGTCGAACAGGAACGCCCGATCCGGGTCGCTGCCGCTGGCGTGCGGGAGTCCACCCTCGGACCGGCCGGTGCCGGCCAGTCCGAGCACGGTACGGACGGCCCCGGTGAACCCGGTGCGGTGCGCCGCACCCTCCGGATCGCCCGATGAGGGTTCGGCGGCCGGCGTGGGGGCGGCTCCGGGCATGCCGGCGGACCGATGCTGCTGGTGGGTCATGACAACAGCCAGCGTAAGCCGGGCCGGACTCCGACCCATCGGACCTGGGTCTGAGGTTGCCGCCGCCGACCCGGACCCGTGTCGTACGGGTGTGGTGGTCGTGCGGGTGTGGTGCTGCCGGCGATCCGGCCGCACCACCAGGCCGATCCTTGCTGTCGTCCGGCCGATCCGTGGTCGGGAGTCGGTAGGCTGGTGTGATGAAGAAGTTCCTGCTCGCCCTCGCCGTCGCCGGAGGTGTCGCGGTGTTGGTCCGGCAATACACCCGCAAGACCGCCGAGGCCGACCTGTGGGCCGAGGCCACCGATCACGTCAGCCCTGGGGTCTGAGAACGCCGCGCCCGGTCAGCACGTCCTGCGCTGCTCGTAGCCGGTCAGCGTGACGTTCGCCGCGGTCAGCAACGGCAGCGCCAGGCCGGCGGCCCGGCCGCGGTCGACCAGATCGCCGATGATCTGCTCACGCTCGATCGGCAGCCCGTCCGCGCGATCGCGGAACATCGAGGCGGTGAAGGTCGACCCGGCAGTGGTCAGCACGCTGCGGGTCCGTCGATCGGAGGCCGGTCGGGGCGGCCGCCCGGCAGCCCGCGCGACCGCCGTCGCCTCGTCGATGATGGCGTGCACGACCCCCTCGCCGCCGGCAGCGGCGATCTCCCCGATCGTGCCGTCGAGCAGACACGTCGTCGCCGCCGCTGAGCTCAGGAAGACCCACTTCTCCCAGAGGTCGGTGAGGATCGCCTCCGACAGCGTGACGTCGAATCCGGGCACCGTGAACAGCGCGCCGATCTCTTGTGCCCGTGGTGATATCGGACCGTCGAGTTCACCGAACCGGAGCGACGGATCCATGCCCAGATGTCGGATCGTGCCGTCGGCGTCGAGCTGGGCGGCGATCACGCAGACGCCGCCGAAGACCCGCTCGGATCCGAAGCGGCGCTGCAACTGATCGATGTGCGCGATCCCGTTCAGGGTCGGGATGATCACCGTCTCCGGACCGACGGCCGGCCCGAGATCATCGAGTGCGGCGGCCAGTCCGTAGGCCTTCACGGTCAGCAGGATCACGTCGTAACTGTCGGTGATCTGCTCCCGGGTGAGCACCGTGGGGGAGACGACATCGTTGCCGGCCGGCGAGGCGACGGCCAGGCCGCTCTCGCGAAGCCGCTGCGCACGCGCCGGCCGGACCAGGAAGGTGACGTCGCGGCCGGCCCGGGCCAATCGCGCACCGAAGTAGCCGCCGACCGCGCCGGCACCGACGATCAGGATCCGCATCAGCACTCCTCCGCGTAATAGCTATCGTGAAGAAAGCTACAGTATGGGTGTTGCCGCGGACAGCGAGTCTCGGAGAAGGAGACCGATGGAGATCAGGAGGTGGTCGCGGATGGCATTGCGAACGAACTGGTCGGAGCAGGTCTGCCCGATCGCGCGCGGCGTCGATGTGCTCGGCGACGCATGGGCGCTGCTGATCCTGCGCGAAGTGTTCGCCGGGAACCGGCGATTCGATCCGATCCGATCCGATCTCGGGATCTCCGATGCGGTGCTGAGCCGGCGGTTGGCCGAACTCGTCGACGCCGGACTGCTGGACAAGGTCGCCTACGCCGGATCGGTGCGGCCGCGCTGGGAGTACCGGCTGACGCCGTCGGGTGCCGACACCTTGCCCGTGCTGCACGCCGTCGCGCGTTGGGGTGCCGGCCACACCACCAGCCCGGACCCCGGACGGATCATGACCGTCCGCTGTGCGGACTGCGGAACCGACGCCCGATCGGCGGACTGGTGTACCGGCTGCCGCCGCCCACTCACCCGGAGCAACACGATCTGGTTCCGTGCCCGCGATCCGAGGACCCCGATCTCGCTCGCGGAGTGACCCCAGGAGGGCGCTGAACAACTCGCTCTGCAGCGCGCCACGCCGCACGCACACGGGCGGCGCCGCGCTCGCCCGACAGGCCGCGGCCCGCCGTCGCTCCCGCGACGTGCCCCCCGCACGCACATCGGGCGCTCACGACGAGCCAATTGTTCAGGCCCCTCCGCGGCGCCGTCCTTGACCGAGTCGGCGCAGATCATGAGAAGGTTGGTCGAGGACCGGAGCCAGGACCTGAATCCCTTCCAGACAAGGACATCGATGCCCGACCAACCCGACCAGGGTCGCCCCAACATCCTGCTGATCTGCACCGACCAGCAACGCTTCGACACCCTCAAGGCCTACGGCAACACCGAGATCGACACCCCGAACCTTGATCGGTTGGCCGCCCAGTCGGCGGTGTATGAGAACTGCTACGTGCAGGCACCGGTGTGCGCTCCGTCCCGGGCATCGCTGATGAGCGGGCAATATGTCCACAACCATGGCTTGTATGCCAACGGCGTTCAGATGCCCACCGGCACCCGCCTCCTCCCGCAGGCGCTCGCCGAAGCGGGCTACGACTGCGGACTGATCGGCAAATGGCACCTGGACGCCTGTTTCGCCGGCCGCACCGAGGAGAAGTCGCCGGGCTTCCGGGTCTGGCAATGGGCCCATGATCCTTACCGCGGAAGCTCGGAGAACGCGTACCACCGGTGGTTGTCGGTGGCCCATCCCGATGTGTACGAGGACGTGCTGGGTAAGCGTCGGGACGACCCCAACCGGGGGAAGACCGCCGGCGTCGGCGGTTCGCCGATCGACGTGGTACCGACCGAGGCGCACTACTCGCATTGGGTCGGCGAGGAGACGGTACGGTATCTGACCGGATCGCGACCGCCGGAAGAGCCGTTCTTCCTGATCGCGAACTTCTTCGATCCGCACCACTCCTTCGGCGCACCGAAGGAGTATCGGGACCGGTACCGCCCCGACCAGTTGTCCCGGCCGAACACGGTCGATGGCGAGCTGGCCGACAAGCCGCCGATCCTCACCGAGGCCTCGGAGAGGTCCTACGGCGGTCACGCCCCCGGCTATCGGGACTACTCCGCCGACGATCTGCAGGAGATCAAGGCCAGCTACTACGCGATGGTCAGTCTGATCGACGACGAGGTGGGACGGATCCTGGACACCCTGGACGCCGAGGGCCTGGCCGACGACACGATGGTGATCTTCACCTCCGACCACGGCGAGATGCTCGGTGATCATCAGCTGATGCTGAAGGGTCCGATGATGTACGACTGCGCGATCAAGGTCCCGCTGCTGATCAGGATGCCGGGGCGAATCCCGGCCGGGACCGTGATCAGTGAGTTGGTGGAGTGGATCGATCTGACCGCCACGCTGACCGAGGTCGCCGAAGCGGAGCTGCCCGCCTGCCAGGGCATGTCGCTGCTGGGCCTGGCCGACGGCAGCACCACCGGCCACCGCGGCTGGGCGCTCAGCGAATACCGCAACAGCGGACACCCGTACGATCCGCCGGTGCACACCACGATGGTGCGTCGCGGCGACATCAAGATCGTCACCCACCACGGACAGCCGAGCAGTTCCCGGGAACGGACCGGCGAGCTCTACGATCTCGCCGCCGACCCGCAGGAGTTGATCAATCTGTGGGATCGGCCGGACAGCGCCGGTTTGCGGGCCGAGATGACCGAACTGACGCTGGACGTGCTGGTCGCCACCGAGGATCGCAGTCAACCGCGGAAGGCGTTCTGGTGAGCTGAGCCTCGATCCGTGGACGGGCGCCTACTGCGCGGCCCCAGAGCGGCGCGCTGGCGGCGTTGCCGACGCTCAATGGTCAACCAGACCACCCTCACGCCGGCGCCTTGCCAGCACACCCCTCTGGTGCCGCTCGCTACGGCGCCCGTCCACGGATCGAGGCTGAGATCCCGCCCGCCGTCGGCATCGGTATCCGCAGGGCGCACTATGTGAGCAGGAGGCGATGGAGATGACCGACGGACAATCGATCCTGGACCGAATCCGCGAGCTGGTGGAGGAGGAACGACAACTGCGCGAACAGCGGGCCGAATCGGAGATCTCTGCCGATGATGAACGCTCCCGGCTGTCGGCGGTGGAGGTCGAACTCGACCAGTGTTGGGACCTGCTGCGACAACGACGGGCGCTGCGCGAGGTCGGCAAGGACGGCGACGACGCGGCCGTCCGGCCGGCGTCGGAGGTCGAGGGTTATCTGGGCTGAGCCCGGACCGGAGAATTCCGTCGTCAGACCCGACGGGAATCGACCCGCGTCCGACCCAGTCCGAGCAGGACCGATGCCGTGATCAGCACCATCAGCACGCTGAGACCGGCCAGCCCGGTGTCCAGGCTGACGGCGTGGGTCGCGACGCCGAGCCCGACCACTGGGACGACCAGGCCGAGGTAGGCGGCCAGGAACATGCCGGCGATGGCTTCGGCCCGGACCGCCGGTTCGGCCAGCTCCCGTGCCGAGGCCATCGCGCCCTTGAAGGCGAGACCGGCGCCCACGCCGCCGACGGCAGCGCCGGCCAGGAACGCGATCACCGAGCCGGTCGCACCACTGGTCAGCAGCAGCGCGAAGGCGACGGCGAGTCCGACGAGTCCGAAGCCGACCTGTCGGGCTCGGTCGACGAAACCGAGGACCAACTGGCTGATCACGGCCAGCAGGAACACCGCGCCGGACACTGCCCCGGTGATCGCCGTCGCGTGCAGCCCGAGCGAACTGCCGAGGATCTTCGGGCCCAGTGCGCTGAACAGCCCGAACAGGGCGAACGCGACGAACCCGGTCAACCCGAGCAACAGGTAGCGGCTGCGAGCACCGCCCGGCACCGAGACCCGCTGTGGCCGATAACGACGCCGGCTACGGCTCACAGTCTCCGGCGCGATCATGATCATCGGCACCGCAATGATCAACAGGGCGATGAAGATCAGATACACCATGCTCAGCGGCCGCGGCAGCAGCCCGGCCAGGATCCCGGCGACGATCGGGCCGAGGCCCAGGCCGCCGAGATTGGCAGCGGTGGCGACATGGTCGGCCAGCAGCGGGTGTCGGTCCGCATCGGCCCGGCCGTGCAGGTCGACCAGATAGGCCGTGGCGGTTGCCGTGATCAGTCCGATCCCGAAGCCGGAGATCAGTCGGGCGACCAGCAGAGCGGGCAGAGCGGTCGATGTCACGAAGATGACTGCGGCCACGATCTCTGCCAGCACCGCCGCGACCATGATCGGCCGGCGGCCGACCCAGTCCGAGACGTGACCGCCGAGGAACAGGCTGATCAACACCCCGACCGCATAGGCGGAGAACGCGATCGTGACGCTGCTGGTGCTCATCCCGTTGGCTTGCTGGTACAGCGGCCACAGCGGCGTCGGCAGGGTGGTGAACGCCATCGTGATCAAGAACGCGATCGCGATCAGCCAGAATCCGCGGCGGCTCGCCGCCCTTGTGATGGTCACGGGCTCAAGTCTGATCCCGATCGGCTGTCAGGAAAAGCGATGAACGATGATCGCCGTCATCTGAAATGGAGATAATGGCGGGATGGAGCTGCGTCAACTCGAGTACTTCGTAGCGGTTGCCGAGTCGCGGACGTTCACCGCTGCCGCCGCGCGGCTCAATGTCGTCCAGTCCGGGGTCAGTACGACGATCCGGGCACTGGAGCGCGATCTCGGGGTCCGCCTGTTCGAGCGTTCGGCCGGCACCGGTGCGCCACGGTTGACCGCCGCCGGCCAGGCACTGTTGACGGAGGCCCGGACCTTGATCAATTCCGCCCGGGCGACCCGTGAGGTGGTGCAACGTGCCGATGATCAGTTGGGCGGCGAGGTCGATCTCGGCATCATGACCGCGCTGGCGCCGGTCGACCTGCCCCGGTTGCTGGCTGATTTCGGCCGGGCCGCTCCCGGAGTTCAGGTCCGACTGCACGTCCGGCCGCGGGGATCGACCGACTTGGTGCGCGGTGTCGACGCCGGCGAGTTCGATCTGGCCTTCGTCGGCCCGAGCGAGGCGGCCCCGCCGACGGTTCGGCTGGAGCCGATCGCCACCCTGCCGATGCCGCTGCTGCTGCCGCCGACGCATCGGTTGGCGCGGCGGTCCCGGGTGCGTTTGGGTGACCTGGATGGCGAGCGGTGGGTCGACTCGCCGCCGGGATTCGGGACCCGGATCGCGGTGGACGCCGCGTTCGTGCACGCCGGTCTGACGCGGACCGTCGTGCTCGAAGTGCCCGACGTGCAGATGATCCCGGGGATGGTCGCCGCCGGACTGGGGGTCGGTTTCGCGCCGGGCGAGGTCGACCCAGACCTCGGCGTGCGGACGGTACGGTTACCCGAGCGGGAGCAGCCGATCTGGCGGCTGCGGCTGGCGACCCGGCCTGGCCGGCGGCGTCCCGCCGTCGCACTGTTGCTCGATGTGCTGGCACGCCAACACTCGCCGACGGCCCGGCACCGTTGACCAGCGCGACCGGCCGTGTCGGTGTCGATCATTACGGTTGACCGCGTGCTGTCGACATTGGCGATTGACGGATATCGGTCGATCCGGAGCCTGCGGGTCGCGCTCGGCCGGGTCACCGTGGTGACCGGCCCGAACGGGAGCGGCAAGTCCAGCCTCTACCGCGGACTCCGGTTGCTGGCGGCGGCCGGACGGCACGGAGCGGTGGCAGCGCTGGCCGGTGAGGGCGGGCTGCCGTCCACGCTGTGGGCCGGGCCGGAGGTGATCGGCCGCGCCGTCAGACAGGGCCGTGCCCCGGCTCAGGGCACCGTACGGCAGGGACCGGTCGCGTTGCGGTTGGGGTTCGCCGGCGACGGCTTCAGCTATGCCGTCGACCTCGGGCTGCCGACCCCGAGCGGGTCGATGTTCGAACGGGATCCCGAGATCAAGGTCGAAAGCATCTGGCACGGACCGATCCTGCGCCCGTCCACTCTGCTGGCCGAGCGGCGTGGCAGCCAGGTGCGGATCCGGGAAGACACCGGCTGGACGTCGGAGCGCAAACTCCAACCGTGGGAGAGCATGCTCGACGAGGTCGATGCTCCGGAGATCCGCGCGGTCCGGGCCGCGTTGCGTGGCTGGCGGTTCTACGATCACGTCCGGACCGATGCCGCCGCTCCGGCCCGCGCGGCGATGCTGGGGACCAGGACACCGGTGCTGTCCGGCGATGCCGGTGATCTTGCTGCCGCGATCCAGACGATCCGCGAGATCGGGAACGCCGACCTGCTCGATGCCACCATCGATGAAGCCTTTCCCGGCAGCACGATCATGGTCACCGAGCACGACGGCCGGATGACGCTGCAGCTACGGCAGCCGAATCTGCTACGGCCGCTGGATGCCGCCGAGCTGTCCGACGGCACTCTGCGCTACCTGGTCTGGGCCGCGGCCCTGCTGTCCCCGCGGCCGGCCGAGCTGATCGTGCTCAACGAACCGGAGACCAGCCTGCACCCGGAGTTGCTGCGACCACTGGCCCGGATGATCACCCGGGCCGCGGACGACTCCCAGGTCATCGTCGTCACCCATGCCGGCACCGTCGTCGAGCAACTCCGCCACGACGATGCCAGGCTGGTCGAGTTGGAGAAGCCCGATGGTGAGACCCTGGTCGTCGATCAAGGCGCGCTGGACGGTCCACCCTGGCAGTGGCCCAAGCGGTGAACCGCTGCCGCTCCAGTTCGTACGTCGAGCAGGGCCGCACGTCGAGCAGGCGATCAGTGGAGGTCGGCGGCCAGCCTCTGATAGCTGGGCACAAGATCGTTCCAACGAGCTTCCTCGTCGTCGGGCTCCTCATCGGCGAGGTAGCTGCGGAGATGCTCGGCATGCAGCTGCCAGCCGACCCCGTAGAAGGCGATCTTGTCCAGCGGCATGCCATGCGCCTCAATGATCAGGGTGGTGCCGTCGCCGTCGCCGGTCAACACCGCCTCGATGGACTCGTCGAACGTCAGCCCACCGTCACCCGGTCGCCAGGACTCCTCGGTCTCGGTGCTGACCACCTGGAGTCGATGCGGGGCATCGCACACCTCGATCCGACCGGCGCCGTGCAGCCCCGGGCCTGCCAGGAAGACGCGGTATTCGCCACCGACCCGGAGGTCGCCGTCGACCTCGCCGTACCACCGTGCCAGCCGCCGTGGATCGGTGATCGCGGACCAGAGATCCGCGGCATCGGTCTGGAAGCGCTCCTCGATCCGGACCACTCCGTGTCCGTCGGCAGCCCGAAGGCTGCCCAGGGTGCGACTGTCGGTCGCCGTCTCTTTCGTCATTGCTCTCTTCCGTCCCCGGTCATTTCTCGCTCCTCGCTCTCTTCCCGCGGGCCACCTCGGTGTGCAGCCGCATCCAGTCGCTGCTCCCACAGCACCCGGTACCGGCCCAACCATTGATCGACCTCGGCCAACGGCCGCGGCGCCAAGCTGTAGATCCGGCGCTGCGCCTGTTGGCGTACGTCGACCAGACCTGCCTCCCGCAGCACCCGCAGATGCCGCGACACCCCGGGTCGGGAGATCGACACCAGCGCAGCCAACTCGCCTGCGGTGGCTTCCCCATCGGCCAGTGTCTCCAGCACCGTGCGTCTGCTCTGATCCGCCAGTGCCCGCAGGACGACATCCATAGCGCTATGTAACCAGGTAGTTACGTAACCGTCAAGGTACAGTAGCGTCGACGGCCGGTCAGGGTCATGATCATCTCCAGGTCGCTCGTCGACCGGCGTCGTGATTCCCGAGCGCGCACCCGGCGCCGTATGCTCGCGCTGTGACGGATGCACCTGACGAGGGGCCGTTCTTCCACGGGACGAAGGCGGAACTGAAGCCGGGCGATCTGCTGACACCGGGGTTCCGCTCCAACTACCGGCCCGAGATCGTGATGAACCACATCTACTTCACCGCGCTGCGCGACGGCGCCGGTCTGGCCGCCGAGATCGCGGCGGTGGACACCGAGCCGCACGTGTACGAGGTCGAGCCCACCGGCCCGTTCGAGAACGATCCGAACGTCACCGACAAGAAGTTCCCGGGCAACCCGACCCGGTCCTATCGCAGCGCGGCGCCGCTGCGGGTGGTCCGCGAGATCACCGACTGGACCCGACTCACTCCACAAGCCCTGCAGACCTGGCGGGACCGGCTCGAGGCGATCCGCAACGACGAGCGCGGCGAGATCCTCAACTAGAGCGAGTCTGCCGGCTGCGCCGCGCCGGATGGAAAACCCCGGCACCCGCGAAACGGGTCTCACCCGGACGCGCAGCAGGCAGCTCACCTCGACGTCCAGACGGTGCCGCTCGGCGACATCGAAACTGCGTGGCAGCGCACCGACCTGCGAGGCAGGCGGCTCGTCGGGGAGCCGTGAGATCGGCCGATCCCGACCCGGTCGTAGGGTGTGGGCGGACCTCTCACCCATGAACTGCCGAGGACGACAGCGCGCGATGACCGATCCCGACCTGCTCCCCGATGACGCTGCAACCTTGCCGCGTCGTCGGGGTCGAGCGATCCTGGCCGTCATCGGCGTGCTGCTGGTAGCCGCCTGTCTGCGACCGGCGATCACCTCGGTCGGACCGGTCCTGCATCGGATCGGCGTCGACGTCGGCATCGGACCGGGTCTGCTCGGTCTGCTCGCCGCGCTGCCGCTGCTGGCCTTTGCGGTGGTGTCGCCGTTGGCCCATCTGCTGGCCCGCCGGGTCGGAACCGACCGGGCGGTTCTCGCCGCGTTGATCATGATCATCATCGGTCTGGCGGCGCGGTCGCTGGCAGTGCCCGGGCTGCTCTGGATCGGGACGTTGATCATCGGGATCGGCATCGCGATCGGGAACGTGCTGGTGCCGGCGGTGGTGAAACGAGACTTCCCCGGCCACATCTCACCGATGACCGGCGGCTATACCGCGACCATGAACACCTTCGCCGCGACCGCCTCGGGGATCTCGGTGCCGATCGCCGCATTGGCGATCGGCGGCTCGTCCGGTTGGCGTGGGTCGGTGGGGATCTGGTTGCTACCGGCGGCGGCCGCAATGATCATCTGGGCAGTGCGAATGCGGCTGGTCGAGCATCCGACCGCGATCGTCCCCGCTGGTATCGGTGATCATGATCGACGTCGACAGCGGTTGTGGCGGTCCGCCTTGGCCTGGCAGGTCACGCTGCACATGGGACTGCAGTCGACCGTCTTCTACACGCTGGTGAACTGGTTGCCGGCGATCGAGGCCGAACATGGCACGACGGCCGCTGCGGCGGGCAGCCATCTCTTCCTGTATCAGGCGGTCGGCATCGCCGCAGCCTTCGCCGTGACCGTCCTGATGGGGCGCCGTGATGATCAGCGCGGTATTGCGATCATGGTGGCGTTGCCGATGCTGATCGCGTTGACCGGGCTGCTGCTGTGGCCCGACCTGGTCGTCATCTGGGCCGTGCTCGGCGGCATGACGTCGGGCAGTTCGGTCGCGCTCGCGCTGGCGATGATGGGCCTGCGCACCGGCGACCCGGCCGATACCGCCCGGCTGTCCGGAATGGCGCAGGGCTTCGGTTATCTGCTTGCCGCGGGCGGTCCGATCGCGGCAGGATCGATCCGCGAACTGACCGGCAGCTGGTCGGCGGTGATCATCATCCTGATCGCGCTGACGCTGCTGCAGGCGACCGTCGGTCGGCTCGCCGGCCGCGATCGAGTGATCGGAACCACATCATGAACCTGTTGCTGCCGATCGTTTTCATCGTGCTCGGCTCGGTGACGACGGTGCTCGGGATCCGCGGCAGTCGACAGCTGTCCGAACGACGCCGACGCTGGATCTCCTATCCCGGTGAGGTCTACGACTATGTCTGGGACACCGGTAGCGACACCTCGGTGCAGTACTGGATGTTGCGTTGGATCGGAGCCGACGGTGTCTCCCGGACGGCCAAGAATCCGCACGGTGTCTCCGGTGGGACGCTGCGCGAATTCCCGTTCCCGATCAGGGTGCTGGTCGATCCCGATGATCCGACGAACGCCCAGGTCGCCGACGGCGCACACAGCGGCCGGATCGGTCTGCTGATCATGATTCCGGTCGGCGTGATCTTCGTCGGCCTCGGCGTGCTGATCGCCGTCCTGGGTTGATCCCTGTCCCGGTCTGATCCTGTCTCGGTCTGATCCCTGTCCCGGTGTCGTGGTGGGCCGCGTTGATCGTCGGACGGACCGGGATCTTCGTGGGCGCAGGGTCCCGGCATTCTCACGGGCTGTCAACCCGGTCCCACTCAGCGGGACCCGCGTTTGAGTCGCGGGCGCAAACGGGGGACGGTGGAGGAACCTGTTCACTACGGAAGGAGAGCGCATGCTCACCCTCACCGAGAACGCCAGCAACATCGTATCCACCATCGTCGACAAGCAGACCGAGTCCGAGGACGGAGGGCTGCGGATCAGCGGCCCGACCGATGGCGCGTTCGCCATCTCGGCGGTACCGTCCGGGGAGCCGGGCGACACCGTTGTCGAAAGTGGTGAGGCCAAGGTCTATCTCGAGGAGAGCGCGTCGGAGGTTCTCGACGACAAGGTCCTCGACGCCCAGGTCACCCAGGACGGCGACGTCCAGTTCCAGCTCGCCCAACAGCCTGAGACTGCCTGAGCGACCTGGCGCACCGATCTGCGCAGGCCGTCGCCCTTCGGGGCGGCGGCCTGTCCGCGTTCCGTCCCGGTGCTGCGAGGTCGGCGCCGGCGACACCCGTCGGGATACCGTGAGGGCCCCGAACCTGGTGGCCCGACACCGGGAGCCCGAGCCTGGAGGATGGATGACGACCGAGGGTGCCTGGCCGGTTCAGTTCCCGGACCTGTTCCGGCCGATGTATGTGGACTACGCCGATACCGACGTGACCTTCAGCGTCGATCCGTCACCGCAGGACGAGCTGATTAGCCGGATCCATTGCGTCGCGGTCGATCCGCAGGACCGGGTGATCGTCTGCCGCAGCGTGCAGGAGTGGCGCTTCCTGCCCGGTGGCACCCGAGAACCGGGCGAGTCGATCAGCGAGACGGTGACCCGGGAACTGTTGGAGGAGGCCGGAGCCAAGACCACCGGCGAGCCGATGATCTTCGCCTCCCACATCTCCCGCAGCCGTCGGCCGGAGCCGTACCGTCCGCACCAACCGCACCCGCTGTCGCACTGGGCCTTTGCCGTCGTCCGAGCCGAGGTGATCCAGCCGCCGACCAACCCGGCCGACGGCGAAGAAGTCATCGAGGTCCGGTCGATGGCCGCTCCGGCCGCAGCGGACTGGCTGACCGTCCATGACCCGGTGACCGCCGACATCGTCCGATTGGCCGACGCGATGGGACTGATCCACGGCGCGTGAGGGCAGCAGCGACCGCTGTCAGCCGCCGGATCAGCTCGCCGCGACCGGACGAAAACCCGAGCACATGATCCGGAGCCAGTCGATCCGCCCGCCGGTCTGCTGGGTGTAGGCGCGCTGCTCGACCACGAAATCGCCGCCGGCGTTGTGGCCGCGCAGCCGGTAGTGCACGGAGGTCCGGTCGGCCACCCGCTCCCCGCCCGCACTCAACACCGCCGTGATCACGTCGCCGGGTTCGAACCATGATCCGAAGACGATCTCGACGACCTCGTCGCGGTCGCCGGCCTCCCAGAAACGGCCCGGTGTCATCGCCCTGAAGTCGATCTGCTCGGTCAGCAGATCACGCAGCGCGGCCGCATCCCGACCGGCGATCGCGCCGGCCAGGCGGTGGGCGAGATCGCCGGCGTCATCTGATCCGCCCGGCCCCGGGCCGGTGCCGTTCTCGCGTCTGTCCGCGGCCGTCGCCTCCATGATCATCCCCCTCGGCGGCCGCTTGATCACCGGGACGGGATCAGCTACGACCGCACGATCCATTGAAGCAGCCGGCGGCCGGCCGGGGGCGGTATTCGTGCTGTCGCTCGGGTTTCAGCCGATCGCCTTCGCGAGCCGCGCCGAGACATCGGCCAGGACGTCGTCGACCGGCTGCTCGGCCAGTGACTTCATGAACGGCTCGACCTTGACCGGTCCGTCGTAGCCGGCGGCGCGGAGGGCGGACATGAAGCCGTCCAGATCGATCACCCCTGTCGCACCGGGGAGTCGACGGTCGAGATCCTGCTGCTCGTCGCGTTCCCGGTCGTCGCGGGCGT
This sequence comes from Microlunatus soli, assembly GCF_900105385.1. Classification (NCBI taxonomy): domain Bacteria; kingdom Bacillati; phylum Actinomycetota; class Actinomycetes; order Propionibacteriales; family Propionibacteriaceae; genus Microlunatus; species Microlunatus soli. Next base: position 2,970,141 of record NZ_LT629772.1, on the reverse strand, counting down.
CGTTGATGTCGGCGGAGACGATGTCGGCGTCGGACAGGCCCTCGAGATCATCGGCGCTCTCGCCGGCGGTGTACCAGTGGTAGCTGTCCAGGATCAGCCCGATGTTCGGGGCGCCGACCTCGACGATCAACTCCAGCGCCTCGCCGAGGGAGTGGATGAACGGGAACCGCTCGGTGGACCAGAAGGTCTTCGGACCGATGTATTCCAGCCCGAGCCGGATGCCGGAATCGGCCAGCAGTTCGGCGATCAGCGACAGCCGGGACGCGTGTAGCGCCCAGTTGCGACGGTACGGCAGCTCGTCGTGCATCGGCCGGACCCAGGTGCCGACCGCGGTGACGCCGGCGGCGTTCAGCACCTCCAGTTTGGCCGGCAGCTCGGCGAGTTGCTGGGCGAACTCGGTCCCGGGTGCGGTGACGTTGATCGGCAGGCCCGCCATGCCCCACCGCAGTCCCTTCTCCGAGACCGAGCTGGCGAACTCGCTGACCGCGGAGGTACCGCCGAGTCCACTGAGGTAGCCGAGGTCGGGATCGACGCCGCCGAAACCGTGCTTGGCGGCCAGGTCGATCGCTGTCGGAAGGTCGGCGGTGAGGCCGAGGGCACCCATGCTGAGGTTGGAGAACACGGCTCAACGCTAGAACGTGATCTTGGTCGTGTCATCTCCGGGCCGTCCTGATGTCGCCTGGCGAGACGAGATGACGACCGTCCCGGTGCGTCGGGGCTCGGCCGCCCCGGCCGATCCCGATCAGCCGATTCGGCGCGCGAGTGTCGCCAACCGGCTCAACAGATCGTCGAAGAACGCGTCGACGTCGGTCCGGTCGGCGATCTGCGCATTGGCCGGTCGGCCCCAGAATCCGCCCTCGTCGGCGACCGTCATGCCGCGGGTCAGGCTGCCGTCCAGTTCGACGTCGACCACCGCCGGTCGGGTCTGGACGATGCCGGGGTCGATGGCGACGGCGGCCGCGAACGGGTCGTGCACGTGCGCGCGATACCCCTCGCCGACACTGTGGTGGAATTCGAAGTAGAACCGCAGCGCGTCGGTCAGCAGGGCGATCACCCGGTTGTCCGACACCGATCGTCGTCCATGATCATCTTCGGCGGTCGCCAGCTCGATCGGGGTACTGCCGGCCAGCTCGGCCAGTCGGGTCAGATGCTCGGGAGTGAAGGCGATCTGCTCGGTCAGCTGGAGTCCGCAGACGATCGGTTGCGGCGCGCCGTCGGTGCCGAAGGCGGTGAACACCTCGTGTGCCGCCTCCGGATCGACCAGCACATTCCACTCCGCGACCGGGGTGGTGTTGCCGGGGTGGACGAAGCTGCCGCCCATGATCACCAGTCGTTTCAACCGGGTCGGAAGATCGGGATCGCGGCGGATCGCCAAGGCCAGGTTGGTGCACGGCCCGACGACCAGCCCGACCAACTCGCCGGGACGATCGCGGGTGATCTCGATCCAGGCGTCGGCGGCGTCGCGGTCGGGTCGACCGGCCGACGGTGCGGTGCTCGCCGGCCGATCGGCGTATCCGAGCCCGTACGGGCCGTGGGTGTCCTCACAGGTCCGCAGCTCGATCGCCAACGGTCCGTCCGCGCCGCGGCAGACCTCGATGTCGTCACGACCGCAGAGCTCCAGCAGCGCACGATTGTTGGCGTCCACCTCTGCCACCGGAACATTGCCGGCGGTGGACAGCACGGCAGCCAGCTCGACGGACGGATGGGCCAGCAGGTAGAGCAGGGCCAGCGTGTCGTCGATGCCTGTGTCGCAGTCGAGCAGGAGCTTCTGCGCGGTCGGGGTGTTCGAGCTGGCCGCTGATGCACTCACACGGCGACACTATCGGGGTGGCTCGCAGCTGATCAGCGGGCCGTCGTCGGCGCCCGTTCCTCCGCGGTCGCGCGGTCGATGACCCCGGTCAGTCGGGCATGGAACTCCTTCAGTTCCGCCACATCCATGCCGAGCTTGTCCATCATCGTCGGCGGGATCTTCAGCGCCTGCTTGCGCAGGGCACGGCCCTTCGGGGTGAGCGCGATCTGCAACGACCGTTCGTCGTGGACGCCGCGGGACCGGGTGAGATAGCCGATCGTCTCCAGCCGCTTGAGCAGCGGTGACAGGGTCGCCGACTCCAGCGACAGTTTGGTCGCCAGTTCGCGGACGGTCAGTGGCCCGTCCTGCCACAGGGCCAGCATCACCAGATACTGCGGGTGCGTCAGCCCCATCGGCTCCAGCAACGGTCGATAGAGACCGATCACCCGTCGGGAGGCGACGGCCAGGGCGAAGCAGACCTGATTCTCCAGCGCGAGGAGGTCGCCGGCATCGATCGATTTCTGGGTGCTCACCCGGCCACTATAGAATGGGTACCAACAGTTAGCCCACTAACGGAACCACTGATCAAGAGGAGCTACTGCGGCCGGTGCTGCACGCCCGCTCGCTGCGTTGCACCGGTTCGACGGGCCCGGCCCGCCTTCACGCGTGCGCCTGGCGATCCGACGGGCAGCGTGGTCGTCGCAACGCTCCTCTTGGTCAGTGCTTCCCTAACTGTTCGGCAGATCTGCAGCGCAGGGAGGGATCCATGGTCGACCGGGAACCGAGCGGGACACGCTCGACGAGCAGCATGACCGATGAGATGACCCCGCGCTCGGCGGCCGAAGGGCGCAGCCTGGACCGGGTGCAGCGGGTGCTGGTCTCGTTGTTGATCACCGTGGTGGTCGGCATCCACGCCGCATCACTGGCGGTCTACGTGACCTTCAACCGGGCCGAGATGGCCCGCTCCGATGTGATCGGGCTGTGGGCGATGACCGGCCTGACCGGGCTGGCCAGCGCCGTGATGATCTTGATGATCAACCGGCGTAAGCCGTACAACCCGTTGGTGCTGCTGGGGCTGTTGCCGCTGGCCGCCTCGGGCCTGTCGATCTTCCTGTAGGGAACCACTGATTTATTCGGGCTACAGCGGCCCGCGCTGCACGACCGCTCGCTGCGTTGCCCTCGCTTGACGGGCCCCGGCCCGCCTGCACTCGTGCGGCTGGCGATCGAACGCGCATCGCGGGTCCGCAGCTCAGCCCGAATGAATCAGTGCTTCCCTAGTATCCCGCGCCCGAAGCTCGTACGATTATTCGAAGCCTGAAACGGCGATCTGCTGCGTTGTCGTCGGCTTACATGCACCCGGCATGCGCACCTCCTCCGCCTTGCAGCTCACCATTTCAGCCTCCGACTAATCACACGAACTTCGGGCGCGGGATACTAGACCTCAGCCCTCGGTCAGCGGTCGCAGCCGGCGGAGCACCTCGTCGGCGCCGAGCACCTGGGTGATCGCATGCATGTCGGGGCTGCGGGTCGACCCGGTGAGCGCGATCCGGACGATCTGTGACGCCTCCCGGATGGAGCCGGGGTAGTCGTCGGGATTCTTCTTGTATTCCTTGGCGTTCTTGGCAAAGCCGTGCTTGGCCGCCAGCTCCCGGATCTGCCCGAACCATTCCTGCGGATCGTCCAGCTGCTGGTAGCCGTTCACCAGATCGGCCGCGAACGCGGTGATCACCTCGACCGGCACCCCAAGATCAACAAGCCGCTGGTCGCCGGGCCCGTTGACCAACTCGAACAGAGAGGAGAAGAAGAAGCCGTACGCCGGTCGGAAGTCCGACCACATCCGCAGATCCTTGCGGGGGTTGTCCGAGCCGTCCCGTTCGACGGCCAGCGCGCGCAGCGCGAGATCGGCCTGCTGTTCCAGCAGTTCGGCGACCTCGGCGTCGTACTCCCGGGCCCAGACCTTCAACCGCTCCAGTACGGTCGGGCTGTCCAGGGTGCCGATGAAGTCGGCGCTGATGTCGGTCAGCTTGTCGAGGTCGACCAGCGGGCCGGCGACGCCGCAGTCGGCCAGGCTGATCGGCGTTGCCAGCGCGTCGGCCAGCGGCAGCTCGGCCAGCTTCCCGTTGGCCAATCCCTTCAGGTAATAGGAAACCGCCTCGGCCGGGTAGCCGACCGACATGTACCAGTCGACGTTGGCCTCGTCGTCCTTGCGCTTGGACAGCTTGCGCTTGCCGCCGGGGATCAGCTTCAGCAGCGGCGCGATGTGGGCATAGGTCGGCTGCTCGAAGCCGAGCGCCTCGAACAGCTGCAGGTGCAGCGGCACCGAGGAGATCCATTCGTCACCACGAATCACCGTGTTGACCCGCATCAGATGATCATCGACGGCGTGCGCGAAGTGGTAGGTCGGCAGCCGCGGTGACTGGTCCGACGACTTCAGGATCACCGCATCGTTGCGGTTGTCGTCGGCCGACAGCTCACCGCGGATCGCGTCGACGAAGCTGACCCGACGGCTGTCCGAGCCGTCCGGCGCGCGGAACCGCACAACGTACGGCGCCCCCTCGTCGAGCTTGGCCTGCACGTCGGCCGGGTCGGCGTCGCGCCAGATCGCCCAGCGGCCGTAGTAGCCGGTGGGCAGCTTGGTCGCGCGCTGCCGTTCGGTGATGTCGGCCAACTCCTCCTTGGTGGCAAAACACAGGTAGGCCTTGTCCTGACGGAGCAGTTCGCGGACGAAGCTGAGGTAGATCTGCTCCCGCTCGGACTGCTGGTACGGGCCGTAGTCGCCGTGCTCGGTGTCCTCGTCGGAGGCGATGCCGAAGTAGGAGAACGCGCGGTCGAACTGCTCGATCGCGCTGTCCACCAGCCGCGTCTGGTCGGTGTCCTCGACCCGGACCAGATAGACACCGCCGGAGTTGCTGGCGACGTCTCGGTCGATGGTGGCCACGTACACCGTGCCGATGTGCACGAATCCGGTCGGGGACGGCCCCAGCCGGGTGACCTTCGCACCCTCGGGCAGGTCGCGTGCGGGATAGCGCTGCTCCCACTGCTCGGCCTCGGGCAGGTCGGCGGGGAACAACGAATCGATCACTGCACGGTCCAGCATGGGGTTGATGACGCTCGCTCTCTGGGTGGTTCCGGTGCGCGACGCGGCCGTCGTGCTGTGTTCATGAAATGCCGTAGCGGCCGCCTCGCACAAGTCCGTTCATTATCCCCGGTCCCACGGCCACCCTCGACCAAGGTCCCTGAGCTTGTCGAAGGGCACCCCGTACCAGGTCCCCGAGCCGGTGGAAGGGCACCCCGTACCAAGGTCCCTGAGCTTGTCGACGGGGTGTTCTGTTGCTGGTGATCAGCACTTCGACGGGCTCAGGGCTCGGAGGTCAGGCGATCACCCGCACCGAGTCGATCGAGACGGTGCCGGTGGACGTGCCCTGGACCGGGTCGATCCGGAGCTGCCGGATCCGGCCGGTCCATTGCGGATTCTGCCGCAGGTCGATCCGATAACTGGTGAAGTCGGTGTCGTTCGCGGTGATCGTGATCGCCGCCCGTCTGCTGCCGTCGATGACCGGAGCGTCGTCGGTGCTGAAGTAGACGACCAGCTGGGTGTCCGCTGTCCGGTTGCGCATCCGGATCTCGACCTGCCCGTAGTCGGCGGTGGGTAGGCCGAGCAGGTCGGGCGTGACGATGCCCGGGTCGTCCTGGTTCACGGTCAGGTTCAGCGACCCGTCGGCCACGGTTGCCTGCGCCTTCCGGACGGTCACGGCCTCGAAGTCACCGTCGGAGTCGAAGGTCCAGCTCGATCTCCCGGAGGCCGGATACGGCTCGTCGGCCAACGCCAGATCGTCCAGCCCGTCGGTCAGCGGCAGCGTCCAGCCGAAGGTCTGATGATCGTCGGTGAATCCGGCCCGGTCGAACGATTCGAGCACCGTGCGGATGTCCGGGTTCGCCGGGTACTCGCGGTGGGCGAGCTCGTACAGGGTGACCAGGTTGTATTCGAGCGCGCTGGCGACGTAGTAGCCGGTGCGTGCGCCCGGGTCGGCCGTCATCAGGAAGTCGTCGTAGATCTCGAACGGCAGCTCGAGGTGCTCCCCGCGAGGACCCACGTAGTCGAACCAGTCGCGTCCGCTGCCTTCCTGGTTCTTCGCGATGTCGGCCTGCAGCATCAGCAGTTGCAGATGCAGGAACGTGTAGTGCAGCCCCTTGCCCTGCGCGGTGCGGCTGCGGTCCCAGATCTCTCCCGGTTCCGGCAGCGGCGCACCGTCGGTGTACGTCGGATCGCCCTTGTAGAGATCGCCGTCCGCGACGCCGCCGCCAAGATCATCCGGCATCACGATCGCGCCGTTGATCAATTCCTTCAGGTCCTTGTCGTTCCTCGGTGAATCGAGTTGCTCGGCGACCATCTCCCGATCACGCAGCGCGGCCCCGATCGCCAGCAGGCCGAGGTTGTGCGCGGACAGATGGTTGCTGAAGTAGTTGCCGCCGAGATAGGTGCCCGGCTCGCCGCGATAGCGGCAGACGCCGTAGTCGCAGGTCTCGGTCTCGTAGCGGAAGATGTTCCGGCTGATCATGATCGCCTTGGCCATCTTGCCGAACCACTGGGCCATCAGGGTGCGCTCCGCGGTCGGCAGCTCGTCCCAGAGCATCGCGTACGCGTCGGCGAAGATCGGCACCACCCGCCCGATCACCAGTCCCATCTGGTGCGGGCTGCCCCACCCCGGGTAGTCGCCGTCGATGGCGTCCCGGGCCCACAGCCGGAGGATCTCCCGGGCCTTGTCGGCATACGTCCGGTCGCCGGTGATCCGGGCGACGAGTGCGAGGCTGCGGGCGTCTTGTGCTTGCGGCCGGGCGATGCCGAAATAGGTCTCGTGGTTGTAGGACTGCTCCGGGATGTACGTCTTCGCCAGCGCCGCATCGGCCGCGGCCTTGGTCTTCAGCCAGGAATCGTAGAAGGGCTGCTGATGATCATGGACGCGACGGATCGCGCGGCTGATCTCCGCCTCGGTGGTGAAGATCACCGGTCGCGGTCGCTCCTGTGGTGTGGCAACGGCGGACGGTACCGCCACCGACACGCTCAGCAGGACCGCCGACAGCAGGCACAGCACAGCCGACACGGGCTTCATCATCGACGCCTCCGATTCTCCGGGAACGAGGTGAGCCTGGAAACACCGGTTTCCACCTACTGCGCGACTCCGGACGGGCACATCGGCGGCGTTGCCGACGCTCGATACACGCCCGGTATGCCGTTCGCGTCGGCGCCCGGCCGCTGCACCCGTCTGGCGCCGCTCGCGACGGTGCAGATCGGTGTTTCCAGGCTGAGCCTGCACCTGGCAGCACACCGAGGACCAGACAGCGAGTAGCAACCGGTCAGAACCCGTCAGCGCCGCCCTAGCCGGACTCCCTGATCACCAGGTCCGGAAGCAGCATCACCTGCTGCGTCGCGTGCGGCGGCGGGCCGAGGCGGGCGATCCTGCGCAGACACAGCATGATCGCGCTGAACCCGATGTCCTGCTTGGCCGGCGCGACCGCAGTCAGGGGTGGTGTCGCGGCACCGGAGAGTTCGTCGTCGTAGCTGATCACGGCGAGATCCTGTGGGATGCGCACCCCTCGGGCCCGGGCCGCGTCGAGCAGGTACAAGGCCGCCTCGTCCGGCTGGCAGAGGACCGCGGTGACCCGCTGTGCGCGCAACGCGGCCAGAGCCTCGACGACCTGACCACGATGATCTTGGTGGTCGATCCGGCCGAGCCACCGCAACGGGTGCTCGACCACAGTGGCGCCGGCGTCATCGATGGCGGTCCGCAATCCGGTGAGGACCGGTTCGTAGGTGGGCGAGACCGGCCAGCCGAGGAAGGCGATCCGGCGGTGCCCCCGGTCGAGCAGATGCCGGCCGGCCAGTCGTCCGCCGTGCGAATGATCGGAGGTGACCGAGTCGACGTCCCGCGTTGCGAAGGCCTCCGGAACACGTCGCTCCAACAGAACGACCGGCACGTCCACCCCCTGCAGCGCCTCCAACACCCTGGTGTCGCCGAGCCGGTGCAGGTTGGGGGCGACGAGCAGCGCGTCGACCTCGAGGTGCAGCAGGCTGCGGAGCCGTACTGCTTCGTCGGTCTGCGGATCGGGAGCCTCGCCGAGAACCAGGCGCAGCCCGGTCAGTTCCGCGGCACGTTGGGCGCCGTCGAGCACCGCGGCCCAGTAGTAGCCGCGCTGCGGGATCAGCAGCCCGACCGTGCCGGTGCTGCCGAAACGGTGTCCGCGGTTGGTGCGCAGGCCCAGCGCGACGGTTCGCAGCTCGTCCAGGACCGGTCCGCGGGACTGCCGGTCCTCCACCGTGGTCGCGCCGCCGTGCACCCGGCGCAGTTCGCCGAGACTCTCCAGCACCGCGAGATCGCGACGCGCCGTCGACTCCGAACAGCCGATCCGCACCATCACGTCGGCGAGCCGTACGGCGCCACGCAGTCTGAGTAACCGCATGATCTCGCGGTGCCGCTCCGGTGCCAACACGGGATCACCCAATCATGGGTCCCGGCCGAGCGGGGCCGGCCGCGTGCGGTCAGGGGTTGCGGTCTGCCTACTGATTGGTCCTTCGACAGCCTCAGGACCCGCGGGGTGTGGCGCGTGGATAGGGTTCTGGAGCCGACACCGTGGACCGAATCGAGGATCACCTGATGACTGCCAGCCCGTCCGAAACCAGTTCCGACGGAGGGCGGGAACGCCTGCGTGCGGTGATCGCCGTACCGCTGCCCGACGACCTGGTCGAGTTGATCCGCACCGCCGAGCCACGGCTGGAGGTCGTTTCTCGACCGGACCTGACGCCGCCGACCCGGCATCCGGCCGACTGGGGTGGCGACCCGGCGTTCCGACGGAGTCCGGAGCAGCAGGCAGAATTCGACCGGCTGGTGGACGACGCCGACATCCTGTTCGGGGTGCCGGACGTCGACGCGGACGCGCTGTCCCGGACGGTGGCGGCCAATCCACGGTTGCGCTGGGTGCACACCACGGCAGCCGGCGGTGGCGCGTCGGTGAAGGCGGCCGGGCTGACCGACGAGGCGCTGCAGCGGATCGCGTTCACCTCCAGCGCCGGTGTGCACGGATCGACGCTGGCCGAGTTTGCGGTCTTCGGGATCTTCGCCGGCGCGAAGGATCTGCCGCGGCTGCTGCGTCAGCAGGCCGACCGGGAGTGGCCCGGCCGGTGGGCGATGCGCCAGGTCGACGAGCTGACCGTGCTGGTGGTGGGTCTCGGCGGCATCGGCAAGGTGGTCGCGGCCAAGCTGTCCGCCCTCGGCGCCACCGTGCTCGGCACCAGTCGCAGCGGCGAACCGGTCGACGGCGTCAGCGAGCTCGTGGCGATGGATGATCTTGCCGAGGCCGCGTCCCGGGCCGACGCGATCGTGGTCACCCTGCCGGGCACCGATCAGACCACCGGCCTGATCGGGCAGCAGGTCTTCGACGCCGCACCGGACGGAGTGATCATCGTCAACGTCGGCCGCGGCACCGTGATCGACGAGGACGCCATGATCGCCGCCCTGAACTCCGGCCGGATCGGTTTCGCAGCCCTGGACGTCTTCGCCGTCGAACCGCTGCCCGCCGACAGCCCCCTCTGGCAACACCCGAATGTGCTGATCAGCCCACACACCGCAGCCCTCAACCCGGCCGAAGAACGCCGGATCGCCGAACTCTTCGCCGACAACGCAACCCGCCTCCTCGACAACCAACCCCTCCGCAACCCCATCAACACCCACGAGTTCTACTAACCCACGCCCCCGGAGGTGCCCAACCTCGATATATCGAACTTAGGCACGTTCCCGCGCCCCCGGAAGGTGCCTAACCTCGACGTCGAGGCGTGGTTTCAGGGCCGGGCCCGCCGGGACAGGAGATAGCCCGCGTCGCGGTCGAAGCCGACGACCGACCAGCCGGCGTCGAGGAGTCCGCCGAGCCAGCGGCGGAGCACCTCCCGCCAGCGGCGGGCGGCTTGTGGGTCCTGTCGGCGCAGCGCCTCGATGTCGGCCGGGATGGTGAGCCGGGCGGTGGTCGTCGTCGGCCCGAGCCCGGCCGGGCCACCGTGCGCCTCGACCGGCTCACCGTTCGGTCCGATCTTCACGACCGGCCGACAGCCGACGGCGGCGGCCGCGCCAGGGTCCGACGGTTCGACACCGGCGGATCGCAGGTCCCAGCCGACCAGCAGCCGGTCGGTCGGCTGGCCGTCGTTGACCCCGTCGGACATCGCACCGTAGAAGTCGGTGAGATAACTCCGGACGCCGACGCCGAGTCGGTGCAGGTTGAACGACGCATTCCGGGCGACCAGCGGATCGAAGGTCCAGGTGATGGTGCCGACGTCGCGCCGCAGGCACCACAGCCGCTGATGCAGCTTGAGCGCCGTCCCGATCCCTTGACCGGCGTGGTCGGATAGGACACCGGCGATGTGGCTGTGCAGGGCCGTGGCCGCGCCCGGGCCTCGGCCCGGCGGTGCGGAGAAGAAGCCGACACAGACGCCGACCAACCGATCGCCGCGGTAGGCACCGGCGACGTAATTGCCGCCGTGGGCCAGGGCGACCAGCAGCGACGGATGCAGGAGCGGCTGGTCGGCGCCGGTCTGCCAGATCGTCCGCAGCACCTCGGCCGCGGCGTTCATGTCCGCCCCCGATTCGAGCTCGAGGATCTCCACCGCTGCGGCGCGTGCGCAGCTGTCGGCCGCCTCTTCGGCCGCCGACACCGCGGGCGCGGTGATCATCCGTCCGCCGAGGTCCGAGGCAACCGTCGCGCACCGAACTGCAGGAACGACGACCCGTCCGGATCGGTCCGGAACACCGCCTGCCCCCAGGTCGCCGCACCCGGCGGACGGCTGGCGAAGACGCCGTCGGACACCGGCACCAGGTCCAGGGTCGTCGGCGGCTGCTCGGCTCCGGGCACCACGGCCCGCTGGGTGACGGTCACCGACAGCGAATCCTTCTTGCGTTCGACGGCGGCAGTCGTCCAGGCCGTCCGATACTCGCCCGGGAAGCCCGCCAGGGACACGGCGGGGCTCGGCGACGGCGGCAACAACCGGTCGGGTGGAGTGAGGCCGGTGAGCAGATCGGCAGCCTCGGCGAACAGGTCGGCCGACAGCCCGTCGACGACGCCACCGTTGGTGAGCAGCGCGATCGCCACCCGCTGGTCGGGGAAGAGCCGGAGGAACGCCGACTGGCCGATGGTGCCGCCGTTGTGGCCGAGCACCGTCGTGCCGTGCCAGTCCTCGATCCACCAGCCGAGTCCCCAGGCGTCCATCCCGTCGAGCAGGTCGGCGACCCGATACTGCGGGGTGGCCATCTGGGCCGCGGCATCGGCCGACAGGATCCGGGTCCCGTCGGCCGCAACACCGCCGCGGAGCATCATGCCGGCGAAGCTGAGCAGATCGCCGGCGCTGGAGTTGATCAAGCCCGCCGGACCCATCGATCGGGGGATGCCCCAGGTCGGCACCGGGACGGCGCCGTCGGGAGTGACGCCGTGGCCGATCGCGGCGGCGTACCGGATCGCCTCCTCGGGCAGGGTGACGCAGTGCTTCAGACCGAGTGGCTCGATGATCTTGGTCCGCAGCACCTGATCCCAGGTCTGTTCGCGGAGCACCTCGATCAGCCGGCCGGCGATCACGAAACCGGAGTTGCAGTAGGACCAGCCCTTGCCCAGCGGGTGCAGCTGGGCCGCGTCGGCGAGGGTGTCGACATAGGCGCGTACGGCGTCGTCGCCGCGTCCGGTGTCGGTGAACAGATCGCCGTCGATGCCACTGGTGTGGGTCAGCAGATGCCGTGTGGTGACCTCGGCGGCGACGGACTCGTCCAGCACGTTCAGCTCCGGCAGGATCTTGCGGACCGGGAGGTCGAGGTCGAGCTTGCCCTCGTCGACCAGTTGCATGATCATCACCGTCGTCCAGACCTTGGTGATCGAACCGATCTGGAAGAGCGCGTCGGGAGTGGCCGCAGCGCCGGTGGTCGCGTTCAACACCCCGGAACCCACCACCGTACGGGTCAGCTCACGACCGTCGTCGGTCAGCTCCAACACCCCGAACTGCGCACCGGGCACCTGATAGTGCTCACGAAGATCATCCAGCCGACGTTGCCAATGATCGCTGCCGAGGCCGGCCGGCACTCGTCCGGCCGGTCGGGTCGTCGCGGACGGATAGCGCTGCAGCCAGTCCACCAGCCGCCGGTTGTAGTCGAGTCGATGGGACGGCCGGCCGTCGATGATGAACAAGTGGCTGGCGCCGGGGTAGGTCACCAGTCGGGTCGGCACATCGGCCGAGCGCAGCGCAACGAACCACTGCTCGGCCTGATTGACCGGACACCGTTGATCATCGGCGCCGTGCAGGATCAGCGTCGGTGTCGTCACCTGGGAGACCTGCGCGATCGGTGAACGCTCGGCATAGCCCTGACGGTCCAACGGCTGATCACCGGCGACCTCCAGCGGAGTCATCAGCGCACCGATGTCGGAGCCGCCGGCGAAGTCGGCGAAGTCGCACAGCAGCCCGCCGGCAACCGCGGCGGCGAACCGGTCGGTGTCGGCGGTCAGCCGGCAGGTGGAGAACCCGCCGTAGCTGTAGCCGGTGACGGCGAGCCGTTGCGGGTCCGCGACGCCCTCACTGATCAAGGTGTCGATCGGCTGCAGGAAGTCGGCGCTGTCACGGCTGCCCCAGCCGCCGACGACGGCGCGATAGAAGTCTTCGCCGTAGCCGTCGGAGCCGCGCGGGTTGAGGGTCAGGATCGTCCAGCCTTGTTCGGCCAGCACCTGATGGTAGAGGTGTGCCGGGTCGGCGACGCCGGACCAGGCGTTGTGCGGTCCGCCGTGGATGTCCAGCAGCAGCGGACCTGGTTGAGCATGATCAGGGTCGCGCAGTAGCCAGCCGTGCACCTGCTGGCCGTCGTCGATGCCGAAGGTCCGCTGCTCGGCGGTGAAGAGATCGATGTCGGGTAACGCATCGGCGGTCAGGGCGCTGAGCGGGGTCAGCTCGCCGGTCTCCAGGTCGATCAGCGCGACCTCACCGAAGGACCGCTGATCGGTGATCAACACCGCCGCCACGGCAGCCGATGTCGCGACCGACAGCCCGGACACCACCTGATGATCATCGGTGATCAAGGATTCCACGGCCGGATGCTTGGCCCGGCCCACGATCGATACCCGATGCAGATGGGACCAGCCGCGTTCCCGCAGGCAGAACAGCACCGATCGGCCGTCGGCAGACAGCACCGGCCCGGCGCCGGGATAGCCAGGCATCCCCGGCATCACATTGCGGTCGGTCGACTCGGTCAGGATCCGGTCAGGCTTCGTCACGTCGAGGTGGAGCATGATCAACAACCCGTGCCCGATGGACACGTCCGGACGCCCGACGGCGATCACCGATGCACCGTTGGGACGCCACACCAGCGGTCCGCTGACACCGGTCGCGTGCCCGATCCGGGTGCCGCCGAGGGTGCGCTCGGCGACCGTCAGGTATTCGACGACGTGCTCGGCGGTGATGTCCGATCTGGGATCGTCGGTCGCGGTGACGTAGGCGATCCGGGTGCCGTCGGGTGACCAGGCCGGTGCCGTGACCCCGTACGGGGAACTGGTCAGTCGGGTGACCGTCCCGGTGTCGGCCTTGATCATGAACAGCTGGGTACGGAGCTCGCCGAGGTAGCCGGCGCCGTCCGCCTTGTAGCCGATCCGATCGGCGACCAGCGGAGCATGCGGATCGCTGTGCACACCGACGGCGGCGATCACGGCGATCCTGCTGCCGTCCGGGCTCCAGGTGGCGCTCGCGACGCCGTACGGGAAAAGGTCGGGCTCGGTGAGGCGGCGTTCGTCGGTGCCGTCGGTGGTGATCAGCCAGAGCTGCGGACCGGCGTCTCCGCTGCGCAGGAAGAGGATCCGGGAACCGTCGGGGGAGAACTGCGGATCGCTGTCCGCCTCGCCGGAGGTGCAGCGGGAGGGCCGAGCATCGGGTGTTGTCGACCGACTCCACAGGGTGCTGGGATTGGTGTCGGTCTGGGGATCGCTGCCGCGGACGGCGTACACCACCCGGGTGCCGTCGGGATCGATGGTGACGGCTGTGGGGACGCGGATCGCCGACAGGTCGTCGAACAGCAGGCGTCGGGACATCGTTGGCTCACTTTCTAGATCTGTTGCTGGCTGACTCGTTCGAGGGATCGGCTGTGGTACCCGTCGAGCTCGGTCGGCGTGCGGGCAGCCTTGGCGGATGCGTGGTCGTCGACCGGCTCGGTGAACAGCCGGACACCCAGCTGCGGCACCGACGCCAACAACTTCTGGGTGTAGGGGTGTTGCGGGTTCTCCAGAACCTCGGTGACCGTGCCGGACTCCACCAACCTGCCCCGGCTGAGCACGGCGACGTCGTCGCAGACGTGCCGGACAACGGCGAGATTGTGGCTGATGAACAGCACCGTCAGCCCGAGCTCGCGTTGCAGACCGGTCAGCAGGTTGAGCACCGATCCCTGGACGGACACGTCCAGCGAGGAGGTGATCTCGTCGGCGATCAGGACTCGGGGTGCGGCTGCCAGAGCGCGTGCCAGTGCGACTCGCTGTCGTTGTCCACCGGACAACGTGCTCGGCAGCGAACGACTCCGATCCGGATCGAGGTCGACCTGCTCCAGCAGGTGGCCGACCTGCTGCCGACGGCGGGTCCGTGATCGACTGCGGGGAGGTTGGCGCCGCTCGGCTGCCAGCAGGGCCTCCTCGATGGTCTCCCCGATGGTCAGGTGCGGATCGAGGCTGGAATACGGATCCTGGAAGACCATCTGGATCTCGTGGCGCAGCCGCGCGGTCCGGCCGCGGGCATGGGCGACATCGACGCCGTCGAGCAGGATCCGGCCGGTCGTCGGTTCGGTGAGGCCGACCACCGATCGGGCGATCGAGGACTTGCCGGACCCGGATTCGCCGACCAGGCCGAGCACCCGACCGGCGGGGACGGTGAGGTCGACGTCGCGCACCGCCGTGGTCGCCGTTCGGCCATGGCCGTACCGGACGGTCAGTTTCTGCAGCTGCAGTTCGCCGACAGGTTCGCCGGTCATGGCAGGTCCCCGATCGTGGCCAACGGTCGGTTGCGGTCGCCGGTCATGCTCGGGACGGCGGCCAGCAAAGCCTGGGTGTACGGGTGTTCGGCCCGTCCGGCCACCAGGTCGTCGACGGCGATCTGCTCCACGATCTCGCCCCGAAACATCACCAGCACGCGGGTGCACAGACCGGTCACCACGGCGATGTCGTGGGAGACGAACAGCACCGCCGAGCCGGCCTCCCGACTGACCTGGTGCAGCAACCGCAGCACTTCCTGCTGCACGGTGACGTCCAGGGCGGTGGTCGGTTCGTCGGCGATGATCAACGACGGAGTGCCCATCAGCCCCATCGCCAGCATCGCGCGCTGCCGCATGCCGCCGGAGTATTCGTGCGGATACTGCCGGGCACGGCGTCGTGGGTCGGGGATCCGGACGGCGTCGAGCCGGTCGATGGCACGCTCAGAGGCTGTCTGCCGGTCCAGACCCTCGTGCAGCAGACCGATCTCCGCCACCTGGGGTCCGACCCGGAGTGCCGGATTGAGCGATGCCATCGGATCCTGGAAGACCAGGGCCATCCGGGTGCCGAGCGCGGCCGCCAGCCGGCGCGAACCGACCCGGCCGCCGGATCCGGCCAGCGGTGCGAGATCGAGTCCGTCGAAGGTGATCTCCTCGGCCGTCACCTGCAGCGGCTCCTCCAGCAGGCCGGCGACCGACAAACAGGTCAGACTCTTGCCCGAACCGGATTCACCGACCAGTCCGACGATCTCGCCGGGCGCGATGTCGAAGCCGACGTCGCGGACCGGTCTCCGCCAGCCGGTGTCGGTCGGTGCGTCGACCCGCAGACCCCGGACCCGCAACACCGGCTGGATCCCAGACACGCGTTCGAACCCGTCGACGGGCTGTGGGCCCGTCCTTGAATCCACCACCGACCGGGGCCCTGGGCTTGTCGAAGGGCTGTGGCTCACGCCGGCCACACCCTCATGATCAACGATCTCTGCAGCTTCCGACCCGACCTGTACCGGACCACCGGCACGGGCCGGCTTCGGCGGCAGCAGCCGGCTCACCCGACGCTCGATCCCCAGGCCGCGGGCCAGGGTCTCGCCGAGCAGGGTGAAGGTGACACCGGCGAACACGACAGCCACGGCGGGACCGACGGCCGCACCCGGGGTCACCCAGATCCGGCCGATGCCCTCGTTGAGCAGCCGGCCCCAGTCATAGCTCGGCGGTTGCACGCCGAGGCCGAGGAAGGACAGCCCGGCAAAGGCGATCAAGGCTCCGCCGGCGGTGATGCTGGCGTTGACGATCAACGGTTCGCGAACGTTCGGCAGCACGTGCCGGAACAGGATCCGTGGCCGGGAGATGCCGAGGATCCGGGCGGCTGCGATGTAGTCCCGGCCGGCGACCGAGGCACTCAGGGTCTGGGTCAACCGCCCGTAGGCGGGAATGATCGCCAGCCCGATCGCCAGGATCGCCCCGAGCAGCCCCTGGCCCATGATCACCGCCAACATGATCACCAGCAACAGACCGGGGAACGCGATCGCCAGGTTGACCGCTGCGGTGACCATCCGGCCGGTCCGACGGCCCAGTACGGTCGGCAGGCACCCGACGACCACGCCGAGGCTGACGCCGATCGCGGTCGCCGCCAGCGCCATCAGGATCGACAGCCTGGTCGCCACCAGGGTGCGGGCGCCGATGTCGCGTCCGCCGGCGTCGGTGCCCAGCCAGTGCTGGGCCGACGGTGGCCGGGACAGGTTGTACGGATCCGCGGTGCTGGCAGCCGACCCCCAGACCGCGGGTGCGATGATCGTCAGAGCGGCCAACACCACCAGGCCGAGGGCCGCGGCAATGCCGATCGGGCTGAGGAAGGCCGATCGCAGTCGGGACGCCTTCTTGATCGACGAGCGGGCCATGATCACGACTCCTTCAACGCCGAACGCGGATCCAACAGGACCAGCACGACGTCCACCAGCAGATTGATCAACAACACCAGCGCGCCGTAGACGATCACGATCGCCTGGGCGACGGGGTAATCCTTGTTGCGGATCGACTCGACGATCGTCATCCCGAGCCCGGGCCAGGCGAAGATCGACTCCACCAGGACGGTCCCGGCGATCAGTGCACCGAGCACCAGCCCGCCGATGGTCAGCGACGAGGTGAGCAGGTTGGGCAACGCGTGCCGCAGATACAGCCGGATCACCGGCATCCGCTTGGCCCGTGCAGTCCGGATGTAGTCCTGGTCCAGCACCAGCAGGGCCTCGGAGCGGACGATCCGGGACAGGGCGGCGATGTTGCCGATCGCCAATGCTGCAACGGGAAGCACGTAGGACACCGGACCGGCCCGGCCGGCGACCGGGAAGATCGGGATGACGACGGCGAAGGCGTACACCAGTCCGACCGCGATCAGGAACTCCGGCACCACCGACAGGAATCCGGCGACGCCGGTGTAGCCGAGCTCGAGTCGGCGGCGCCGGCCGCCGCGGGTCAGGGCAGCCGCCGCCAGGCCGATCGGGATCGCGATGATCATCATCGACACCAGCGCCAGCACCGCCAACTGCAGGGTAGCCGGCAGCCGGTCGGCGATCACACTGCTGACCGGCACCTGCAGGGAGAACGAGTCGCCGAGGTCCCCGGTCAGCAGTCCCACCCAGAAGTCGACGTACTGCTTCGGCAAGGACTGATCAAGGCCGAGCGCGTGCCGCCGGGCTTCGACGACCGAGGCCGATGCCGTCACCCCGAGCATCGTCCGGACCGGGTCGCCGGGAATCAGTCTGATCATCGCGAACGCGGCCGTGACCAACACCACCAGCGAGATCACCAGCCGTCCCAGTCGTCGGAGCAGGAAAGTCGACCACGACCCCTGACCCCGCCGTGTCCTCGGGTCCTGCCCAGAGCCCTCGAACGATTCGTCGTCCACAAGGTCCGGCGGCGCTGTCGTTGCCATCTCCCGCGACCTCTAGGACCAGGACTGATTGTCGGTCACTTGGCCACCACCCGGACGGCAGGGCCGGGGATCATCGAGGTCAGCGGCTCGTAGATCGACGACGCTCCGTTGAAGAAGATCTTGGTCGGGGTCACCGAGATCGGCACCAGATTGAGGTCCTTGATCAACGACGCGTCGGCCTCGGCCCACGCCGCGCAGCTCTGGTCACCGGCGAGCCGGTCGGCCTTGGTTGCCGCGGCGGCGTACTCGGGGTTGTCGATGGAGGAGTAGTTGGTGCCCTTCGGCGGGCCGTCACCGGTCACGTACGGGACGAAGATGTTGGGCAGATTGCTCTGCAGGGTGAGGCCCGGGGTGACGTCCCAGCTCCCCGGATCCTTGCTGGAGATCGTCTCGTTGAGGACGAAGTTGGCGTCACCGCCCTTCAAGGTGATCTTGGCTCCGAGCTTCTGCCAGGCGGTCTGCAGCAGTTCGGCCGAGGCACTCGAACTGTCGCTGTTGTTGCGGAACACGACGGTCAGGGCGAGTTGCTTGCCGTCCTTGGTGCGGACTCCGTCGGAACCCTTCTTCCAGCCGGCCTCGTCGAGTGCGGCGGCGGCTGCAGCCGGGTCGTGGCCGGGCAGATTGCCGGCGATCGAGTCGTACTGGCAGGGCGATGGCGTCAGCACCGACAGCGTCTTGGCCCGCGACCCCTGGTCGGCGGTGTGCACCTTGGTCCAGGCATCCCAGTCGACCGCCTGGAACAGCGCCGTGCGGACAGTCGGGTCTGCGGTCGGTTTACCCTTCATCTGGTTGAAGGACAGCTCTCCACTCATCGATGGCGACGACTTGCTCGTCAGCCCCTTCATCCTGGCCAGGTCGGGGCCTTCGACGGTTGCCATGTTGAGCTGGCCGGACAACACCAGGTTGGCCACCGTGGACGGGTTCTTGATCACCTTGATCGTCACGGTCTTCGGCACCCCGGGTGTATTCGACGTCGTCTTGCCGTCCGGGCCCCACTCGTAGCCGTCGCGTCGGGTCAGTGTGTAGTGATCATTGGGCACCACCTCGGTGAGTTGGAACAGCCCGGTGCCGAGCGCTGCGGTCTTGTATTTGGTCGGATGGTCGACGACGTCCTGGCAGCCCAGTTGTTGGGCGCCGACGTCGAACAGCAGGAACGACTTCGGCTGCGGGACGGTGACGGTGATCGTGTTGGCCGCAGCATCCGCGGTGGCCCTGGCGTCACTGGGAATGATCGAGTCCCGCAGCGGCGACTGGTTCTTCGGATCGACGATCCAGTTGATGTTGTCGGCAACCGTCTCGGCGGTGAAGGCCGAGCCGTCGGAGCAGGTGATGCCCTTGCGCAGCGTGAAGCTGGCCGAGGTCGGCGTCTCGGACCACTTCTCCGCCAGATACGGCTTCGGCTTGCCGGTCTGGGGATCGAAGAACAGCAACGAGTCGTAGAGGTAGCTGTCGACGATCTGGGTCGCGACATAGTTGGTGGTCAACGGATGCAGATTGCCGGCATCCTGCGCGATCACCGTCGCGAAGGTGCCGTCGGTGACGAAGTCGGAGCTGTCGACCGGCGGACCGGACGACGGTTGCTCGGTGTGACCACCACAACCCGCGGCCAGCAGCCCGACCGCGAGGGCGGCGGCCGTCCAGCGTACGGCGACTGACCTGGACCTGATCATCGGATCCCCCTTGATCTCAACGAACTGTCATGACTCTGCGATGGCGGTGACGGTGTGTGCCGGCCGATCGGTGCGCTGCGCTGGGTCGGCGCGCAGGTGGTCGATGGCCAGTCGACCGACCTGGCCGATCGCGGCGTCGGCGACCGGGTTGTGATACCGGATCTCCCGCTGACGCAGGAAGACGGCGACGGCGTAGCGACCGCCGTCCGGATAGCTGACCACCCCGACCTCGTTGCGGACCGGGCCGATCGTGCCGGTCTTGCCGGCAACGGAGATCTCGTCGTCGGGGAAGCCGGAGGTCAGCCGGTGCGGCCAGACCTGCAGTGACAGGATCCTGCGGATCTCGGCACAGGCGGACGGATCGAGGATCTCGTCCCGCCACAGCATCGCCAGCAGAGCTGTTGTCGACCGCGGCGTGGTCCGGTTGGTCCGCAACGGGTCGAAGACGCTGAGCCCGAACCGTCGATCGGTCCCGTCGGCCGGTGCGCGGTAGGCGGCGTACGATTCGCCCAACTCGGCGTCCATCTGATCGAACAGGAACTGGCAGTCGCCCTCCAGGACGGTCGCGGGGAATCCCAGCTCCGCTTGGGTGTTGTTGATCGCGTCCAGTCCGACCAGGTCGACGATGACGTCGGTGGCCCGGTTGTCGCTGACCGACATCATCGCGTACCCGAGATCACGCAGCGACAGCTCGACGTCGTCCAGCATCACCGACAGTCCGGTCGGCCCGACCGTTCGGCGTTCGTCAGCCCCGATCCGGACCCGCTGCCTCGCATCCAGCCGCCCGACGCCGATCTGCCGGAACAGCTCGACCAGTACCGGCAGCTTGAAGACGCTGGCAGCCACCACCGGCTGGTCGGCGCCGGCCTCCAAGCTCGCTCCGGAGTCGAGGTCGACCGCATGCACCCAGCCGCGCACGTCGGCGGCCGCAAGGAGAACGTCGAGCCGACGGGTGAATTCCTGCTGCAACCCGTCGTCGGTCGGCAGAACCATGATCAAAGTCTGTCGGCTGGCTGCCACCGCCGATTCGTCCAAAAGGCCGAGACATCACCCCGAACCTGGTCGATCCGCACAACACGGACCGCGCTGAGCGCGATATATCAAGGTTGCGCACGTTCCCGGGCCCGCAGACGGTGCGCAACCTCGACGTCTGTCGTGGGGTTTGTCGCGCTCAGCGTGTTTCCGGGCTCTGGCCCGCTGGTTCGAGCTGGGTCGAAAGGGGTGGAGATCGGCGGGCTGTTCCCGCAGGGTGACCGATGGCGTCGGCGGGGTTCGGCGTCGTTCGGTCGACCGACGGGAGGGGTCATGCGGTTGCGGTTGACGGCGATCGTTGCGGCGGTACTGCTGTTCGCGGGGGTGACGGCAGTGCCGCCGGCAACGGCGAATCCGAGCAGTGGGCTGCAGCGGCTCTGTCTGGTGAACGAGCACGCTCCGAACCTGGAACACACTGTCCGCGTCCCGAGCTGGATGGTCGACAGGTTGATCGAGAAGACCCTGTCCTACCGCGGGCCGTGCGCCGAGTACGGTGATCGGGCCCCGTTGGGTGCGGGGGAACAGGTCGCCTACACCCAACGCGTCGGGTCGCGGCCGATCGCGGTCGGCTGGCGGGTCGACGGCGACAGCCTGCAGGGGCTGCCGACCGATCCACCCAACGCCGGCTTGTGGTGCTACGACAAGAACGGCGACGGCACGACCGACCGGATGACCGAGTGCACCGGCGGCTACGAGACCAAACTCGACCTCAGCGATCGCTTCACCGACGCTGTCCACAGCCAGTTCAGCTACGTCCTGAACAACTGGAATCCGATGGGTCACATGCCGCCGCATGTCTACGATCTGCCGCATTTCGACGTGCACTTCTATCTCAACGACAATGCCGAACGGCTGGCGATCCGGCCCGGTCCGTGTCCGGCGCTGGTCAACTGTGAGGACTACAAACTGGGCAAGGACCTGCCCGATGATCGTTACGTCGCACCCGACTATGCCGACCTGGATGCGGTCGAACCGGCGATGGGCAATCATCTGATCGACCCGACCGGGCCGGAGTTCAACGGGGAACGCTTCACCCACACCTTCATCTACGGATCGTGGGACGACGAGATCACCTTCTATGAGCCGATGATCACCCACGAATGGCTTGCCGGTGTCGCCGACGGCACCCAGCAGAGTGCCTGCTATCCGATGAAACTGCCCGACGCCTGGCAACAGTCCGGCTGGTTCCCGACCCGCTACTGCATCCGGGACCTGGACAACCGTGACGAGCTCTCGGTGTCGATGGAGGGTTTCGTCTACCGACAGGCTGCCTGATCGGCCGCATCCGTTGCCGGGCAACGGGAGTAGCGTCGTACGGGTGACCAGCGAGTCGGAGATGTCAACGTCCTTCGGTGCCGTTGCTGCGACCTACGATGCAGCCCGGCCGGGATACCCCGCGAAGGCGGTGGCATGGCTGCTGCAGCCGGTCGCCGCCGATCATCCGACGGTCGCCGATGTCGGCGCCGGGACCGGCAAGCTGACCCGGGCGGTGTTGGCGACCGGAGCCCGGGTGCAGGCGATCGACCCCGACCCGGCGATGCTGGCGCAACTGGCCGCAACGCTGCCGCAGGTGAGCACCGCGGTCGGTACCGCCGAACAGATCCCGCTGGCCGACGGAGCGGTCGATGCCGTCGTCCTCGGCCAGGCCTGGCACTGGGTGGACCCGGTCGCCGGATCCCACGAGTGCGCCCGGGTGCTACGTCCGGGCGGTGTGCTCGGACTGGTCTGGAACGTCCGCGACGAGTCGGTCGCCTGGCTGCGACGGCTGTCGACGATCATGCACAGCAGCAGGTCGGAGCAGTTGATCAGCGCCGGCGGTCCGGAGGTGGCCGCACCGTTCGCCGACCTGGAACGCGCCGAGTTCGAGTGGCAAACCACGATCACCCGGCAGGGAGTACTCGATCTGGCCAGGTCCCGCAGCTACGTGATCACCGCCTCGCCGCAGCGGCGGGAGGAGATCGAATCCGGTCTGGTCGCTCTCTGCGACGACCTCGGCCTCACCGGTGACCGGACCGTCGAGCTGCCGTATCGTACGTACGCCTACCGCGCTCGTCGTCCGAGCTGAGAGAGGCGAGCGCTGGTGTCGGAGTACACCTCGACGCGCCGGATCGAGGCGTCGTATCCCTACCCGGGCAAGACCTTTGACAACGCCGGCCGACCCGATCCACAGGACACGGTGAGCAGGGTCCCGCGGTGCTGGTATTGATCAAAGCCTTTGCGTTTGCCGAGTCGAGCTTGGAGCGCATGGCCTGCGAAAAGTCGCTGACGTTGCGATCCTGTACGACGCGGAAGTAGTCGACCCGCAACCGTAAGGACTCCACGAACGCCCTGATCGCCAACGCCCGTTCATCAAGGTTATGACCGGCCACGATGGCGACCACGCCGAGCATTCTCCTGCTCGAATCTAGCGATGGGGCGTTCCAGCGGGACGCCCCAAACCCATCCGCGCATCGGATGGATTCCTTGCAGGGCAGCGGTGCTCGGAGGAGTGCTCGATTCGAGACGACGCGGCCGTCGGCATTGTCTGTCGACGAGTCGATGGTCGCCCGACATGACGATGATCCGGTCCATCAGGACCGGCGGGACCGGTTCTGCCAAGCGATCGTGTCCGGCGAGGAGTTACCACCGCTGATAGCCATCGGAGTCGATTGCCGACTCGTCGACGGCTATGCCCGGCTCCGGGCCGCGCGTCTGCTGGAGATCGAAGACGTGTCGGTGCTCGTCCAGCGAGGTCAGTAGCCGGTTCTCGATCCGAGTCCGGTCGCGCCGCGTGACAGGAGCGGCACGTTCGACGGGAACCCTGCCGGGCGAGAGCAAGATCAACTAGTCAGGTGTCTTGGCGGGTCCGTCGAGCCGGAGCCGGCACTGGCGCGATCTCAGCGGCCGCGGGAGCGACCCGATGATCTTGATCCTGATTCTCCGGCTTGACGCGGATTCGGTGAGCGCCGAAACGTACCGTTGGCGACCCCCGTCCCTTCGAAACTGATCAACATGCCTACCACATCCACTCCGAATCGACCGGGTACCTTGCGTCGGTCTGCGACCGCGCTGGCGGCGTTCGTCATGATCCTGATCGGAGCTGTCTGGCCGACAATCGCTCACGCCGACAGCCGCACCGCGCAGCCGTCCGGCACACCCCCGGGTTGGTATTACCCGACCTGGCAGCACGGCTGTCCGCCCCATCAGGTCTGCGTGTATCCGCGAAACTCCGGATGGCACGGGAATGTCCCGGTCAGACACTGGGCGTACTGGAAGGAGGGCCACTACTGGGTCAACTTGCACAACGCGTTCGGCTACTACCGATTCTTCAACAACGGCGGCTACAACGAGGACTACGGCAACTTCTTCAGCGAGGACCTCCAGATCAACACCGGCTACAACGGCGGGGGCCGGCATGATGGGATCGGAGCCGGCAACTGGGTGGATATCAATCTGACTCCCTACAACTCATTCACGCTGAGCAAGACGATCATCCAGTACACCCACCCGTGAGACGGTGAACGACGTCGTGCCGCGACGCCGTCCCTGCGGACTCCAACTCCTCACCCGTAGGCCCGTTGTGATGGATACTCGGCATCCGGGCCGTCCGGCCGTCATCGCGGGAGGAGACGATCATGGCGCAGTCATCGGTTCTGTCGGGCTTGGATCGGGTGCGGGAATGGCAGGCGGACTTCTACCGAGACCTCCATCAGCACCCGGAACTCTCCCATGCCGAACAGCGCACGGCAGGGAAGGTGGCCGACAGGCTGGCGGACCTCGGCTGGCAGGTGCACCGCAACGTCGGTGGCACCGGGGTGGTCGGGCTGCTCGCCAACGGCGACGGGCCGGTCGTCCTGCTGCGCGCCGACATGGATGCGCTGCCGATGCGGGAGGAGACCGGACTGCCGTACGCGAGCACCGTGACCGGTGACGCCGATTCGTCCGACGAGAACGCCGAGCCCGCGACCGAGCAGCCGGTTGCGCACGGCTGCGGCCACGACATGCACGTCACCTGTCTGCTCGGCGCCGCCGCGCTGCTGGCCGACGGCCGGGACAGCTGGGCCGGCACCGTGGTCGCGGTGTTCCAGCCGGCCGAGGAGACCGGGGACGGTGCGAGCGCGATGATCGAGGACCGGCTGGCGTCGATCATCCCGCAACCTGACGTCGCCTTCGCCCAACATGTGCTGCCGTTCCCTGCCGGGCAGATCGCGACCCGGACCGGCCCGGCGTTGTCGGCAGCGGACAGCATGCGGATCACACTGCACGGTCGGGGCGGTCACGGCTCGATGCCCCAGGCCACCGTCGATCCGGTGGTGTTGGCCGCGATGATCATCGTCCGGCTGCAGACCGTCATCTCCCGTGAGACGTCACCGGCCGAGACAGCGGTGCTCACCGTCGGCAGCATCCAGGACGGGACCAAGAGCAACGTGATCGCCGACCAGGCGGTGCTGCAGCTCAACCTGCGTACCTACAGCGAACGTACCCGGGCCAAGGTGCTGGATGCGATCCGTCGGATCGTGATCGCCGAATGTCAGGCCTCGGACTGCCCGCGAGACCCCGACTTCGAGTTGTTCGACCGGTTCCCGCTGACCGATAACGACGCCGAGACCACCGAACGGGTGGCCGCCGCGTTCGCCGACTTCTTCGGCGACAGCGCCGGTGATCTCGATCAGCAGACCGCGAGCGAGGACTTCAGCGATCTCCCCGACGCGTTCGACATCCCCTACAGCTATTGGGGTGTCGGCTGCATCGATCCGGAGGACTACCGGACGGCGGTGCAGTCTGGCCGGGTGGATCAGGACATCCCGGTGAACCACTCGCCGAGCTTTGCGCCGGTCATCCAACCCACCTGCGACGTCGGCACACAAGCGCTGGTGATCGCGACCCTCGCCTGGCTGGGCACGGATCGTTGATCATCGCCGGACCTTGAGGCAGTCCTGTTGATCATGAGCGACACGTTGATCAGGCACGACAGTCCGCTGCCCCAGGCAAATGCATACACTCCGGCAACATCGTGGCTGCTCGACTTGTCGTATGAGTGGAAGCGTCGCCTCGATCAGGGCCGCGGATCGTGCCGACATCGACGCGGTCAGCGAACTCCTGGAGCAGCTCGGCTATCGACAGGACGATCGGCAGGCAACCGAGCAACGGTTGCGGCACTGGGCCGACGACCCGGCGAGCTCCGTCCTGGTGGCGATCGATGCCGGTGATCTGCTCGGGGTGATCGCCGTCCATGTCGGTCCCTTCCTCGAACGAGACGGCTGCTGGGGTCGGATCGTCGCTCTGGTGGTGGCCGATCGTGCCCGCGGCCGCGGGATCGGAAGCCAACTCGTTGCCGCCGCGGAGTCCTTCGCCGGCGAACGGGGATGTGTTCGGATGGAGGTCACCAGCGCCGATCACCGGACGGCCGCACACAAGTTCTACGTGCGGCGCGGCTACCTCGACCAGGCCGGGACATCATCTCGTTTTGTGCGTGACATCGCCGTCGCCGAGCACCAAGATCACGGACGGACCGCGTCCCGATCAACGACATGATCCTGCTCCAGGGCTGCGGCGACCTCCTCCAGGTGTGCCTCCCGGGAGGCCTTGATCAGGACGACGTCGCCGGCGGTGACCGTGCGTCGCAGCCAATCGATGGCGGCCGCGTTGTCCGCCAGCCTGACGGCTTGCGGACCGGCGCCGTCGGCGATCGGCCGGCTGTTGCCGACCGTCACCACCAGGTCGGCCCGTGCGGCTGCGTACGCGCCGACCGCCCGGTGTTCGGTGTCGCTGTCGGCGCCGAGCTCGAGCATCTCGCCGAGCACGGCGATCCGTCGTCGGCCGTCGAGGGTGGCGAGCGCGTCCACCGCTGCCCGCGCCGAGTCGGGATTGGAATTGAACGAATCGTTCAGCAACGTCACGCCACCACCAAGATCACGGAGCTCGAGCCGCCACTTCGACACCGTCGCGGTGGACAGTGCCGCTGCCGCCTCGACCAGCGGTACGCCGACAGCCAGCCCGGCCGCTGCGGCCGCTGCGGCGTTATGTGCCTGATGGGCGCCGACAAGCGGTAGCGTCACCGGCACCGACGTGCCGTCGGCCGACAGCCTGAACGACGGTCGACCCAGCCGATCCAGCACCAGGTCCGCGATCCGGACGTCAGCATGGTCGGCTCGGCCGAAGGTCAGCACCGCCCCGTCGGTCAAGGCTCGCATCGCGATCACCCGCGGGTCGTCGGCATTGAGCACCGCCGTTCCTCGTGGGGCCAGTCCCTGCACCAGTTCACCCTTGGCCCGGGCGATCGCGGCCCGTGACCCGAAGCCTCCCAGGTGGGCCTGGCCGACGTTGAGGACGACACCCACGTCGGGTGCCACCAGGTCGGTGAGATGGGCGATGTCACCGACCCGGCGGGCACCCAACTCGAGGACCAGGTAGCGGGTCGACGCGTCGGCGCGCAGCATCGTCAACGGCACTCCGAGTTCGTTGTTCAGCGATCCGATCGTCGCCGTCGTGGGCGCACTGCCGGACAGCACGGCCGCCAGCAGGTCCTTGGTGCTGGTCTTGCCCTGGGACCCGGTCAGTGCGGCGACCGTCAAGCCGCCGCGGAGTCGGCCGACAACGTGCGCGGCCAACCTCTGCAACGCCGCCTCGGTGTCGGCAACGACGACGGTCGGCAGTGCGGTCGGCCGCGAACCGAGCACCGCGACGGCGCCGGCTCGACCGGCTTGATCGGAGTAGTCGTGGCCGTCGACGCGGTCGCCGACGAACGCCACGAACAGGCCGCCCGGGCGGGCCTGCCGACCGTCCAGGACCGCCGGAGCGGACACCACAACCGCCGGATCGCCGACCGTCGAGCCGTCGACGACGGCGGCGATCTCGCCGACGGTGAGGGGAAGAGTCATGATCGGCAGTGAAGACGATCGGGCCTATCGTCGGCGTATCGAAATCGCCATACCTGCTGGCAACATCACGCACTGTTGACTGCTCGGCATGAGCTTCAGCCAACCAGAACTGACGGTGAGCCGCCGGGCCCGACCGCCGGTGACGCCGGCCCGGGCGACGTCGACGATCGCGGTCACGATCTACGGCTGCGACCCCGAGGAGGCGGCACGGTTCCGGGCGGCGGCGCCCCGCTTCGGCGTGCTGCCGGTGATCACCGCGGTCGCGCCGTCGGAGGCCACCAGTGACCTGGCGATCGGCAGCCGTTGCGTCAGCATCGGGCACAAGACCACGATCGACAGCCGCACCCTGCGGTGTTTCCGCAACGCTGGTGTGCGATACATCTCCACCCGGAGCATCGGCTACAACCACATCGACGTCGACGACGCGGCCGAGCTCGGGATCACCGTGCAGAATGTGACCTACTCACCGGACAGCGTCGCCGACTACACCCTGATGCTGATCTTGATGGCAATCCGGCACGCGAAGTCGATGATTCGTCGCACCGATGCCTTCGACTACCGACTCGGCGCCACGCGGGGACGGGAGCTACGAGATCTGACGGTCGGCGTGATCGGTGCCGGTCGGATCGGATCCGCGGTGATCGACCGGCTGCGCGGCTTCGGTTGCCGGATCCTCGTCCACGACAACCATCCGAGTGGCCACGAGCAACCCGGCCTTGATCAACTCCTGCAGCGCAGTGACGTCATCACCCTGCACACACCGCTGACGGCGCAGACCCACCACCTGCTCGATCGGCGACGCCTGGCCCGGACGAAGCCCGGGGCTATCGTCGTCAACACCGGCCGCGGGGCACTGATCGACTCCGCCGCCCTGCTCGACCGTCTGCGCGATGGTCGGCTGGCCGGCGCCGCCCTCGATGTCGTCGAGGAGGAAGGCGGCGTCTTCTACACCGACTGCCGCGACAGGCCGCCGCGCGGCGCTGCGCTCCGGCGGCTGCAGGGGATGCCGAACGTGCTGATCAGTCCGCACTCCGCGTACTACACCGACCACGCCCTTGACGACATCGTCGAACACACCTTGATCAACTGCAGGAACTTCGGAGGCGGACCACATCATGGCTAGATTGAAGCTCGGGATCATTTTTGGAGGCGTGTCCGAGGAACACGCCATCTCGGTCAAGTCGGCGCGCGAGGTCGCCGCGCAGCTGGACAGCACCCGATACCAGCCGTTCTTCATCAAGATCGGCACCGACGGCGGCTGGCGGCTGTGCGACGGACCGGACGATCAACAGCCTGGCAGCACCGTGACGCTGTCGCCCGACCGAGGCGTTCACGGTCTGGTGATCTTGGAGCGGGGCCGCTACCGGTCGGTCAGGCTGGATGTCGTGTTACCGGTGCTGCACGGCAAGCTGGGGGAGGACGGAGCGATCCAGGGACTGCTGGAGATCGCTGGGATTCCCTATGTAGGTTGCGGTATCCAGAGCTCTGCTTTGTGCATGGACAAGTCGTTGGCCTACACCGTGGTGCGCAGTGCGGGCATCGCGACGCCGGATTTCCGGGTGCTGGCCGCCGGCGAGGATCCCGATCCCGAGCGCTTGGACTATCCGGTGTTCGTCAAGCCGGCCCGATCGGGATCGTCCTTCGGCGTCAGCAAGGTCAGCCACCCCGAGGAGTTGTCGACCGCGGTGAAGACGGCCCGACAGTACGACTGCACGGTGCTGATCGAGGCGGCCGTGATCGGCAGCGAGGTCGGTTGCGCCGTGCTCGGCAACGGCACCGACCTGATCGTGGGCGAGGTCGACCGGATCGCCTTGTCCCACGGCTTCTTCCGGATCCATCAGGAGGACGCTCCGGAGATCGGGTCGGAGAACTCCACGCCGATCGTGCCAGCCGACATCGCACCGCGGACCCGGGCACTGGTCCAGCGGACCGCGCAGGCGATCTATCGCGCGCTCGGTTGTCGTGGACTGGCCCGGGTCGATATGTTCCTCACCGCCGACGGATCGATCATCCTCAACGAGGTGAACACGCTGCCCGGACTGACCAGTTACAGCCGCTATCCGCGGATGATGGCGGCCGCCGGACTGTCGCTGGGCGACATCATCGATCGGACGATCGCACTGGCGTTGGCGGCTGATCAGGGCGAGGTCCGGCACGATGAAGGATGACTTCGTCTTCGTCGACGATTTCGTCGCCGGCATCCGCTGGGACGCCAAGTACGCCACCTGGGACAACTTCACCGGCCGGCCGGTCGACGGCTACGGCGTCAACCGGATCGTCGGCACCAGGGCGCTGTGCGCCGCATTGGAATGGGCGCGGGAGGACGCCGCCTCGTTGGGCTACGGACTGCTGCTCTGGGACGGCTATCGTCCACAACGGGCAGTCGACCGTTTCCTGCACTGGTCCGAACAGGCCGAGGACGGCCGGACCAAGACCCGGCACTACCCCAACATCGACAGGGCCGAGATGGTCGCCCAGGGCTATGTGGCGACGAAGTCCGGACACAGTCGCGGCAGCACGGTCGATCTGACGCTGTTCCACCTGGACACCGGGGAACTGGTCTCGATGGGCAGCGGCCACGACTTCATGGATCCGACCGCACACCACGAGGCGCAGGGGATCGGCCGACAGCAGGCGAACGGCCGCCGGCAGCTTCGCGTGATCATGGAAAGCTGCGGCTTCCGGTCCTACGACTGCGAGTGGTGGCACTACACCTTGCAACGCGAGCCGTACCCCGACACCTACTTCGACTTCCCGATCAACTGATTGGATACACGCCCATGACGAGGACAGGAGATGGCGTGACCGGGCCCCGTGTTGTGGTGGCCGGCGGGCATTCCGCCGGCCACATCGAACCCATGATCAACTTCGCCGACGCCCTGCGCGAACTTGACCCGGCGGCCGAGGTCACCGCCCTGGGCACCGTACGCGGGCTGGACACCACGCTGATCCCGGCCCGCGGTTACCCGCTGGAGCTGATCCCGCCGGTGCCGTTGTCCCGCAAGCTGGATCGCGAACTGCTGCGGACCCCGGGCCGGCTCCGCGCCGCGGTTCGTGCCGTGGGGGGCGTGCTGGACGCCGTACGGGCCGAAGCGGTGGTCGGGTTCGGCGGCTATGTCGCCGCCCCGGCCTACCTGGCTGCCCGCCGTCGTCGGTTGCCGATCTTCGTGCACGAGGCCAACGCACTGCCGGGGGTGGCCAACAAGATGGCGACCCGGATCACCAAGCATGTCTACACTGCCGCGCCGAATGCCTGGCTGCCGCATGCGACGCCGATCGGGATCCCGCTCCGGCCGGCGATCACCGGCCTGGACCGCGCTGCCGTGCGTGCCGCCGCTCGGGAACGGTACGGGCTGCGCCCCGACGGCCCGGCCCTGATGGTCACCGGAGGCTCGCAAGGAGCCCGGTCGATCAACACCGCGGTGTCCAATGCGGCCGAGGCGCTGCGAACGGCCGGCATCCAGGTGCTGCACATCACCGGTCCGGAGAACAGCATCGACCCACCGCAGCGTGACGTCACCGATCCGCCGTACGTCGTGGTCGGCTATGTCGAGGAGATGCATCACGCTTACGCGGCGGCCGATCTGGTGATCTGTCGTTCGGGTGCGATGACCTGCGCCGAGCTGGCTGCCGTCGGACTGCCGGCGGCGTTCGTCCCGCTGCCGTTGCGTGGCGGCGAGCAGCGGTTGAACGCCGAGCCGGTGGTCGCCGCCGGTGGAGCGCTGATCATCGACGACGCCGATCTTGATGCCGCCTGGGTCGAAAGCGCTCTGATCCCGGTGCTGTCCTCACCGGAACGGATCGCGGCGATGTCCGCCCACGCCTCCGCTGCGGGTTCGCCGGACGCGGGCAAGGTCCTGGCCCGGCACGTCCTCAGGGCTGTCGGGCACTCGATATCGAAAGCGGATTGACGGCGAGGCCGGCTGACACATCGCGCGCAGCGTCGGTCAACCGAGCGCGGTCCGCGTCCCCTGATGATCATCGCCGCCGGGAGTCGCGGGCAGCCAGACCGTCACCCGCAGCCCGCCGTCGGGACGTGGGGTCAGGTCCAGGCTGCCGGCGTGGGCCTGGGTGATGCTCTTCACGATCGCCAGCCCGAGTCCGACACCGGCATGATCGGTCCGGATCCGCTGGGTGCCACGCTGGAACGGTTCGGTGAGAGTGGACACCAGTTGCGGGGTGAGCTGTTCGCCGGTGTTCTGCACGGTCAGCACCACGGCGCCGGCATCGGCGACGGTGTTGACCCACACCGTTCCATGATCAGCAACGTTGTGCAGGATCGCGTTCTGCACCAGGTTGGTGGTCAGCTGCAGCAGCAAGGCGTGGGAGCCGGTGGTCGGTGCGACGTCGCCGGTGGTCTCGATGCTGACCTGGTGCTTCTCGGCCAGCGGCAGCAACGTCTCGGTCGCTTCCTCGGCGATCAACGACAGGTCGACGGGTTCGCGGGTGAACGCTCCCTGGTTGGCGCGGCTGAGCAGCAGCAACGCCTCGGTCAGCTCGATCGCCCGGTCGTTGACCAGATGCAGCCGGTCGACCAGCTCGGCAGGGTCGTGCCCCGGATCGTTGCGGGCGACATCGAGCAGGGTCTGGGTGATCGCCAACGGTGTCCGGAGTTCGTGCGACGCATTGGCCGCAAACCGTTGCTGTTCGACATCATGGGCCTCCAACCGGGCGAGCATCACGTCGAAGGCGTCGGCAAGATCACGGAATTCGTCGCGATGCCCCTCCAGCTGGATCCGATGCGCCAGCGAACCTTCCGCGGCGAGTCGGGTGGCGTGCTTGATCCGGTTCATCGGGGCGAGCATCCGGCCGGCCAGGATCCAGCCACCGATCAGCCCGAACACCAGCAGCACGCCCATCGCGATGCCGGCCTTCGGCCAGAAGGCACGCCACAGGTCGTAGCGGTTGGGGATGAATGGCGGCCCGATCTCAACACCGCCGGGAAACTCCCGGCGGCTGACCGGTGTGTTGATCTCCGCGGGCACGTAGCGCAGCAGGAACACCAACACCACCGACAGCAGCAGGAAGCCGGCAACCATCAGGAAGCCGGCGTAGCTGAGGGTGAGCTTGGACCGAACGCTCATCCCACGTGGTCTACGCACCCCCGACCTCATCGGCGTTCGGCCTCATCTCGTACGGCCTTATCTCGTACGGGGTCGGCCTCGATCCGGTAGCCGACGCCGGCGACGGTGCCGATGATGCCCGGCTCCCCGAGCCGCTTGCGCAGCGCCGACACCGTGATCCGGACGGCGTTGGTGAACGGGTCGGCGTTTTCGTCCCAGGCCCGTTCGAGCAGTTCCTCGGCGCTGATCACACCGCCCTCGGCGGCGACCAGCACCTCCAGGACGGCGAACTGTTTGCGGGTCAGCGCGATGTACTTGCCGTCCCGATACACCTCGCGGCGGAACGGGTCGACGCGCAACCCGGCGATCTCCCGGACGGGCGGGCGGTTGTGCGCGCGTCGTCGGTCCAGCGCCCGGAGCCGCAGGACGAGCTCCTGCAGCGCGAACGGTTTGGTGAGGTAGTCGTCGGCGCCGAGCTCGAAGCCGGAGGCTTTGTCGTTGAGCCGGTCGGCGGCGGTCAGCATCAGGATCGGCATCCCACTGCCGGAGGCGACGATGCTGCGGGCGATCTCGTCGCCCGACGGGCCCGGGATGTCGCGGTCGAGCACCGCGATGTCGTAGTCGTTGATGCTCAGCATCTCCAGCGCGGTGTCCCCGTCGCCGGCGATGTCGGCCGCGATCGCCTCCAGCCGCAGCCCGTCCCGGACGGCCTCGGCCATGTAGGGCTCATCTTCCACGACCAACACACGCATGCTGACGATGCTACGGGGCGGCACATATCGTCGGCATACCGAAAATCGGATACGGGCTGGCAACCGCGACTTCCATTGACTGGCTCCATGACGAATCAGCAACATGTCTCAGCACGTCGGCGCAGCTCGTTCCTGATCGCCGCCGCTATGATCACCGGCGCGCTCGTCGCGGCCCTGGGGCTGCAGTCCTGGGTGAGCACGGCGTCGACGACCCGTCCCCGGCCGGCCTCCCTGACGCTCGACCAATCCTTGACCGACGGTCGCGAGCAGGTGCGGCCGTCCCGGGCCGATGCCGGCGCCGATCATCGCGGTCCGCTCGGCGTGGAGGGTGGCTCCGTACCGGCCGGAGCGACGGTGTTCGACGATGCGATCCCGGCGGTGGCCAACCTCGATCCCGACCTGCTGGCGGCGCTGCGTCGGGCCGCCTCCGCTGCCCGAACCGACGGGGTCGAGTTCGTCGTCAACAGCGGCTGGCGGTCGCCGGCGTACCAAGATCATCTCCTGCAGGAGGCGATCGCGAAGTACGGCTCCGCGGAGGAGGCGGCCCGCTGGGTTGCGACCGCGGACACCTCGCCGCACGTGGCGGGGAAGGCGATCGACCTCGGTCCGGTCGATGCCACCCCGTGGCTGGCCGAGCACGGCGCGGCGTACGGCCTGTGCCAGATCTACCGCAACGAACCGTGGCACTACGAACTGCGACCCGAGGCCGTCGAGCAGGGTTGTCCGGCGATGTACGCCGACCCGTCGCAGGATCCGCGGATGCAGAAGTAGACCTGGGGGCACCATCGGCGCGATTCGTGCGTCGAAACGGCTCTCGCTGCTCGCCGATCTGCGGCAGGATCGAGGAGACGACCCGATCGGGTCGGCGACCCGACAGCGATGTGTGAGGACGGCACGATGACCAAAATCACGACCGAGACATTGCAGGTACCCGGTGCGGCCCTGGTCTACGACATCCACCGGCCGGATCGGCCCGGTGATCATCCGCCGCTGTTCGTCTTCGGTTCCCCGATGGGTGCCTCCGGCTTTGCGCAGCTGGTCGAGCACTTCGACGACCGGGTGGTGATCACCTACGATCCGCGGATCGCCGAACGCAGCCGGCTGACCGACGGCGGCGAGCTGAGCGTCGAGACCCACGCTGATGATCTTCACCGGGTGGTCGAAGCCACCGGGCTCGGACCGGTCGACGCCTTCGGATCGAGTGGCGGCGCCTCGGCCTCGCTGCCCTGGGTGATCGCCCACGGCGACGAGATCCGCACCCTGGTCGCCCACGAACCTCCGCTGGCCACGCTGCTGGAGGACGGCGACGTGATCGCGAAGATCAATACCGACATCGTGAACACCTATCAGCAGCACGGCTTCGGTCCGGCGATGGCGAAGTTCCTGCAGCTGGTCAGCCATCAGGGCATCTTCACCGCCGACTACCTCGAGCAGCCCGCACCCGACCCGGCGCGGTTCGGACTGCCCACCGACGACGACGGCAACCGCGACGACGCACTACTCGGGCACAACATGGCGATGCCGCCGTACACGCCCGACATCGTCGCCCTGCAAGCATCCGGTGTCCGGATCGTTCCGGCCGTCGGGGCCACCAGCGGAGCCGGCATGCCCCGTCGCGGCGGCGAGGCACTCGCCAAGCTGCTCGGTACGACGCCGGTCGAGTTTCCCGGTGATCATGGCGGCTTCGTCGCCAACGAGTGGGCGCCGAACAACAACCCGGCAGCGTTCGCCGACAAGCTGCGGGAGGTCGTTGGTTAGGAGCCGACGACAAGGAGTCTCACGTCAGGGCGGGGCGACCAGGAACTCGGTCACCGTTCGAAGGAAACGATCATGGTGTTCGAGCTGGGCCCAGTGGCCGCAGTCCGGCACCAGGTCCAGCCGGGCATGCGGCATCAGCCGGGCGGCGGTCTTCGACCCGGACGGGTCGACCAGCGGGTCGTCGGCGCCGTGGAACAGCAAGGTCGGCGCCGCGATCTCATGGATCCTCGGGAGCAGATTGTTCGTCATCCTCCGGCGATCGATACTCGCACGGGTGTAGAGCGAATAGGCGTAACCCGATCGTGGCCGCCGAGCCTCGGCGGCGAACTCCTCGACCACCACATCGGGCAGAGTGCTCGGGTCTCGCACCATGGTGTTGATCATGGACCGGACGAACCGGTTGGCCAGCGCTGTCATCGGGATCAGCGCCGGATCGGGGATCAGCGTCCCGATCCAGGCCAGCCGATGGGCCAGCGGGCCGCGCCACTGCTCGATCAAGCCGCCCGCCGCGATCGCCACCACGGCCTCGACCCGCTCCGGATGGCGTAACGCGAACTGCAGTACGACCTCGCCACCCATCGACACGCCACAGACGATCACGCGATCGATCTGAAGTCGATCGAGCAACTCGGCGAGTTGATCGGCCATGCCGGCCGCCGAGCGCGCTAACCGAACATGAGCGGTGTACCCGAAACCGGGAAGGTCAGGTGCGATCACCCGCCGGCCGCGCGCGAATTCCGCGATCA
Organism: Microlunatus soli; assembly: GCF_900105385.1. NCBI lineage: Bacteria > Bacillati > Actinomycetota > Actinomycetes > Propionibacteriales > Propionibacteriaceae > Microlunatus > Microlunatus soli. The sequence continues at coordinate 2,934,529 of NZ_LT629772.1, read as the reverse complement.
GTCGGTACCAGGAGATGGCCGCGTTGTCCGAGCCACCGCCATGCACCAACAGAATCGGTGTTCCGGATCCTTCTGACTCCCCACGCAGTACGCGGAACACACCGCCGCCGGACGCGACGAAGGTCTCGGCGGACCCAGGAGGGACAAGGCGCGTACGGGCGTCCATGCCGAGACGTTAGCGTGTGCGGCCAAGCCGACACCGGCTGAAGGCCCGAGCCAGAAGGCTTCCCCCATGAGGTGGAGCTAAGGGGACTCGAACCCCTAACCCCCTGCTTGCAAAGCAGGTGCGCTACCAATTGCGCCATAGCCCCTCGGACGTGGTGGGTGATCCACGCTCGGTCCTTCGACGAGCTCAGGACCCTACCAGGTCGACGACTCAGCTTACGGCACTGGAAGGATGGGCAGCAAAGTGCATGCTCAGCCGAGGAGCCGAGGAGCTGTGGTGAACGACCTGACGACACACCCGCACAAGCACGGACCGATCCGGTTCGGGGTGATCGGGAGCGGCTACCGGACAGGCGCGTTCGTCCGGATCGCCGAGCGGCTGCCGGACCGGTTCACCTGCGAGGGCGTCGTCACCCGGACCGAGGCACGGGCCGACGAGATCCTGGAGAATTGGCAGGTGCCGGCGTACACCGATCTGGGCACCTTCCTGGAACGGCATCCGGTGGACTTCATGATCACCTCGACACCGATCTCGGTGACCCCGGACGTGATCGCCGACCTGGTCGGTCGGGAGGTGCCGGTGCTGGCCGAGACGCCGCCGGCCAAGGACGTCGAGAGCCTGCGGTCGTTGTGGAGCACGGTCGGCGGTAGCGGCTTGGTGCAGGTCGCCGAGCAGTATCCGTTCGCACCGGGCAACGCGGCCCGGCGGGCGTTGCTGGACACCGACGTGCTCGGTCGGGTCACCTGGGCAGAGGTCTCCTCGACGCAGTGGTACCACGCGGTCGCGCTGCTGCGGCAGATGCTCGGCATCGGCTTCGAGCCGGCGACGGTCTCGGCACGGACGTTCACCCTGCCGGTGGTCGATCCGCAGACCCGGGCCGGCTGGGCCGAGGACCTGAAGGTCGTCGACCGGAGCACGACGGTGGCGACCCTGGACTTCGGCGACCGGGTCGGCCTCTACGACTACACCGACAACCAGGTCCGCAACCCGGTCCGGGCCAACCGGATGGTGGTCCGCGGCACCCACGGCGAGTTGGTCGACGACCATCTGACCCGGCTGGCGGGCCCGAAGACCCCGTTGGAGTCCGACCTGCGCCGGCTGCGGACCGGGGAGTACCTGGATTTCGAGGCGCCCGATCTCTATCAGATCGGTGACGGCGCTCAGGTGCTCTACCGCAACCCGTACTACGGCGCCTGCCTGTCGGAGGAGGACATCGCGGTCGGGACCGTGATGGAACGCACCGGGCATTGGGTCCGTGACAACGCCGAGCCGCCCTACCCGCTGGCTTCGGCCGCGCAGGACCAACTGATCGCACTGGCGATCAAGGAGTCCGTCCGGACCGGCACCGAGGTCCGTACCGACGCCGAGCCCTGGGCCCGCTGACCCGCCCCGACCACACTTCCCGCGCACTTTTGACGTCGTCGCGCGGGCTCCAGCGTGCGCGGGGCCCGCAAAAGTGCGCGGCATCGGAAGTGGCGGGGCGGGGGTGAGATGAGAAGTGGGCAAGATTTGGCCGTGAAACAGCGGCGGCACGGGTCCGGTGCCGTCCTGGCGGCGGACTGTCGAAAATCGGCCGACTGTCCGGTTTTCGCGTCGCCGCCGCTCGCTGCTCTCGCCGCGGTCGGGTGGGTTCGGTTCGGCTGAGATGTGGCCGAGTGTCCGGTATTCGTGGCTGGATTGGGGTGTGCGGGCCGAGATTCGGCCGAGTGTCCGGATTTCACCGCCCGACGGCCGCTGCCGGTCCCGACCGCAGGACGTGTGCCGCCCGGCCGAGCCGCCGACGGTCTCAGGAAAGGCCCGTCCGACGCGGCACAGCGGGCGCAAAGCTTTAGCTGGGGGTTGTCGGAGTCGTACCCTTATGCCCATGTGGTCGCAGCGGGAGGTCATCGATTATGCGCTGCAGCGTCGCTCAACACTTCAGGCGATGCGGCAGCCGGTGCGTAATCTCGCGTCCGCTGACGCTTGTGACGCGGACCCGATGCTGATCCGGGCGGCCAAGCACCACGGTGAGCCGACCGATGACAGCTGCCCGATCTGCAGCAAGGACGACATGGTCCATCTGCACTACACCTTCGGCGATCAGCTCGGCCAGTACTCCGGCCGGATCAAGCGACTCTCCGAGCTGGACGAGATGCAGGGCCGGTTCGGCGAGTTCAAGGTCGTCGTGGTCGAGGTCTGCCCCGATTGCGGCTGGAATCACATGATCACCTCCTACCTGCTCGGTGACGGCGTCAAGCGGAAGCCGCCGCGCCGGCAGCAGACCGTCGAGGACATCTATGGCTGAACGTCCCCGGGGGCCACGCACAAGCGCCTCCAGCAAATCCCGCACGCCCTCCGCCCGGCGCAAGACCGACGCGAAGGGCGCTTCTGCTGCTACCCGCGCCCCCAAGGGCGGGAAGAAGGGGAAGAAGAAGCTGACCCCCGGCCGGGTGATCCGCCGGATCGCGCTCACCCTGCTGACCCTGATCGTGGTCGGCGGGCTGGCCTCGGCGGCGTTCGTGGTGATCTCCTACCAGAACCTCAAGCTGCCCGATCCGAACGCCGCCTTCACCACCAACACCAGCAACATCTACTACGACGACGGCAAGACCAAGCTCGGCGACATCGAGGTGCAGAACAGGCAGTCGATCCGCTACGACGAGATGCCGACCTCGATCAAGAACGCCACCGTCGCCGCGGAGAACAACACCTTCTGGACCGACCCCGGTTACTCGGTGCAGGGCATGATCCGGGCTGCGGTGAACATCGCCCGCGGCGGCGATCTGCAGGGTGGTTCGACGATCACCCAGCAGTACATCAAGATCATGTACCTGTCCCAGGATCAGACGATCACCCGGAAGTTCAAGGAGGTGCTGCTCTCCCGCAAGCTCTCGGAGAAGATGAGCAAGCAGGAGATCCTCACCGGCTACCTGAACACGATCTACTTCGGTCGCGGCGCGTACGGGATCCAGGCGGCCAGCAAGGCCTACTTCGACATCGACGCCAAGGATCTGACCATCCCGCAGTCCGCGGTACTGGCCGCTGTGCTGAACAATCCGGCCTACCTCGACCCGGACGCCAACGGTGGTGACACCGAGCCGCTGCTGAATCGCTACCGCTACGTGCTCGGCTCGATGCGGCACTCCGGCTTCATCTCCCAGGCCGAATACACCAAGGACGTCAAGAAGCTGCCGACGCTGCCCAAGATCAAGATCAGCGACAAGTACGGCGGCTCCAAGGGCTTCCTGATGAAGGCCGCCGAGGCCGAGCTGGCCACGTTGCCGATCGATCAGGCCAAGGTCCGTGGCGGCGGTTACAAGATCACCACCACCTTCGACGAGAAGGCTCAGAAGGCCGCGGTCAAGGCCGCTGAGTCCAACACCAAGGAGGCCGCCGAGCTGTCCGGACACAAGGCCTCCAAGTTGCACGCGGCGATCGCTTCGGTGGACGTGAACACCGGCGCGGTGCTGGCGATGTACGGCGGCCCGGACTACATCGAGAACTCCCGGAACTGGGCGACCACACCGCGGGCGACGGCGTCCACCTTCAAGCCGTTCGCACTGGCCGCCGGTCTGGAGAACGGCTTCAGTCTCTACTCCCAGTTCAACGGCAACACCTTCACCCCGCCCGGCGACGGTGTGCCGATCCGCAACGAGTTCTCCACCCAATACGGCCAGGTGTCGCTGCTGAAGGCGACCGCGGAGTCGATCAACACCGCCTTCGTCGATCTGGACACCCAGCTGCCCGGAGACGGACCGCAGAAGGTCGTCGACATCGCCCAGAAGCTCGGCGCGATCAAGGAGAAGGGCGCCCAGGACTGGGACGTCAACAACCGGGTTGCAATCGGCAGCGCCCAGGTCAGCCCGGTCAACATGGCTAACGCGTACGCCACCTTCGCCAACAACGGTGAGTACGTGCAGAATCACGTGATCGCCGAGATCAAGGACAACAACGGCAAGATCGTCTACAAGGCCGAGCCGAAGACCCATCGGGCGATCTCCAAGGACGTGTCGGCAGACGTCAGCTATGCGCTGCAGGGCGTGGTGAAGGACGGCACCGGTTCGGCGGCGCAGTCGTTGGGTCGCCCGGTTGCCGGCAAGACCGGCACCCAGGGGGTCGACGACAAGATCACGTCGGCCTGGTTCACCGGCTACACCAAGCAGATCGCGACCTCGGTGATGTACGTCGCCGGCGACGGTGGCACCGAGAATCTGGACAAGTACAAGCGGCCCTACGACCCGACCTTCTTCGGCTCCAGCTACCCGCTGCAGACCTGGGTCGACTACATGGAGAAGGCGACCGAAGGCCAGAAGATCAGGGACTTCCGGCAGCCCGCCTACGTCAACCGGGACAAGTTCCCGCCGCCGGTGATCAAGAAGTCCGCGCCGCCGAAGCAGACCTCCGGCACGGACAACTCCGACAACAACGACAAGCCGGAAAAGAAGACCCAGAAGCAGGACAAGAAGTCCGACAAGACCGAGGACAAGTCGTCGGACAAGTCGAACGACGACAAGTCATCGGACAAGTCGAGCGATGACAAGTCGAACGACGACAAGGGCCAGTCCGACAACAAGAGCTCTGATTCCGGCGGATCGGACAAGAAGAGCTCCGACTCCGGCAGGACCGACGACACCACATCCGACGACACCAAGTCCGGCGACGGATCGTCCGGTGACAAGAAGACGTCCGACGGATCGGGCTCCGGCGACAAGAAGAAGTCCGACTCCACGAAATCCGATTCGACCACGTCGGACTCGACCACCTCCGGGTCGGACAGCACGTCGACCGACACGACGAAGACGAGCAGTAGCACCGGAAGCAACTGATCGAATGCCGTCCGGCACCGCCGCCCGGGAACGCGACGAGGGCTTTGTCGCGCTGATCAGCAGGAGGATCGGCGGACCCCTCGGCCGCCATGCCGGCGCCTCCATGATCGGTTGGCTGACCCCGACCCGGATCGCACTCCTGACCGCGACGGTCGCCTGGATCATCGGCGCGGTCCAGAAGCTGCCCTGTCAGGTGCTCACCGCCGGCCACTACCCGAACAGCTACCGGCGGCTCTGCTACTCCGACATTCCCTTGCTGTACACGGGACGTGGGCTGGCCGACGGCAACATTCCGTACCTGGATCACGGCAACTATCAGACCCTCGAATACCCGGTGCTGACCGGCTGGCTGCTCGAATTGCAGCGCCGGATCACCGCGCTGCTCGGCGCCCCGGTCGGTCCCGGCCTGGACGAGCAGCAGGCGATCGACGCGTCCCGGCTGTTCTTCGAGGTCAACGTCGTCGTCCTCGGCGCGCTCTTCCTGCTCGCCGTCTGGGCCACGGCTCGTACCTATGTCCCCACGATCACTGAGTCCGTCGAAGGGTCCCGTACCAGTCCTTCGACGAGCTCAGGACGCTCGCGGGTGTGGGACGCGATGATGCTGGCCGTCTCGCCGTGTGTGATGTTGACCGGCTTCATCAACTGGGACATGCTGCCGGTGGCACTGACCGCGCTCGGCTTCATGTTCTGGGCCCGCCGCAAGCCCGGCCTCGCCGGGGTGATGTTCGGGCTCGGGATGGCGGCCAAGCTGTATCCGTTGTTGCTGCTCGGGCCGCTGTTCCTGCTCTGTCTGCGATCCGGGCGGATGCGCGAGTTCGGCCGACTGATGGTCGGGTTCTCGATCGCCTGGCTGGTGCCCAACCTGCCGGTGATGATCTTGGCGCCGGACCAGTGGCTGGCGTTCTGGACGTTCAACTCCGATCGTGGCGGCGACCTGGGATCGATCTGGTACGTGCTGTCACTGGCCGGCCATGAGGTGCCGCATCTCAACGTGGTGAACACCGTCGTCCTGCTGCTGCTCTGTGCCGGTATCGGCTGGTTGATCATCAGCGCCCCACGACGGCCGCGATTCGCCCAGGTCGGCTACCTGGTGATCGCGGCGTTCCTGATCACCAACAAGGTCTACTCGCCGCAGTACGTGCTCTGGCTGCTGCCGTTGATGATCCTGGCCCGGCCGCGCTGGCGGGAGTGGTGGATCTTCACCATCGGCGAGCTGGTCTACTTCCTGGCCATCTGGGGACACCTGGACCAGACCCTCGGCCCGGCCGACGGCGGTCCCGACCGGCTCTACTGGCTGGCCGTCGTCGTCCGGATCGGCTGCGAGGTCTGGGTCGGCATCATGATCATCCGCGACATCCTCGACCCCGACCGTCGTGACCCACTCCGCCGTACGCAGCCGTCCACCTCCGAACCGGCCCACTTCGGCGCACCCGACGAATCCCAGACTGTCGACCAGCCGCGACCGCAACCCAAGGGTCCTGAGTCTGACGAAGGACGGGTCTCGGGACCAACAGGTCCTGAGCCTGACGAAGGACCTCCCGGCGAGTCCGCGGAGGCAGGCTCGGCCCCAGCCCTTCGACAGGCTCAGGGCTCCCGTCGACAGGCTGAGGGCGCTGGGAGACCGGTGGTGTACGGGCCGGTGACGGTGGCCTACGGGCCGGTCCCGGACGGGCCCGCGGAAGGTGAGCTGACCGGCGCGCCGGATGCACCGTGGGTGGTCCGGCTGCGGGGGTGGCTGACGGCCGGTGCCACCGGTCCTCGGTAGGTTCGCTGCGATGACCCCGCGCACCACCGAGGCGGTCGGACACAGCCCCGCCGGCTCGGACCAGACCACCGTCGCCGCTCCGGTGACGGCTGCCGGCGCGCTCGAACGACGGGGCGGACTGCTGCGGCGATGGTGGGCAGCGCCGCCCGGTCTGACGCCGCATCGACTCGACCCGCGGGGTGGCCGCACCGTGGTCCAGGCCTGGCTGGCCAGCCGTGGCCTGATCGCGCTGATCGCCTTGCTGCTGGCGGTACTCACCAACCGCGACCTGATGGCGATGACGAACAACTGGGACGCCGTCCATTTCGGCGAGTTGGCCCGGTTCGGCTACTCCTACGATCCGCAGTGGCGGCTGACGGCGTTCTTCCCCGGGCTGCCGCTGCTGCTCCGAGTCGGCCTGTTGGTCGGTCTACCGACCCAGATCACCGGGGTGATCATCGCGGCGATCGCCTCGATGGCGGCGGCGATCGCCGTCGCCCGACTGGGTGGGCCCTGGGCGGCGGTGGTCTGGCTGTTCGTCCCGACGGCGGTCTTCACCACCGTTCCCTACACCGAGGCACTGTTCTGTGCCTTCGCCTTCTGGGCCTGGGAACGCGCCCGGTCCGACCGTTGGTTCGTCGCGGCGTTGCTCGCCGGCGCTGCCTGCAGCGTCCGCGTTTCCGGGCTGTTCCTGATCGGTGCCCTGTTCGTGATGATCATCACCGCCCGTCGGGTCAGCTGGCTGACCAGGCTGCAACGGATGGCGTTGTTGATCATCCCGGCCGCGGTGCTGGTCGGCTACTCGGCCTACCTCTATGGCCTCACCGGCAGCTGGACGGCGTGGTACGACGCCCAGGTCCAGGGCTGGTATCGCGGCTACACCTCACCGGTGCAGTCCTTCCTCAACACCTGGGCCGCCGTCCAACCCGGCGCCTACGCCGATCGGCCCTACTGGGCGTGGATCTTCCGGGCCGAGATGGTGTCGATGGCCGTCGGCGTCCTGGTCACCATCTGGTGCCTGACCCGGAAGCTGTGGGCCGAGGCCAGTTGGGTCGCGGTGCAGGTGCTGGCGTTCTCGCTGTCCTACTGGTACATGTCGGTCAACCGGGCGGTGTTGCTCTGGTTCCCGTTGATGATCATGATCGCCCGGTACGGCAGCTGGCGGCCGGAGAACCGTGCCGCCGCGGTCCTGCATCGGGTGACGGTGATCATCGGCAGCGTGCTCGGCGTGGCCGCGATGATCGTCTGGAGCTGGCTGTATTTCTGCGGCTACTGGGCCTCCTGACCATCGAGCCGTAACGATCCCTACACTGGCCACGTGACGGCGAACTGGATCGAACTCGATGGCTTGGTCAACATCCGCGACCTCGGCGGTACGCCGACGACCGATGGCGCGGTGATCGCCGACGGACAGCTGCTCCGTTCGGACAATCTGCAGACGCTGACCGAGTCCGACGTGGCCGCACTGTTGGACCGGGGGATCACCGATGTCGTCGACCTGCGCAGCGATCTCGAGGTCGAGCAGGAGGGCCCGGGACCGTTGACCCGCGAGCCCGGCGTCACCATCCATCACTTCTCCATGTTCAAGGAGAACCTGACAGACGCCGAGACCGAGACCGAGCTCACCGAGCAGATCAACGCGACCCTGAGCGCGGAGGAGATCACGGCCCAGGCACTGCCGTGGACCGAGATCATCAAGCCCACCGTCGAGGTCGAGGACGAGTCGGCGTCGTTCTATCTGTCCTATCTGGTCGACCGGCCGGACTCGGTTGTCGCGGCGCTGCGGTCGATCGCCGACGCCGACGGGGCGGCGCTGGTGCACTGCGCCGCCGGCAAGGACCGGACCGGCACCATCGTCGCGTTGGCGCTGCTGCTCTGCGAGGTCGATCGTCGACTGGTGATCGAGGACTACGCCCGCTCCGGGGAACGGATCGACAAGATCATCGCCAAGCTCGCCGCCTCCGACACCTACCGGGACAACGTGCTGTCCCGGCCGGCCTCGGCGCAGACCACCCGGCCGGAGACGATGGAGATGTTCTGCGACTACATCGACCGTGAGTACGGCTCGGTACACAAGCTGCTGGCCACCATGGGCTGGACCGATCAGGACACCGCGAAGATCCGGGCCAAGCTGCGCGGTTGATCACCCGCTGCGCTGACCGGGCACGCCCGGGACCGCACAACTGAACGGATTGTTCAGTACCCTTCGTCGAGGAGCACCACCCACCGCCGGGCCTGATGGCGGGTGGGCGAATTGTGTGCGTACCGCCGACGAAGAATGATGGGAGCCGTGCCGGAACAGCTGATCTGCCCGCGCTGCGGGGCGCCGAACGCTCCGAGCTCCACGTCCTGCTACTACTGCGGCTGGGCGCCGTCGAGCGCGCCCGCGGACGGGACGCCGGGTGCCGGATCGGGCTCCGCCGGAGGTCAGGACGCGCCGGGCCAGGACCCTTCCGCCGGCGGCTACGGAGCAGCAGCCGGCGGCGGTTACGGCGCGGGAGCCTACGGCCCGGGCAGTGCGGGCTCGGCCGGGCCGGGCAGCGCTGGTTCAGCCGACCCCGGCGCCGGTTCGGGCGGTTCCGCACCCGACCCGACCTATCCCGCGGGCGGCTACGGCTCGGGAGCGTACGGGACCGGCGCCGACTACGGCTCCGGCAACCAGAACGCCGCGGGCTACGGAGGCGCCGGAGGGTACGGGGCTGCCGGAGGGTACGGGGCTGCCGGCGGCTACGGCGCAGCCGATGGTTACGGCGCGGCCGGGGGCGCGGGCGGACCGGGCTACACCGAGATCCGCTCCAATGCCGGCGGACCGCCGACGCCGCCGCCCGCCGGGGGCGCCGCCGCCGGTGCGTCCGGACCGGGCCGCAACCGGTTGCTGCTGATGATCGCGGGCATCGGCGGCGGTGTGCTGCTGATCGCCGTGGCGATCGTGGTGCTGCTGCGTTTCTTCGGGCCCGGCACCGGTCCGGTCGCCGGACCGGGGCAGTCCCCGTCGGCGAAGGCCTCGGCCAGTTCGACCGCGGGCAAGCCGACGGCCCGCCCCTCCAGCGCCAAACCCACCCCCACCCCGACACCGCCGCCGGACTACGACAAGGTCGCCGGCAAGGTCAAGGACGGCGTCCTCAAGGTGATCGCGACCGGCTGCGGCAACGACGGCACCCGGGTCGGATCGGCCTTCCTGGTCGACGACGACACCGCGGTCGCCTCCTACGCCTCGTTGGCCGGGGCCCAGACCGTCGCGGTGTTCAACGGATCGGAATCGGTGCCGGCCGAGGTCGCGTCGGCCGACACCGAGCATGGCGTCGTGGTGTTGAAGCTGGACCGTTCGGTCGACGGCCACGTCTTCGATCTGGACAGCACCGCACCGAAGGCCAAGGACCCGGTCGGGCTGCTCGGCGTCAAGTCCACCGGATCGCGACCCGGGCTGCAGACGACCAAGATCACCGCGACGTCGGAAAGCGCGAAGGTCGGCCACGACACGGTCTCCGGGCTGGCCTCGACGAGTCTGGACGCCGACGACGGGTGGGCCGGTGGACCGACGCTGACCGACGACGGCAAGGCCAACGGAATGATCTTCGCCGGCTCCGGGTCGTCGAAGGCGATGATCGTTCCCGGCAGCGCGATCAGGGCCGCCGCCAAGAGCAAGGACTCGCTGCCGTCGACCAACTGCAACGACCCCAAGGGCCCCGACGTGACCGTCATCGGTGGCAAACCGACCAAGGCTGTCGAGGCCGTACTGCAGGACTATTTCGGCGGGATCAACTCCGGCGACTACCGCAAGGCCTACGAGCAACTCGGCCCGCACAGCAACAGCGGCAACTACAGCAGCTACGTCAGCGGCTGGCGCTCGGCCTACGACTACAACATCCTGGTGCACAGCGTTTCCGGGTCCGGGGACGGCACCCGCGCCAAGATCAGCTTCAACTCGATCACGCTGCCGGGCCAGGGCCCGAAGGGGCACACCGACGCGACCTGCGCGCGCTGGGACATGACCTACACCTTCGCCAGCAGTGGCGGCCGGCTGTTGATCGACCGGGTCGAGGCCGACCCGAGTCTGTGCTGAGCGGCCGGCTCAGACCTCAACGATCCGGTCCACCGTGGCGGTGGTCAGTCGCAGCTCGACCGGGACCTCCTGACCGACCTCGGGCGGCTGCTGGGAGCGGGGCAGGAAGATCATCGACGCCTGCATGTGCGGCGGTTCGCAGAACCATCGCTTCCGGCCACCGATCGTGTACGGGCTGAGCGCCAGCCCGGCCGCCTCCAGCGTGCCGGTGGCTGCGGAGATGGCCCGCTGCCGCAGCGACGCAGCCGGTGTCGGTGCCTCCAGCCCGATCCCGTGCGATGTCCCGCCGGAGACCACGACGATCCAGCCGTCGCTGGGAATGGCTCGTTGCCGATAGCCGATCCGCATCCCGCGCTTGACCTGATGCACGTCCAACACGGTCGCTGTCGACTCCCGGCTGCCCGGGTCGCCGAGCCACAGCCGGGTGCCGACCCGGAGCCGGACCGGCACCGGATCGCTCGGGCCGCCGAGCTGGCGGCTCAGTCCGATCGCTTCCTCCGAAGGAAGATGTGAATACCACAGCGTGCCGCGGCGGGCTTCCACCGCGGCCCGGCCGAGCCGTTCGGCCTCGGTGTAGCCGGCGCCGAGCTGCAGCGGCAGGTGGATCGTCCACCCTTCGAAGCGCAGGTCTCCCAGCGCCGCGATCGCCGCGGTGAGATCCTCCGGTGCGATGCCGTGTCGGCGCATCGAGGTGAGCACCTCGATCAGCACCCGGGTCCGCTTGCCGGTCTCGGCCAGCCGCCGGACGTCCTCCAATCGGGACACGGTGGTGATCACGCCGTCGTCGTCGGCCAGGTCCTCGGCAAGCGCGTCGCCGGGGCGCCAGGCCTGCAGCACCACGATGCTGCCGTCGAACCGCTCACGGACCGCCGCGACCTCGGCCGGCACCCCGACCGCCACCGTGTCGGCGGACAGTCGGGTCGCCTCGTCGGCCAGCCTGGCATGCCCGTAGCCGTAGCCGTTCCCCTTGATCACCGGCACCAGCCCGGGGGTGGATTCGGCCACCACCCGCAGATGTTCTCGCCAACGGTCAACGTCCAGTCGCAGTGTCACTCCGGTCACCCGTCGAGCCTATCGGCCCGGCGTCCGGTCCGAACGAACCACTGCGCGGCAATCCTGATCGGACGATAATTACTTGTCCGGTATCCCCGGCCCTGCCGCGACGACGGCTTTTCGTCGTCCACGGAGCGAACTGATCAGCACGATCTCGTCGGCGTCGACCAGTTCGTCGATCATGATCGACCGCTCGCGGAGCCGGCCGGCTTCCAGTTCGAGCCGCCGACCGATGCCCGGCAGGCAGCCGTCGGATACCGGCGGGGTGTACCAGGTGCCGCCGATCCGGACGCCCAGGTTGGCGATCAAGGTCTCGGTGACCCGACCGGCTCCGTTGATCAGTGCGACGTCGTCGGCGTCGGGGTGACGATGCCGGGCGTCGTCGATGGCCTGCCGCATCGTGGTCTTGTGATAGACCCAGCGCGACCCGATGTCGATCGGTACCGTGTCGATCGCCAGCCGCACCGGACGCGGTGCTGCCGGCGGCAGATCGCTGACAGTCAAGGAGATCCGGCCGTCGCGGTCGAGCGTCAACCGGGCCCGAGCATCGGATCGGGGGTCGGCTGCGACCACGCGGGCGATCTCGGCACGGACCGCCGCGGCGTCGTACGGGATGTCGAAGTAGCGCGCTGAGCGTTCGATCCGGTCGAGATGCTGATCGAGGTGGACCGCCACGCCGGCCCGGACCCCGAACGTCTCGAGTAGTGCGAAGTCGGCCGCCGGTGCCCGCAGCACCGCCGCCTTGGCGAGCAGTTCGGCGTACTCCTGGGGTGCGGTCGAGGCCCACGTGACCCCGCCACCGACCCCGTACGACGCCCGCCCGGTGACAGCGTCGATCTCGACGGTACGGATCGCGACGTTGAACCGGGCCCGGGGATGATCATGGACGGTGGCCGGTTCCAGGTAGCCGATCGTTCCGCAGTAGGCACCGCGGGGCGAGGTTTCGAGCTCGGCGATCAGCTCCATCGTGCGTTGCTTGGGTGCGCCCGTGATCGAACCGCAGGGGAACAGGGCGGTGAAGACGTCGGCCAGCGTGGTCCCGGTCGGGGTCTGGCCGCTGACGGTCGAGGTCAGTTGCCAGACGGTGTCGTACTTTTCGCAGTCGGCCAACCGGTCGACCAGTACCGTTCCTGGACGGGCGATCCGGGCGATGTCGTTGCGGATCAGATCGACGATCATCACGTTCTCCGCGCGGTCCTTGGCACTGGTCAGCAGGTCGGTACGGGCCCGTGCGTCGGCTGCGGGAGTCAGACCTCGGGCCGCGGTGCCCTTCATCGGCTTGACCTCCAGCCGGTGGTCCGCCCAGGCGAAGAACAGTTCCGGGCTGGCGCTGATCAGCAGCAGGTCGCCGGTGTCCAGGTAGGCGTGGTGGCTGCCGTGCTGGCTCGCCGCCAGCTGTCGGTAGTAGCCGAGCGGATCGCCGGTGAAGGTGCCGTCCAGCCGCGTGGTCAGATTGCACTGGTAGGTGTCGCCGGCTGCGATCGCCTGCCGGACCGCGGCGACGCGTTCGGCGTGCTCGGTCGCGGTCCACTCGACTTGCCAGCCGTCGACCCGACCAGCGTCGACCGCGTCGTCCGGCGACGCCGGGTTCACCGGTTCCGAGCCGGTCGGCGGCTGCGAGGTGATCCCGAACCAGAGCAGCGGCGTACGGTCCGGACGGCGGGTGACCAGCCGCGGATCGAGACCCGACGCGGCCTCGTAGCCGACGTAGCCGAAGGCCCAGTTGCCCGCCCGGACCGCCGCGTCGACCTCGGCCAGTGCCGGCAGCACCTGGTCCCGCGTCCTGGCCAGGACGTCCCGATCGACGGTGTCGAACTGCACTGCGGTGCCGGTCCGGAGATCGTCGAACCGGGCGACCGGACGGTGCGCGTCGTGCGGTGCCGTCCGGACTGCTGCGGACGTCGCCGATGGTCGTGGGTCGTCCCCGATCTGCGCCACGGTCGCCATTGTGGCAAGTCAGTGATCGAAAACGCAGAACTCGTTGCCCTCGGGATCGGTGAGCACGGTGTGATCGTCGTACGCGGCCTGCTCGCGGGCACCGAGCCCGACCAACCTGCCGACCTCGGCAGCGCGGTCGGTGACGGTCAGATCCAGATGCACCCGGTTCTTCACCGTCTTGGCTTCGCCGACCCGTTGGAAGAACAGCCGCGGCTGCCCAGCCGGCGACTCGACCAGCACGGTCGGATCGTCCTCCGGATCGTCGATGCCCATCCCTCGCAGGCGTTCCAGCTCGGCGTCGTCGTACGGCGCCACCCGATGGTCGTCCAGCGCCGCCGCCCAGAAGCGGGCCACTGTCGCCGGGTGCGCGCAGTCGACGACGACGTCCTTGATCCGTGCCATCCGAGCATGCTGCTCCCTCGCATCGGCGACGCCCAGCCGATTTGCGTACGGGTTTGATTGGGGGCAGGGGCGGTATTGGACGTGCGAACCCGATCGGCCGATGGCAGGCTGACCGTCGTGCATCCAACCGTGATCGTGATCACCGGACCGGTCGGCGCCGGCAAGACCACCAGCATCGAACTGCTCGCCGAACTGCTGGACAGCTAGGGTGAACCGGTCGCGATGGTCGACGTCGACGGCCTCCGCCGACTCTGGCCGGCCAACCCCGACGACCCGTTCCACATGCGACTCGCGATGGCCAATCTGGCCGCGATCTGGCCGCAGTTCGCCGATCGGGGAGCCCGCTGGCTGCTGCTGGCCGATGTCGTCGAACAGCCCGACCAGCGCGCCGACTACCAGCGGGCCGTGCCCGGAGCGAAGATCATCATCGTCCGGCTGGACGTGCCGTTGGACCGGGTCCGGGCTCGGCTCCGCGGTCGGGAACGCGACGACTCACTGGACTGGCACCTGCATCGCAGCGGCGAACTGCAGCAGTTGATGACCGACCGCGGCATCGGTGACATCGTCGTGCCGGTCGATGATCATGGTCCGGAACAGGTCGCCGAACTCATCCTGACCGAGGTTCAGCGACGGGACATGTAGAGTTCGAATGCCTTGTACAGCAGGTGATTCAGCGGCAGATCCCATTCGCCGAGGTATTCCACGGCCTCGCCGCCGGTGCCGGTCTTGAACTGGATCAGCCCGACATGCGGGTCTTCGGCGTCGACGGTGTCGGTGATGCCGCGCAGGTCGTAGACGGTGGCGCCGGCGGCCTTGGCGTCCTTGATCATCTGCCACTGCACTGCATTGGAGCCGCGGACCTCACGCTTGGCCGTGGTGGAGGCGCCGTAGCCGTACCAGACGTGCTGGCCGACCCGGACCCAGGTGGTAGCGGCGACCAGATCGCCTTCGTGGTGGGCGAGGTAGAGCCGGATCCGGTCCGGGTCCTCGGCCTGCAGAGCGCGGAACATGGTCTGGAAGTAGTCCAGCGGCCGCGGGTTGAAATGATCGCGCTCGGCTGTCTCGGTGTAGATCCGGTGGAAGTCCGGCAGGTCGGCGGCGGTGCCGACCGTCACCTCGACACCTGCCTTGGTGGCCTTTTTGATGTTGCGCCGCCAGAGCTGGTTCATGCCCTTCAGAAGTTGATCTTCGTCCTTGTCGACCAGCGGCAGTTGGAAGACCCACCGCGGCTGGCCGGCGGCGAATCCGGCGTCGCCGTTCTTCGGCGGCAGCCAGCCCAGATGCCGCAGCTGGGTGAGCGCTCGGGTCGTCGCGTGGTTGAGCTCGTCGGGCCGGACGTCACTCAGCCTGGTCACCGCTGGATCGGCGATCGCCGCCTTGATCGTGGCGCCGTGCCACCGGCGGGCGACCGCCGGTGCGCCGATCCGGACCGCGAAGGCGCCACGCTTCTTGAGGTAGGCCGCCATCGGACGCAGCCATCCGGCCAGATCGTCACTCGCCCAGTCGATCGACGGGCCCTCGGGCAGATAGGCCAGTGTCTTGTCCAGCGGCTTGAACTTGTTGATCTTGGGCAGCCGGCGGTGCAGCACCAGACCGGCACCGACCAGCTCTCCGGCGTCGTCGAACCAGCCCAACGACTCCCGGCGCCATTCGCTCTTCACCTCACCCCAGGCAGGGGTCTGGAGGAAGCTGACGCTCGGTCGGCTCGCGTTGAACGCGACGTGCTCGGCGGTCGTGATGGTCCGTACCTGAAATGCCACGGCCCGCAATCTACCTGTCGCAGCCGAACCGGCCTGTCAGCGCGCGCCGTGGCCGGCCGCCAGCGCGGCTCTGCGCTGGGTCAGATGTGCTCGTTCTGCTGCGTTTTCACAGGTCGCGATCGCGGCGTCGACCGCGGTCAGCGCCTCGGCCGTCCGTCCGAGGCGGCCGAGCAACTCGGCGCGGACGGTGTGCAGCCGATGGCTGTTGGCGAGCGCGCCCTGCTCCTGGCGTCGGCCGTCGGGTCGTACGGTGATGTGGTCGACCAGGTCCAGCCCGGCCTGCGGGCCGTCCACCTCGGCCACCGCGATCGCCCGGTTCAGTGCCACCATCGGTGTCGGAGCGATCGCCAGCAGTTGGTCGTAGAGCTGGACGATCTGGGGCCAGTCGGTGTCTGAGAACCGGGCCGCGTCGCTGTGCACGGCACCGATCGCCGCCTGCAGTTGGTACGGGCCGGGCTGGTTGCGACGGATGCAGTCCAGCACCAACTGTTGCCCCTCGGCGATCAGGTCACCATCCCAGCGGTCGCGGTCCTGCTCGGCCAGCGGGATCAGCGTGCCGTCCTGCCCGGTGCGGGCGGCGCGGCGGGACTGGGTGAGCAGCATCAACGCCAGCAGTCCGCGAACCTCCGGCTCGTCAGGCATCAGTTGCAGCAGCAGCCGGCCGAGCCGGATCGCCTCGGCGCACAGGTCGTCGCGGACCAGATCGGAGCCCGAACTCGCGGTGTGGCCCTCGTTGAAGATCAGATAGAGCACCGCCAGCACCGCGCGCAGCCGGTCCGGCAGGTCGGCGTCGGTCGGCACCCGGTACGGGATCCGGGCCCCCTTGATCTTGCCCTTGGCCCGGACCAGCCGCTGCGCCATCGTCGGCTCCGGCACCAGGAACGCGCGCGCGATCTCCTCGGTGCTCAGGCCGCCGAGCAGCCGCAATGTGAGGGCCACCTGCGCGGGCACCCCCAGCGCCGGATGGCAGCAGATGAAGATCAGCCGCAGTCGATCGTCCTGCACCGCGCCCTCCTCGTCGTTCTCCGCACCATCGATCCCCGGGTCGGAGCCGTCGGTCCCTGAGCTCGTCGAAGGGCTGGTCTGTTCCTGTAGTTGCATCGCCTGGGCATGTTTGACGTCCCGCTGCTTCTCCCGCCGCAGCCTGTCGATCGCCCGATTGCGGGCAGTGGTGATGATCCAGCCGGCCGGGCTGGGCGGCAGACCGTCGGCCGGCCAACGCCGTACCGCTGCGGTGAACGCTTCCTGCACCGCATCCTCGGCAAGATCGAGATCACCGAAGGTCCGGGTCAGCACCGACACCGCCCGGCCGTACTCCTCGCGGAAGATCTCGCCGATCCTCGCCTCGTCGACCGAGCCGTCACCGGTCATCGCTGCGCCCCCTCATTCCCGCACCGGCTGCGTACCCCCGCACCCCGTACACAGGGTGCGGGAGTACGCAGCCGGTGCGGGAATGAGAGACGGGTGGGCATCAGGTGTACTCGTTGAAGAACGGGCGGACCTCGATCGGGAGTCCGATCGCGCCCGCCAACTTGCGGGCCCAGCCGAGCGCCTGGTCCAGGTCGTCGACGTCGATGATGTCGAGACCGCCGAGGTATTCCTTCAGCTCGACGTACGGGCCGTCGGTGAGCAGCACCTCACCGTTGCTGGTGGTGACCACGGTCGCGGTGCTCGGATAGTCCAGGCCGCCGGCGAACACCCAGACTCCGGCCTGCTGCATCTCGGAGTTGATCACCTGCACGTCGGCCATGATCTTGTCCAGCTCCTCCTTCGGCGGCTGGGTCTGGCCGGACGGCTGGTAGATGCTGAGCAGATAGTGCGACATGGGATCCTCCTGGTTGGTGGGTCGGTTCACCAGCTACACGTACGGGGTGGGCGTCGATCGACACCGGCCAGGCAATTTACGATCTCATTCTCGGACGGGACGGTCGGCTGAGCGTGGATCCGGTCCGTGAGTAGCGATGACATCGCGTTCTGCCTGGAACTCAGCTCGTGTCGATGATGTTCAGGTCGCGGACCGCGAAGCGATGGTGGTGCCATTCCTCGTTCATGATCACGCCGAGGCATTCGCGCAGCGTCGGCCGCCACTCCCCATCCCGGCCCTCGGCGAAGGGCGGCGGCGTGCAGGGCCGGCCGAGATCGTCGGGCTCCACGGTGGCCAGGAAGTCCCGTACCATCGCCACCCGCCCGAGCCGCACCTCCAGGGTTTCGGTCCAGGTCGGGGCCGCTTCCAGATCGATGCCGACCGTCGGTGACTGATCGCGCCACGGCACAAAGGCCAGGCCGATCGGGTGGTAGGCGTCGCGCCGGTCCTGGATCGCCCAGCCGAGCCAGGTATCGGTGGCGAAGACGAGATGACGCAACGTATCGGCGAAGGACCACTCCTCGTCGACCGAGATGTCGACGGTGCCGGGCGGCATCCGTTCGACCCGCTCGTGGGTCGTCGCCCACATGTGTTCGAGCCCGGCCCAGCCGGTCCGGAATTGCTCCGGGTTGTGCGCCCGGAGCACGGCTCGTTCGGGGTGTCGCCGATCCAACTCGGCCTCGATCAGCGGCAGCACTTCGACGCCGTTGACCACCAGGCCGTCGATCTGCCCGTCGAGATCGGCATCGCTCAGCCGAACGCCACGCATCCGGATCCCGCGCAGATCGGTCTCCCGGAATGTCGCCCCGCTCAGGTCTTCATCGTCGAAACGGACCACGTCGGGAACGCTACCGCCAGTTCACCCGGATCTGTCCCGAAACCGTTCAGCCCGGAACCGATGGCTTCGGCAGCGGCACCGATCACCACCAGACGCCGCCCCACCACAGGCTGGTGCCGCGCATGCACGGCCGGACACCGTCGATCGTGTTCGCCGGCCAGGCCCGGATCCGGTCGATCGCGACGTCGAGGCGGGCCTTGCACAGCGCATAGCTCGAGCCGCTCGGATGGAGCGGTGAACCAGGGACGGTCAGTCGACGGCTGCGGGTTCGAGGATCGGTTCGGAGGCCGACTTGCGGGGGCGGCTGGCGTAGAGAACGCCGCCGATCACGGCCAGGCCGGCGATCAGCTCGACCACCGAGATCCGTTCGCCGAACATCAGCCAGGACGACAGCACCCCGACCACCGGTACCAGCATCGAGAACGGCGCCACCTGGGAGGACGGGTTGCGGGCCAACAGGGTGTTCCAGATGCCGTAGCCGATCAGGGCGGCGATGATCACGATGTAGAGCAGGCCGAGTACCGAGATCCAGGCGTGCAGGTCGGACAGGCCTGCGAAGCTGGCGCCGATCCGCCGCGGCCCTTCGAAGATCAACGACAGCAGCAGCATCGGGACCGGCGGGACCACCGCCATCCAGAGGGTGAAATGCAGTGGTTTCGGCGCCCGGGCCTGGCGACTGCAGACGTTGCCGATCGCCCAGCCGAGTGCACCGGCCAGGGTCAGCACGACCGGGAGCAGCGCGGCGACCTGGGACTGGTAGGCGGCGATAGCGGCCAGTCCGAGGACGGCCAGCCCGATCCCGACCGCCTGCGGCCGGTTGATCCGTTCCCGCAGGAAGAAGCCGGCCAGCAGCATCGTGAACGGCGCCGAGGCCTGCAACACGAGTGAGGCCAGCCCGCCGGGCATGCCGGCGTTCATCCCCAGATAGAGGAACGCGAATTGCAGGCAGCCGATCCCTGCGCCGGCACCGAGCAGCCAGCGCAGCTTGACCTGGGGCCGGGGCACGAACAGGATCGCCGGGATGCCGAGCAGCGCCCAGCGCAGACCGGCCAGCAACATCGGCGGGAAATGCTGCAACGCCAACTCGGTGGCCGGGAAGTTCAGTCCCCACAGCACAGCGACGATCAGGGCGAGCAGGCGATCACGGAACGACACGCGCCCATTCAACGCCCTGCTAACTGTCAAGGACAAGAACGCATCACTGCCACGTTTGTGTAGCCTGACTTCATGGATGTGGCCCATCTGGAGTTGCTGCGGGAACTGGCAGACCGGGGCAGCGTCACCGAGGTCGCTCGAGCGACCGGCAAGACCACCTCCGCGGTGTCCCAACAGTTGCGGTTGTTGCAGCGTGACGTCGGGGTGCCGTTGGTGATGCGGTCCGGTCGGGGCGTCCGGCTGACCGACGCCGGAGTGGCGCTGGCTCGGACCGCGACCCGGGTGGCCGGCGCGATCGCGGAGGCCGAGGCCGAGTGGGACCGCTATCGACAGACAGCGGCGGGCACCGTACGGTTGGCGTTCTTCTTCTCTGCCGGTGAATTGCTGATTCCCGGTCTGCTGCGCCGGACGGCCGACTATCCCGAGATCGAGTTGATCACCCAGGAACACGATGTCGCCGAGGGCGAATTCGAGCCGTTGACCGCCGATCACGACATCGTGATCGCGCACTGCGCCGACGACGGGGTGGAACCGGATCGTCGGCAGCTGTCGGTGATCAAGTTGCTTCGCGAGCCGCTGGACGTCGCGGTCGCCCTTGATCATCCACTGGCCGGCCGGCAGCAGGTCACCGCCGGGGAGGTGATCGACGAGCCCTGGATCGGCGTACCGGAGTCCTACCCGATGAATCGGGTGCTGCGGGCGGTCGCGATGCAGGCCGGCCGACCGGCCAAGATCATCTTCCGGTCGACCCATCTGCCGTTGATCGAGAAGTTGGTCGCCGACGGTCAGGGCATCGCCCTGCTGCCGCGACACACCTCGCGCGACCGGGCCGCCGGCCGGTTCGCGCTGCTGCCGCTCACCGGGCTGTACGCCGGTCGGCACCTGGAGGTGCTGTCGCGACCCGATCGCGCGGCGCGACGGGCGGTCCGACTGGTGATCGACGCCGTGGTCGACGAGGCGGCGTCGGTACAGGCCTGACGGATCCGGTGACGGGGCTGCCGGATCACCCCGCCAGCCGGGCCGCGATCCCGTCCAGCAGGATCTGGATGCCGAGCTCGAACGAATCCTCGGCCGACCTCGGCATGGCCGGGCCGACCCTGCGCAGCGTCGGCCACTCTTCGGAGTCGGCGGCGGCGCGGGCTGCTCCGATCACCGGTTGTTCCTCGGCCACTGAGTTCAGGACGTGGGCGGCCAGCAGGGCGGTCACACCACCGATCTCGCTCTCCGGCAGTCCGGCAGCCGACAGGATCCGCATCGTCGTCTCGATGTGCCGCAGTCGATGCGGTCCGGTCGGCGGCCGCCGACGTAACAGCGTGGCGGCATCACGGTGGCTGCTGACCAGCCGGCGGAACTGGTGCAGACCGCTCGTCAACTGCTCCCGCCAGGGCGCCGTCTCGTCGATCGCGAAGGCGTCGGCGCAGATCGCCTCGGCCACCAGGTCCAGCAGCTCGTCCTTGTTGCGGACGTGCCAGTACAGCGTCGGGGCGCGGACGCCGAGCGCGGCTGCCAGCCGGCGGGTGCTGATGGCTTCCAGCCCGACCTCGTCGAGCAGTTCGACCGCCGCCGCCGTGATCTGTTCCCGGTCCAGGCCCGGTACCCGCCGTTCCGCCATGCCCGAAGGGTAGCCAGCACCGTCGGGCAGTCGACGGCTGGCTCTCTACCACTGTTAGATAAACTCCGCCACCATGACTCCCCCTCGTGATTCCCGCCGTTCCCCGCGGAGTGATCGGGCCGGCAGTGTGCAGCTCATCACCGGTATCTGTTCGATCGTCTTCACGATCGGCACGGTGCTGCAGAACTTCGTGATCATCAACCGTCGCGCCGTCGAGCAGATGATGGTTCTCGCCGGCCAGTCGGCCGAGGCTGCTTCGGCTGCCGCACCCGGGTTCCTGACCGGCTTCCGGATCGTCGGCTGCGTCTACATCCTCGGCAACGCGATCGGCATCCTGGCCCTGCGCCGGCGCAACGCGACGTGGCTGTTCTGGGTCGTGCTGGCGGTCAACCTGACCCAGGCCGCCGGGGTGGTGATGATTCCGCCGGAGGTCTTCCGGGCCAGCATCGCGCTGTACGGGCCGGCCGGCATCCTGCCCTCGGTCATCACCGACGGCGGTGCGTTGCTGGTGACCGTCCTGCTGGTGATCGTCCTCATCCGCCACCGTCGGCCGTGGGGGCCGGCCCGGACCGGCACCGCCGAACGTCAGCGGCAGCACTGGCGAGATCCGGGATGACCGATCCGACGACTCGGGCGGGCAACCGGGCCGCCGACGAACTGGCCGTCGGATTCGGGGGATGGCGTGGACGAAGCGGCTCGTTCAGCGCGAGCGCAGTGCGGTGACGACGGCCCGGGCCGCATCGACGACGGTCTCGGTGACGACCGCGACCGGGAGGCCGGCGTCGAGTTGTCGGAAGCCGGCGTCGAGGATGCCGACGGTGAGTCCGGCGGCGATCCGGACCCGATCGGTGTCGGCATCCAGCAACTCGTTCCAGGCGTCGGCCAATGAGCTGCGCATCCCGCTGTGAGCCAGGTCAACCGCCTCGTCCATCGAAGCACTCGGCGCCAGTCGGGCGGCCTCCATCAACCAGCCGTGTCCGGTGCCGGCGGCCTGTTCGAGGTTGGCGCGGACCCAGGTAACGACCCGTTCCTCGGGTGTGGTCGCGGTCTCCATCGCCGCCGCGACCGCCGCCAGCCAGTCGGGTAGGTAGCGGTCGACGACCATGGCCCGGAGGTCGTCGACGGAATCCACATACCGGTAGATGCTGTTCCGGGCGATGCCGGCAGCGGTTGTCACCGCGCCGGCGGTCAGGTGCGTCGGATCCGATCGCAGCGCGGCCTCGGCGGCATCCACCAATCGGGCTCGGACGTTGGCGCGGTGCTCGGCAACGGTCGGCGCATCGATCTTCGGCACCGGCGACCCTCCCGTGTTAGCGACATCACTGTCGCTAAGTTGCCGACAGCATGTCTCCAAGACTACAGTGGAGTCTGTTAGCGACACCTTGTCGCAAAGCCTGGCACGTTTGACCGGGCGCATTGAATCGAGGAGCGTCATGCTGAAGAAGCCCGAGTCCGTCCTGTTCCGGATCACCGCCATCTGGACCGTCATCGGGTTGGCGGGCGGGCTCACCTACCGCGAGCTCACCAAGAACCTCGACTTCAGCGGGTCGACCCAGCTCGCCGTCGTGCACACCCACACCCTGGTGTTGGGAACCCTGATCGGCCTCGGACTGCTCGCCCTGGAACGGGTCTACCGACTGAGCCGGGACCGGCGCTTCGGCTGGTTCCTGTGGATCTGGAACATCGGTCTGCTGATCACCGTCGGCGGCCTGACGACCAAGGGAACGCTGCAGGTGCTGGGCTCCGCGGCCGCCGAGAGTCCTGCCCTTGCGGGAATCTCGGGGATGGGGCACATTCTGCTCACGGTCGGCTTCCTGCTGCTGTTCCTGACTCTCGGCCGGCGCATCCGCGATGACCGCTCCGCTGCCGCCGAACTCGGCCCGGCCGATCTCGGAACCGGCGAATCGGCAGCGCTGGACGCCCGCTCATGATCATCAGCAGCGGCCATGATCATCGGCAACCGGTCGCGGCGCTGGGCGGGCCTGGCGGTACTGGCAGCATCGCTGGCGATGATCGTGCTGGACGGCACCGTCGTCGGTGTCGCGCTGCCGACGGTCATCGCCGATCTGCACCTCGATCTCACGGACGCGCAGTGGGTGAACAGCCTCTATTCCGTCGTCTTCGCCGCGCTGTTGATCACTGCCGGCAGGATCGGGGACCGGTTCGGGCGCCGGCGGCTGCTGCTGATCGGACTCGCCGTCTTCGTTCTCGGCAGTGTCTGCGCCGCGCTGTCCTCCGGCATCGGAGCACTGCTGGGGGCCCGCGCATTGCAGGGGCTGGGCGGTGCCCTGGTGTTGCCGTCCACCCTGTCGGCGGTGAACGCCACCTTCCGCGGCCGGGACCGGGCCACGGCGTTCGGGATCTGGGGCGCGGTGATGTCGGGTGCGGCCGCCCTCGGTCCGCTGCTCGGCGGCTGGCTGACCCAGCTCGGCAGTTGGCGGCTGGTCTTCTGGGTCAACGTCCCGATCGGCATCCTCGTCCTCGTCGCGGCGATCCTGCTGGTCGACGAGAACCGATCTGGAGCGGTTGGGCGTGCGGGTCTGGACATCGGCGGAACGCTGTTGAGTGCGGCCGGCCTCGGGCTGATCGTCTTCGGCCTGATCGAGAGCAGCACCCTGGGCTGGTGGCGACCGAAGGCCGTCCTTGACCTGCCCGGCCTGAGCTGGCCGACAACGGCGCCGATCTCACCCGTCCCGGTGGCGATCGCGGTCGGCGGGCTGCTGCTGTTCGCCTTCGTCGGTTGGGAATCCCGGCGTCGGCGGATCGGCCGGGCCACCGTCCTCGACCTGGGGCTCTTCGGCATCCGCACCTTCGTCTTCGGCAATGTCACCGCGATGTTGGTCGCGGTGGGCGAGTTCGCGCTGGTCTTCGTGCTCCCGCTGTTTCTGATCACCTCACTCGGACTGTCCACCCTCGCAGCCGGTCTGGTGCTCGCCGCGATGGCTGCCGGCGCCTTCGTCTCCGGTGCGGCGGCGCGCCACCTCGCCGCGGCGATCGGGGCCACCCGGGTGGTCGTCCTCGGGCTGGCGTTGGAGGTGGTCGGCGCGGCGCTGACCGCGGTCACCGTCGGGCTGAGTGGCCCGGGCTGGAGTGTTGCCCTCACCCTGCTGCCGTACGGTCTCGGCCTCGGTCTTGCGTCGGCCCAGCTGACCTCGACCACGCTGCGGGACATCCCGACCGACCGGTCCGGCAGCGGTTCGGCAACCCAGAGCACCGTCCGCCAACTCGGCTCGGCGCTCGGCAGCGCGGTTGGCGGTGCCACGCTGGCCGGCGTTCTCGGTGGCCGGGCAACGCCGGGACCGGACACCGATCCGGCAACGTTCGCCACCGCCGGCGCTGCCGCGATCTGGGCCTCAGTCAGCATTCTCGCCATCGCCCTGGTCGCTGCCTGGCGGCTCGATCGGGTCAGCGGGCGGCGACCGGACCAGCCGATCAACGTCGGCGACGGGGGAACAACCAGCCGGCCCACAGCGAGCTACCGACGAGGATGAGCAGGCACCAGCCGAGTGCCCACCAGCCGTGAGTGGCCATCGGTGTCCCCATCAACAGCGACCGGAGTGTTTCGATGATCGGGGTGATCGGCTGATGACCGGCGATCCACTGCAGCCAGCCGGGCATCGTCGCCACCGGTACGAACGCACTCGACAGATAGGGCAGGAAGAGCACCGCGAAGCCGTAGTTGTTGGCCGCCGAGGCGGTCTTGGCCAGGATTCCGAGGGCCGCGAACAGGGTGGTGATGGCCAGGATGTAGAGCGTGATCAGGCCGGCGGATCCCAACCAGGCAAGCGCTGTGGCGTTCGGCCGGTAGCCGATCAGGATCGCTACCCCGAAGACGATCACGGTGGCGAACAGGTTGCGGACGACGCTGGCGACAACATGCCCGCCGATCACCATCGCGCTGTGCACCGGCATCGTCCGGAATCGGTTGATCACGCCGTTGGTGAGGTCGCTGGTGACGGCCACCGCGGTGCTGGCCGATCCGAAGCCGGCACACAGCAGGATGACACCGGGGACGACATAGTTGACGTACCCGCCGTCGTCCTCGATCGCTCCGCCGAAGACGTAGGTGAAGAGCAGCATCATGATCACCGGCATCACCACCGCCATGATCAGCGCCTCCGGATCGCGAAGGCTGTGTCGCAGGCTGCGTCCGACGAACGTGAGCTGGGTGGTGATCGCCGAGGGCCGTCGAGTCCGTAGCTCGGGTCCGATCGAACCTCCGCGCGGTTCGGCGTCGCGGGCGGTCGAGGGCGCCTGTCTGATCATGGTCATGCTGCTGTCTCCTGATCCGTGGGTTGTCCGGTGAGGTGGAGGAAGACGTCGTCCAGACTCGGCCGCCGAACGCTGACCCGCAGCCGGCGTTGTTCCTCCGTCAGCCCGGCGAGCAGTCGTTGCAGTCCGTCGGCGGTGCCGTCGGTGCCCAGTTCGGTGATCACCCGGTCGTCGGCATCACGCAGCTCGAGCACGTCGGTGCCGACCCGGTTCTTCAGCTCGTGTGCCGAGCCTTCCGCGACCAGCACTCCGTCGTTGATCACCGCGATCCGGTCCGCCAGCTGGTCGGCCTCCTCCAGATACTGCGTGGTCAGGAAGACTGTTGCGCCGAGCTCGGTCAGCGAGCCGATCACCTGCCAGAGTGCCTGCCGGCTGCGGGTGTCCAGGCCGGTCGTCGGCTCGTCCAGGAAGATCACCGACGGGATCGCGATCAGTCCCAGCGCCAGGTCGAGGCGGCGTCGCATCCCGCCGGAATAGCTGCCCGCCCGCTTGGCTGCGGCGTCGACCAGATCGAACTGCTCGAGCAACTGCGCCGTCCGCGTGGTGGCCTGCTGGCGATCCAGCCCGGACAGTCGGCACAGCATGATCAGGTTCTCCCGACCGGTGAGGATCTCGTCGACCGCGGCGTACTGTCCGGTCAGGCTGATCACCGACTTGACCCGTTCGCGGTCACCGACGACGTCGAAGCCGCCGACCCGGGCTCGACCGCCGTCCGGCGGCAGCAGCGTCGACAGGATGTTGATCAAGGTTGTCTTGCCGGCGCCGTTCGGCCCGAGCAGGGCGAAGATCCGACCGGCTGGGACCCGGAGATCGAGCCCGCGCAACACGGCGACCTCGCCGAAGCTCTTGGTCAGTCGATCGGTCTCGATCGCGTACCCAGTGGGTGAGTCGGTCATCGGGCGGTCCCTTCCGTCGGTCCGGCGGCTCATCGTCGGCCGACCGGGTCGGCGTGGAGCGTGTAGTCGGGGAGCTCGATGGCGTCGGCCTTGGCGAACTGGCGCGCCATCATCCGGTTCAGTGGCCAGCGCAGTGAAGCCCGCATCGAGGCCGTTCGGAGTTTGATCATGAAGCGGCTGGACGGGGCGAACCCGCCGGCTCCGCCGGGTGGCAAGGTCTGGGCCTGGCTGACGTAGGGCCGCATGATCTGCTCGTACCGCGCGAACGCGGTCGCATGATCGGCGCCGGCAGCGCTCAATTCGCCGGCCAACACATAGCTGCCGACCAGCGCCAGGCTGGTGCCGAGCCCGGTCAACGGGCTGGCGCAGTAGCCCGCGTCGCCGAGCAACACGACCCGACCCTGGTGCCAATGATCCAGGTGGATCTGGTCCATCGAGTCGAAGAAGAAGTCGTCGGCCGACCTCATCGCGTCCAGAAGTCGTGGGACCTCCCACCCGACCCCGGCGAACCGCCGGGACAGAATGTCCTGCTGGGCATGCAGGTCGCGGCGGTCGTAGTCGAACGGCGTGGAACGGAAGCTCAGTCCGACCTTGAGGTCGCCCGGTGAGGTCCCCGGACGCACCATCGCGACCCGACCGCCGGGAGCGTTGTGCATCTGCACCCAGCCGTGACCATCGATCGCGGCGTCGCTGCTGAACCAGGACGTGTAGCAGTTCATCGGCCGGACTCCCGCGTCGCCGCCGAGGATCAGATTCCGGACGACCGAGTGCGAGCCGTCGGCGCCGATCACCAGCCGACAGCGGATAGCGGCGGACTTCTCCAGGCGCACCGTCACGCCGTCGTCGTCGGCGTCCAGGGCGGTGATCGTGTCATCGAAGATGTAGTCGGTGCCGGCCGGAACCGCATCGTGCAGCATGGTTGCCAGATCGCCGCGGAGGATCTCGATCTCGGAGATGATCCCCTCGCCGCCGAAGCTGTCGACCGGCAACCGGAACAGCGAACGTCCGTCGTCGCCGACCAACTCGAGTCCGTGTTGATCGGTGGCGATCTCCCGTGCCCGGTCGAGCAGGCCCATCCGTTCGACCACGGTCCGGCCGGCGCCGCGCAGGTCGACCGCCTGTCCGCCGGGGCGAGGTGCCGGTGCTCGTTCGACCACGGTCACGGAGAAGCCGGCCCGGGCCAGCCAGAAGGCAGCAGCGCTGCCGGCGATGCCGGCTCCGCTGATCAGTACGTCGGTGGTGTGCATCGCAGATCCCCTTATGTGTGCGGCATATACAGAGTGCGTGATACACAGAGTATGGCATACACAGAGTGTCCGGTACACAGTTTGCCGGGAAGTCGATAGATTGGTGCCCGTGCAGGAGATCTCGCGATGACCGAAGCTGCCGACGAAGGGCTGCCCCGAGCGGTCGCCATCGCCTGGGGGATGGTGGCCGACCCGCAGCGCGGCCCGAAGCGCGAATTGAGCCACGAGCGGATCGTCGAGGCCGCGATCGAGATCGCCGACGCCGACGGTCTCGGTGCGGTGACGATGAGCAAGGTGGCCAGCTCGCTCGGCTTCACCACGATGGCGCTCTATCGCTACGTGACAGCCAAGGAGGACCTGCTGCACCTGATGCAGGAGGCCGTGACGGCCGATCGGCTGACGGCGCCCGAGACCGATCTGATGCCGCCGGCCGACGACGACGGCGAGCGATCAGGGTGGCAGCGGGAGCTTCGGTTGATCGCCGACCAGCTGTACGCGATGTATCGGGAGCATCCGTGGCTGACCGACATCCCGGTCTCGTCGGCGCAGCTGCTGACTCCGAACAATCTGCTGGTGGCCGATCAGGCCATCCGCGCGATGCGGACGCTGCCGATCACCGATCACGAGAAGGTCGGGGTGTTGTTGTTGATCAGCACCTTCGTCCGCAGCGCCGCCGAGCTCGCCCGGGACATGGCCGACGAGTATCAGCAACTGTCCGCAACGGCGGTAGCGCGGCGCGTCGAGATCGTCAAGGAGCTGGTCTCGCCGGAACGCTTCCCGTATCTGCGGCCCCTGGTCGACTCCGGCGCCTACATCGTGGAGATGGAGGATCCGCCCGACGACGACACCAGCGACTACGAGTTCGGCATCCACGTGATCATCGCCGGTGTTGCGCAGTACGCCGACGGCCGCGAACCGGTTGCCTCGGCAGTCGCCGATCCAGGCATCCGGACCGAAGATCAACTCGCCGAGGCGATGGGACTGGATCACGTCCGCAAGGACGCCAAGGTCCGTGATGCCGTCAAGAAGCGTCGCGAGGCCGAGACCAAGCTGCGTGAGGCTCGCAAACGCGAACGCGAACTGATCAAGGCAGCGCTGGAGCGCGGCGCGAAGTGATGATCAAGGAATGGATTGGTGATCGGAGTCGACCGTCCGATACCAACAAAGCAGCTCGTCGAGCAGAGGGATGCTCGGCGCCGCCTGCGGATGATCAAGGAAGAAGAACGCCACCGAGGAGTGCGCGAACGGCGCCAGCCGGTCGGCGTCCCAGGGGCTCTCGAAGGTCATCCGGAACCGACGGTCGAAGCGGATCGCGTCCAGATCGTGCATCCGATACATCGCCACCGAGCTGTCCAAGGTGTCCTTCACCGGCACCCCGTGCGACGGCCCGATGAATGGACCCTCGCGGAAGTACCAGCCGCCGAGGAAGTAGTCCTCCAGGCCGGTGCCCACGATCTGCGGCGCGGTCCAGTTGTCGTCGATGAAGACGTGTTCGGGCGCCTCCAGGTAGGACAGGTAGTTGGGCCGTTCTCCCTGGCAGGACAGCGTGCATCCCAGGTAGCGGCCGGACCCGGTCAGCTCGGCCAGCAGCAACGGTTCCGAACCCGACTGGCGACCGGTGTGGAAGAAGCCGTGCAGTGACGGTACGTCGTCGGGCAGTTCGTCGACCCGCTGGTAGAGCACGTTGCAGAACACGTCCGTGGCAAAATCGGGGTCGACATTGCGCACCTCGATCCGCAGCGAGCTGCGAAACGGCATCGGCAGGTTGAGGTAGAACCCACCCGAGGACATCCCGAACGCGTTCGCGGCGAAGCTGGCCATCCGGCACAGACCGATCCCGAAGAGGTCGCCGACCGGGGCACTGATCTGTGGTTGCTCCGCACCGTCGAGGTAGACGTTGACGATCAAGGTCTTCAGGACCCGTTGATCAACGGGCCGCTCCGGCTCCCAGTGCGCCCAGAACCAGCCCGGGAAGGTCAGCCACAGTTTGGCCACGTAGCCCGGTCCGGTGATCGTTCCGACATCGGCTCGGGTCAGCGGCTCGAGGGTCAGCACCTTGTTCCGCGTTGCCGGGTCGAAGGTGGTGAGCTGATGTGTCGAACGTGCTGGGGGAAGGTTGATCAAGAGACTGCTCCGATCGGGGTGCGTGCTCGCCGGCCTGGTGTCAACTCGGGACACTGGGAAGGTTCAACCGGCCTGGATGCCCTTCTGCAGCTCGGTCCGGAGTTGGTCGCCACCCTGCTTGCGCCAATCCTGGCGGAACTGTTTCAGTGCGGACAACGGCTTGCGTCCGGTGACCATACCGTTGACGTAGTCGGTGGTCAGCTCGGCCAGCTTCGGTGCGACCTTGGCAGATGAGTCGGCGAACAGCCCGACGGTCGGGTCCTTGATCGAGCTCTTGGTCACCGCCTCGGTGTAATGCACGGTGTCGGTGACGTGCTGGCTGTCGTCGGGGTAGAAGAAGGCCACCGGAACCAGGCCCGTGTAGCTCAGACCGTCGACGTCTCCGTTCGCGGCGTTCTCAGTGATGGGCGTCGGTGCGCCGTCCTTGTCGTAGCGGAAGTTGACGCCTTCCAGACCGAACCGCAGGAAGAAGCCCTCGGCGCTGGCGAACGGCGCCCTCAGGTAGTTCATGATCGACAGGATCTCGGCCAATCGTTTCTCGTCCGACGCCGCCTCGGCCGAGACGGCGACGACGGCGTAGAACCCGGGACTGCTGGGGAAGGCGTAGTCACCGCCGTCGTGGCCGAACGGCAACAGCAGTTGCGGATCCGAGCCCTCGCCTCCCTTGCTGCGGACGGCATCGAGCCCACCACTGCGGAACCAGGTGTCGGCCGACGCCACCTGGCACCCGATCGTTCCGGACTCGAACAGGGAACGGTCCTTGGCACCCTGCTCGGCCAGGCTGAGGGCGTCGGGATGGAACGCTCCGCCGCGCCACAACTTGTTGGTGTAGGTGAGTGCCTGCTCGTACTCGTCGGTCTCGATCATGTGCGTCAGTCGACCGTCGGACTCGGACCAGTTGTTCGGCACCTTGAACATGGCGTTGATGAACTGCGTGACACCGCCGGAGTAGCCGCCGAAGCCGTAGGTCTTGCCGCTACCGACCTTGCTGCCCGACATCCCGGTCATCAGTTGGTAGAACTCGTCGGCGTTCTTCGGTGCCGCGTCGAACCCGAGCTTCTCGGCCCAGTCCCGGCGGTACACGTGCAGCGAGTTCACATACGCCAGGTCGACCGGGATGCCGTAGATCCCGTTGTTGATCGCCGACGCCTCCCACTGATACTGCGGGACGTTGGCAAGGTTGGGATACTTCTTGATCTTGTCGCCACCGAGCACCGCGGACAGCTCGGCGAAGGCGCCGTCCTGGACCGCACGCTGGGCGTTGGCCGAATCGGTGTGCAGGAAGACCATGTCGGCGATCTTGCCGCCGGAGATCATGGTGGCCAGCTTGTCCTCGTAGGCGTCGGCCGGGACGAGGGTCGGCTCGTAGGTCACGCCGAGCCGCTTCTCCAGCTCCTGCCAGTACTTGTTCTTCGCCTTCGGTCGCGGCGGTGCTCCCCAGTTCACCTGGAAGGTGGTGAAGGAGCCGCCCTTGCCCGGCACTGACTTGGTGGTGGTCGGCAGTTTCTTGGGCAGTTGGGTGTAGCCCGGCGGCACGCCGTCGACCGCGCTGACGATCTGACCCGGGACATCGGGCGGATCGACGTGGGTCGGGACCTTCAACGCCGTGTTCTTGCCGAAGTCGGAGCCGGTGCTCTGCGACGAGCAGCCGACCAGGGCACCGCCGACGGCGGTGGCCGACAGTCCGAGCATCAGCCGTCGGCTGAACGGGTGGGTGGCGATCGTGTGTTCCATGATGATTCTCCTTAGCCCTTGATCGCCCCGGTCAGCACTCCCTTGGTGAAGTAGCGCTGGGCGAACGGGTAGACGACCAGGATCGGCAGGGTCGCGAGGACGACGACGGCCATCTGGATGGCCTGGGGTGGCGGTGCAAGATCAGGATTCTGGATCTGGTCCAGCGGCGATCCCTGCAGGACGTACTGGTTGAGCACCAGCTGGACCGGCCACTTGGAGGTGTCATTGATGTAGAGCAGTGCGTTGAAGAAGTTGTTCCAATAGCCGACCGCGTAGAACAGCGCGATCACGGCGATCACCGCACGGGACAACGGAATCACGATCCGCCAGAGGATCTGCCATTCGTTGGCACCGTCGATCCGGGCAGCCTCCAGCAGGTCCTGCGGCATGTTCATGAAGAAGTTGCGGATCACGACCATGTTGAACGCGGAGATCAGCGTCGGCAGGATGAGTGACCAGTAGGAGTCGAGCAGGCCGAGATTCTTCACCAGCAGGTAGTTCGGGATGATCCCGGCGTTGAACAACATCGTGACCAAGATCAGATAGAAGATCACCCGACCACCCGGGACGGCCCGGGTCCGGGTCAGGCCGAAGGCCAGCAGGACGGTGAAGAACACCGACAGGGCGGTGCCGACCACCGTGACCCCGACCGAGACCAGCATCGCTCGGCCGACGATGCCGCCGGACAGCAATGATCGGTACGCCGCCAAGGAGAAGCTGGTCGGGAAGAGGCCACCGGCTCGGGAGTCGGGTGCGGCGAGACTCTTGGCGATCACGTCGACGAACGGGAACGCCATCACGATCACGATCGCGATGATCAAGACCGCCTTGAGGATACGGACCGGCGTCGGTGTCGGGGTCTGCCACGGAGCCGTTGCTGGTCGACCGGCCATCAGAACAGCCCCTCGGCACCGAGACGCTTGACCACCGCGTTGGCCCCGATCACCATCGCGGTGCCGACGACGCCCTTGAACAGTCCGGCCGCGGCCGCCAGGCCCCAGTCGCCGCCGAGCACGCCGCGGAAATAGGTGAACGTGTCCAGCACCTGCGCGGCATCCTTACCGACGGCTCCCTGCTGGAGCAGCAGTTGCTCGAAACCCACGGTCAGCACGGTGCCCAGTCGCAAGATCAACAACAGCACGATCACCGGCATGATCCCGGGCAGTGTGACGTGCAGCATCCGGCGCCAGGCGCCGGCGCCGTCCATCGCCGCCGACTCGTACAGGTCGTTGGAGATGGTGGAGATCGCGGCGAAGAAGATGATCGTGCCCCAGCCGACCTCCTTCCAGATCACCTGGCCGGTGATCAAGGCCTTGAATGTCGACGGATCGGTCATCAGATGTTGCGGTCCGACTCCGATCGTGGTGAGCAGGCCGTTCACCACGCCGTCGCCACCCAGGACGTCCTGCCAGATCGCCACCACGACCACCCAGCTGATGAAATGTGGCAGATACACGACGGCCTGCACCAGGCGCTGGATCCGCCCGGAGATCAGGCTGTTCAGCAGCAGCGCCAGTGCGATCGGTGCGGGAAAGGCGAAGACGATCTGCAGCGCGCTGATCAGCACCGTGTTGCCGAGGGCGGTCAGCACCTCCGGGTCGGTGAAGATCGCGGCAAAGTTCTGCAACCCGACGAAGGTGCTGCCGACGATCCCACGGAACGGCGAGAAGTCCTGGAAGGCGACCACATTGCCGGCCAGTGGCAGATAGGCGAAGACCGCGAAGAACAGGGCGCCAGGAAGGATGAAGAGATAGCTCCAGCGTTCCCGACGCATCCGCGACCACAGCGTCGTCCGCCGCTGCCCGGCGGTCGGGGCGAGGGGCCTCGTACGGTCCGTCAACTGCGATGTTGCCACGCGGCAACATTGGACCTTGCCACGTGGAATGTCAAGGGCGAATCAGCAGTCGGGTGTTACGTGATTCGGGTGTTGCGTCATTCGGGTGTTGCGGGCGATGCCGACCGGCCCAGGGTGCTCTCCCGGGCGATCAGCTCCCAATCGACCCAGACCGTCGTCGGATCACCGGCGTCACCGTCCAGCCGAGCAACGATCGTCTCCACCGCCCGGCGGGCGATCTGCTCCCGGTCCTGGGCGATCGTGGTCAGGCTGGGCACGCTGTAGCGACCGTCGGTGATGTCGTCGAATCCGACCACGGCCACGTCCTCAGGAACCCGGTAGCCGTGGGTCAACAGCGCCCGGATCGCGCCGAGCGCACACGGGTCGTTGTGGCAGACCACGGCGTCCGGCGGGACATCGGCGGCCATCAGTTCCAGCATCGCTCGATAGCCGTCCGCCCGGGTTCCCGGAGCGTTCTTGATCAGCTCCTCGTCCGCGGGGAGTCCGGCAGCCTCGAGAGCCTGCAGGTAACCCTGGTGTCGATCCATCGGGCCGGCGGCAACACCGACACCGCTGCGGATCAACGCGATCCGCCGCCGTCCGAGACCGAGCAGGTGCTCGGTGGCCGCTCGGGCAGCGGCCAGATTGTCGAAGACGATCCGATCGAATTCGCCGGAGATGTCGGCCCGTTCGCCGAGCAGCACCATCGGCAGCCGCGGCCGCAGATCGGTCAGCTCGCGCTCGTCGAGCCCGTCCAGGCTGAAGATCAGGCCGTCGAACAGCGCGGTCCGATCCGGCCGCAGCACCATCTCCCGTTCGCGGTCGGGGTCGCCGTCGGTCTTGTCGATGACGACGGTCAGTCCGTGCTCCCGGGCGACCTTGATGACCTGGTCGGACAGCTCGGCGAAATACGGCGCATCGAACGGAACGACCAGGGTCAGCAGGCCCGTCCGACCCTGCCGGAGCTGCCGGGCCGCGATGTTGGGCCGGTAGCCGAGCTCGTCCATGGCGGCGCGGACCCGGGCCCGGACCGGCTCGGAGACGTAGTGGAAGTCGCGCAGCACATTCGACACCGTCCGAGGTGAGACCCCGGCACGTCGTGCCACATCACGTTGGTTGACCATCCGCTCGCGCCTCCTTCGCCGGCCGATCGACCGGTTCGATCACCAGGATCGACCTGCTCGGGATCGGCTCGGTCACCTGCAGACCGTCCGGTGTCCGATCGAGTCCGATCTTCCGCGGCCGTGCCATCGGCGCCAGCAGCCAGCCGTCGACAGGTCGTTCGGGGACGTCGGACAGGCTCACCGTCTCCGGGTCACCCGAACCGTTGACCACCGCGATCAGCAGATCGCAGTCGTCGTCGCCGCCGGACCGGCACTCGGTGTCCATGATCACCGGGGCCAGGTGCGGACCTCCCGTCACCGTCGGCCACGGATCATTGTCTCCCAGCGCGAACCGTACCGCCGACTGCAGCAGGGTCCGTTCGGTGTCACTGGCCGGCAGCTCGGCCACGGCGTGCGCCGCGGTCACCACGATCCGTCCACCGAGCCGGTTGACCGAGGCGATGCGGCCGGCACCCCACAGCTCGTCGATCGGTGTGCGGATGTCGGTCCAGCAGGCGCCGCCGTCGACGGCCAACCGGGTCAGCCCGGGCTGATGGTTCACGCTGGTCACGGTGTCGCCAGGCAGTCCGGTGGCGGCCTGCCCGTCGGCGGTCAGTCGCTCCAGAGCGTACGGGCTGTCCGAGGCCGACAGCCGCGGAACACTGTCCAGGATGCGTACGCCGAGCAGGTCGCCGAATCCGCGACGAGTGAGCCGTACGGCGGCATCGCCGTCGACCAGCAGCGGTCCGCTCAGCAGGCCCAGCAGTTCGTCGTCGGTCAGTGCGTCGCTGACAGCGCCGAACAGGAATCCCGGTCCGTCGTCGTCGGCGCTGACCGGAACCCCGTTGCGCAGCAGGTACGCGGCGACCGGGGTCGGATCCACCACGAGGTCCGGCCAGGTTGCCTCTTTGCGAAGCCACTGCCGGGTGCTCACCGCGGGATCCCAGATGACCCGTACGCCGCGCCGACGCCGTCGGCCGTCGCAACGCTCGGCGAGCCAGGTCAGCGCCGGGTGTGTGGCATCCAGGAGTGTGTCGATGTCGGGGGTGTCGTCGGGTTCGTCGCCGTAGAAGGAGAACAGGCACAGCAACAAACCGTCGGCGCCGGACAGCTTGGCCAGCGCCAGCTGGGACCAGGTCTCGGTGTGCGACTTCGACCAGCGGGTGTGCGGCCAGTTGTCGATCTCGGGTGTCACCGGAGTTCCCGGCGGGCGCAGCGGGCGTTGCTGATCCAGCAGCGCAAGCTCGGTGGACACCCGGGACGGTGTCGACTCGCTGTAGCCGGCGAAGTGCGGCCGGTGCAGCGTGCCCGGTCCGAGGGCGTCGAACAGTCGGTGCCAATCGCGTCCCTCGACCGCGTGCTGTGCAGGCACCGATGACATCAGTCCCATCCGGGTGTTCCCGCCGGAACGTGTCGCGACCGCGTGCCCGATCGCCGCGGCGGCGTCCAGTTGCGCCTCTCGCCAGGTGAGCTGCAGCGCCGCCCGCCAGGGATGCGGAGCACCCGGCGACAGGATCGCCGCAACAATCTGCTCCCGGCTCGGGCGTTCCCCGATCGCGTCCCGGAAGCGATCCAGCATGATCTCCTCGAACCCGCCGAAGTCCACCGGTGCGTGGTTGTGCAGCCTGAAGTCGTCCTCCAGCCAGAAGACGTCGGGGCGCAGGGCGGCGAGGTCGCCGTACCAGTCGGTGATCCACTGCAGCCAGACGGGACAGGCGAACGACGCCTGTTGTTCCGCGCGGCGGCCGGACGCCGACACCATCGGTTCGAAGCCGAGCCGGTTGGCCCGGCCGAGGTCCCAGGGGCCGACCGAGGACCAGGGGTTGAAGCCGACCTGCAGGTCGAAGCTGCGCAGTTCCTCGGTGGCGACGGCCAGTGCCTGCAGCCAGTCGGCACGCTCGGTCGGCTGCGGATGGCCCGGATAGCGTTCTTCGGCGGCGATGAACAGGACGACACCGCGCGCCCGTCGTTGCCGGCAGTAGTCACCCCACCGGCGTGCCCGGCCTGCCGTCGTCGCGCCGGGCCTGACCTGCAGTCGGAGCTGGATTCCCGGATCGATGGAGGTCTCGCCTGCGCCAAGCATTGCCACGTGGCAAGAGTGCTGCACGACCTGCTCCCTGTCAACCGTCGATGCTCAACTGCCGGTGGTGCGGAGGCAGATCGCCGATCAAGAATTCTGAGCTCGTCGAAGGGCTCACCTGATCGGCGGTCCCTGAGCTTGTCGAAGGTTCGCGTGATCTTGAACGCGGTCCTTCGACAGCTCAGGCCCTTTGGGATCAGCCGGTGATCTTGCCCGGATTGAAGTTGCGGCCGGGGTCGACGGCGGCGAACAGGCCCTTCATGATCTTGGTGCCGGCGGGGGAGATGTCCTGGGCCAGCCAGGGGGAGTGCTCGGTACCGACGGCGTGGTGGTGGGACAGGGTGCCGCCGTTGTCGATGAAGGACTGCTGGATCGCGCCCTTCACCTTGTCGTACATCGGGATCGGGTCCTGATCGCCGTAGGCGAAGGCGAAGGTGAAGTAGAGGCAGGCCCCGGAGTGGTAGGAGTGCGACAGGTGGCACATGATCCAGCCGGGGTCGACGCCGAGCTCGGCGTAGGCGTCGTTCGCCGCCTCGATGGTGTTGTAGTACAGGTCCTTCAGATTGCTCCACGGGCCGGCGGTCTCGGACACGTCGGCGGCGCCGCCCCAGTCCAGCAGGAAGTCCCGAATGTACGGTGTGTCGAACTTCTTCTGGTCGTACAGCACGCCGGGGCCCTTGCCGACACCGATGCCGCCGTGCTTCTTGACGATCTCCTTGACCTCGGCCTGCTGTCGGGAGACGTGGGACTTGGTGCCCTCGTAGCCGATGAACGACAGGCACATCTTGTCCAGATCCCAACCCCGGCGCTGCAGCACCTTGAACAGGATCGCCTGGCCGGCCGAGGACTTCTTGGCCGTGGCCATCGTGAAGCCGGTCTCACCGGCATCGGAGACCCGAGTGATGGAGGGCCGGAAGTCCAACAGCGAGATGTCGTGCATGGCTTCCAGGCCGGCGTCGAAGGTCGGGAAGAAGTAGGCCAGGATGACCCGCTCGTCGGGCAGCCGGTGGACGTGCGCGGTGACCTCGGTGATCACGCCGAGCCGGCCCTCGCTGCCCAAGATCATCTCCCGGACGCTCGGCCCGGTCGAGGTGCTCGGCAGCGGGCGCAACACCAGCGGACCGCCCGGTGTGGCGACCCGGACGCCACGGGTGATGTCGGCGATGTCGCCGTACTTGTCGGACTGCATGCCCGAGGACCGGGTCGCGACCCAGCCGCCGATGGTGGAGTGGTTGAAGCTGTCCGGGAAGTGTCCGACGGTCCAGCCGCGGGCGTTCAGTTGCTCCTCCAGGTCGGGTCCCTGGGCGCCGGCCTGGATCCGGGCCAGCCCGGCCTCCTCGTCGATGTCGATCAACTTGCTCAACCGACCCATGTCCAACGAGATCACGGTCCGGGTCTCGGCCGCCGGCGGCTCCAGGCTGCCGGAGATGTTGCTGCCACCACCGAACGGGATCAGCACCGCATCGGCGGCCACCGCCAGATCGACGATCGCCTGGACCTCGTCCTCCTCACCGGGATAGACGACCACGTCGGGGACCCGCGGCAGATCACTGGCCCGGACCCGGAGCAGGTCCCGCAGCGACTTGCCGTAGGTGTGGACGACCCGTTCCTCGTCGTCGCTGGTCACGTACTCCGAACCGACCGCGCCCTTGAGCTGGGTGAGCAGATCATCGGAGACCTTGGCCGCCGGAATGGTCAGCTGGCTGAAGTCCTGGACCTTGGGCGGATTGTTCTTGGTCAGATCGAGCCCGACCGCCTTCTTCACGAACGGCGCGAACTTCGGCTTGTCGTCGAAGTGGAACGCGACGCCCTCGACGCCCCACCCCCACCACTTCATGTGCTTGACCGAGTTCTGTGGGTTGGTGGCGGTCATGCGTCCTCTTTCCGCGCATCACGACGGCACTGCGGGCGTAGGCCAACGGTCGGTCGTGGTCGACTTGCTGCTGTCCGATAGGTGTTCAGGCGACGCCATCCGGCGGGTCCGCCGAACGTATCGTCTCAGTCGATCTTGCCACGCGCCCGGTCGGCCCGCTCACGACGCTCCATCGCCTCGTCGGTGAGCGCGCGAACCTCCTTGGCCAACCGCTCGGAGAACGCCACCGCATCCTCGTCCGGCTCGGCCGACATCGGCCGGCCGATGTTGATCGTGACCGGCGGGCGGCCCTTCTTGACCCAGTTGGCGCCCTTCGGCATCGCGTCGTACGCGCCGGCGATCGCCACCGGCAGACAGGGCACGCCCTGACCGATCGACAACGCAGCCGCACCGGGCTTGAACGCGCCCATCTCGCCGCTCATCGAGCGGGTGCCCTCCGGGAAGAGCAGCAACGGGATGCCGGCGTCCAGCAGATCCTTGGTGATCCGGTTGCGGCCACGGACCCCGGTGCGATCCACCGGGAAGGCGTTGAAGAAGAGCCGGGTGAGCTGCCAGCGGATCCCGGAGAAGTAGTCCGCCGCCGCGTTGGTCGCCAGGTAGCGGGCCTGCTTGGTGGGCAGTGAACCCATCACCAACGGCGCGTCCAGGTGGCTGGCGTGGTTGGCGACCACGATGTACGGCGGCTGCAGGTCGTCCATGTTCTCCCGGCCGTAGACCTGCACCGAGGTGAGCGACCAGATGAACGGTTTCATCAGCCCGCGCTGGGCGAGGAAGCGCAGTCCCGCGTGCCCGCGCGAGGTGTACCGATTCGGGCTGGTCATTCGTTCACCTTAGCGTCACTTCCGCCGATTGCCACGACTCTGCGAGCCGTGCCGCGGCGGCTGTCCCGGGCCCCGTCCCGTTCCACGGTGACGCATTGCCGGGTACGACGTCGACCGGCTACGGCGCGGACTGACCGGATCTTGCGCAATTCTTGCGCCGCTCAGGAATCATGCCGGCTGGACGACATCATCCGGGAGACGGCGCGGATCGCGCCGCGGGGCAGGTGCCGGGCCAGTCCGATCAGGATCTTGTAGCGCAGACTCGGCAACGAGATCACCTTGCCGGCTTCGAAATCGGCCAGTGCCTGCCGGACCAGTGGCTCGGCGTCCAACCAGAGCGGTGCCGGGATGGAGGAGGCGTTGATCCCGGCCCGCTGATGGAACTCGGTCCGCACCCAGCCCGGGCAGAGTGCGGTGACCCGGACACCGGTGCCGTGCAACTCGTTGGCCAGCGCCTCGGTGTAGGACGTCACCCACGCCTTGATCGCGGAGTAGTTGCCCATCGTGACGAAGCCGGCGGTGCTGGACACGTTCAAGATGCCGCCGGAGCCGCGTTCCCGCATCGCCCGGCCGGCTGCGTTCGACAACACCAGGACGGCCTTGATCATCACATCGATCGCAACGTCGTGCCGGCCGGTGTCCGGATCGAGCAGCCGGGAATGGACGCCGAACCCGGCGTTGTTGATCAACACCTCGATCGGACGGTCCGGGTCGGCCAGCCGTTCGGCGACCCGGTGCAGGTCGGCCTGCTGGCCGAGGTCGGCCGGCAGGGTGTCGACCGTGACGCCGTAGCGGGTGTGCAGCTCTTCGGCGGTCTCGTCCAGTCGGGCCTTGTCCCGGGCCACCAGCACCAGGTCGTAGTTCTGTTCGGCGAGCTGGCGCGCGAACGACGCACCGATGCCGGAGGTGCCGCCGGTGATCAAGGCTGTAACCATGCCGCCGATCCTACGGCCGCCCCCACTCACCCACCCACACCGCCGTTCCCGCGCACTTTCGCGGTTCTGGCGCGGGCTGCAGGTTGCGCCAGAACAGCGAAGCTGCGCGGGAACCGGGGGAGGAGGGGAGAGGGGAGGGGAGGAGGGGTCAGTCGATGGGTTCGTGGGCGGTTTCCTCGCCGTCGTCGGCGAGGGCGATCTCGACGGTGTGCAGGTTGCCGGTGAAGGGGAACTCGCGCGGATAACGAAGACTGACCGGTGACAGTGCGTCACGACCGATCGTCAGGCCCTGCCAACCGAGCATGTACCGGGCGGTGCTCGGCAGCTCGAGCGACCCGACCCTCACGTCGTCGACCAACAGGTCGGCCGTGCCGGACAGCTCTCCGGACTTGCTGAAGTCCAACGACAGCCGGTGCTCGCCGGCCGTCAGGGAACCGCCGGCGACATACCGCCGGGTGCCCTGATGGTTGTACTCGTAGTGCAACTGGTCGCCGTCCACCCAGAGCGCATAACCGCCGTTCACATCGCCCTGAGCGATCAACACACCATGATCATCGGCGGCCAGGGTGACCGAGACATCGATCCGATAGGAGCGGTCGTAGATCAGCGGTGTGACGCCGGCCGGGATCCGTCCGACGCCGCGGTGGAACAGGAAGTGCCGACGGCGCCGGGGTGAGGCGGCGCTGTGATACTTCGCCGCCCGTTCGGCGAAGTTGCGGTCGTCCAGCGGGAAGACGCCGTAGCGCTCCGCCTCGGACCACCAACGCCCGATCAGCTCGGCCAGCTTCTCCGGGCGTTCCCCGGCCAGGTCGTGGCACTCGGAGAAGTCGTTGTCCAGGTCGTACAGCTCCCAGCGGTCGTCGTCGTAGCTGCTGTGCCGTTCGTGGTAGGCGACCGCCTTCCAGCCGTCGTGCACGATCGCCCGGTGTCCGTACATCTCGAAATACTGGGTGGGGTGCCGGGTCGGTGCCTGTGGCTCGGTGAAGGTGTATTGCAGCGAGGTCCCGTGCACCGGCAGCTGCGGCACACCCCGGTACTCCTCCGGCATCGTGACACCGGCGATCTCCAACACGGTCGGCGCGATGTCGATCACATCGTGGAACTGATCGCGGCGTTGG
This sequence comes from Microlunatus soli, assembly GCF_900105385.1. Classification (NCBI taxonomy): domain Bacteria; kingdom Bacillati; phylum Actinomycetota; class Actinomycetes; order Propionibacteriales; family Propionibacteriaceae; genus Microlunatus; species Microlunatus soli. Next base: position 2,893,092 of record NZ_LT629772.1, on the reverse strand, counting down.
CCGGCGACCTCCCGCAGCCGGTCCGGCCAGGAGATGATCAAGGGTGCCCGGACACCACCGGCGTGCACGTTCTGCTTGTAGCGCTTGAGCGGGGTGTTCCCGGCCTGTGCCCAACCCCAGGGATAGTTGCTGTGACAACGCCAGGTGCCGATGTCGTCGAGCTGCTCGAGGGCGTCGGCGATGTCGATCTGATCGCCGTTCTCGTACGCGATGGTGTTGGTGTTGCCGACCGGTCCACCCTCCTGGCTGGCGCCGTTGTCCGACATCAGGATGATCATCGTGTTGTCCCGGACGCCGAGCTGCTCGAGATGGGCGATCAGCCGCGCCAGTTGATCATCGGTGTGCTCCAGCATCGCAGCGAACGCCTCCTGCAGCCGAGCCATCAGCCGTTGTTCGTCCGGCGACAGCTCGTCCCAGGCCTGCACGCCATCGTTGCGCGGAGCCAACTCCGTGTTCGGCGGTACGATGCCCAGCTCGATCTGCCGCTCCAGCCGTCGCCGCCGGATCTCGTCCCAACCGTCGTCGTACCGGCCTCGAACCCGTTCCAGGTACGAGGCGGGGGACTGGTGCGGACAGTGCGCGGCACCCAGCGCCAGGTAGGCGAAGTAGGGCTTGTCCGGAGCGATCGACCGGTGATCGGAGACGTAGTCGATCAGATGATCGACGAGATCATCGGTCAGGTGATAGCCGTCCTCGGGTGTCCGGGGCGGATCGATCCGGTGGTTGTCCTGGACCAGCTCGGGGAAGAAGTGATCGGTCAGTCCTTCCAGAAACCCGTAGTGCTGTTCAAAGCCACGGCCCAGCGGCCACTGATCGTAGGGTCCGGCACTGGAGGTCTGATCCATCGGCGTCAGGTGCCACTTGCCGAAGGCCGCGGTGTTGTAGCCCTGGTCGCGGAGCACCTCCTGCAGCATCGCGGCCCGGTGCGACACCATGCCGCGCTTGCCCGGGTAGCCGCTGTCGGCGTTGGACAGCATCGACATCCCGACAGCGTGGTGATTGCGACCGGTCAGCAGGCTGGCCCGGGTCGGCGAACACAGCGGAGTGACGTGGAAGTTGGTGTAGCTGAGTCCGTCAGCCGCCAGCGCATCCATCGTGGGAGTCGAGATCTCGGAGCCGAAGCAGCCGAGGCTGCCGAAACCGACGTCGTCGAGCAGCACCACGATGACATCGGGTGACCCCTCGGCGGGCCGCTGCGGTTCGGGCCACCAGGGTTCACTGTCGCGGTAGGTGGTTCCCACGGTGGAGATGGGCGCGATCGGGTGCTCGGTCAACGGATACCTTTCGTCGTCAAAGGGGGATCGGGACGATTCAGCGACGGTGGCCGAATCGAGTGACGCCGCGGGCCAGGTCGTCGAGGCTGCGGCCCTTGGTCTCGGGTGCCAGCAGGAACACGACAGCAAGATTGATGGCTGCGGCGACGGCGATGATCATGAAGATGGTGTTACCCACCGACTCGTACAGCGTGGGCAACGCCAGGGTGCCCAGCACGCTGCCGGCCTTGCCGATCATGTTCGCCAGGCCGACGGCGCGGCCACGGATCGCGGTCGGGAAGAGTTCCGGCGCCCAGGCGTAGAAGGCGATCGACGTTCCGCCGTTGATCACCGCAATCGCAGCGCCGAATGCGACCAGAACCAGAGCCGCGACCCCGATCCCGAAATAGATCAGCAGGCAGGCGATGATCAACAACGTCAGGCAGCCGAGCGCGACGAACCGACGACCCAGGCTTTCGATCAGGTAGAGGCAGACGATGGTTCCGACGACGCCGGCGATCAACAAGGTGGCACCGGTGAACAACAGTGCGGTGTAGGTCTTCGGCGTGACGATCCGGGTGATCAAGGTCGGCTGGTAGAGCAGGATCGCCGACCCGTACAGGTTGTTGAAGCCCCAGAAGACGCAGATGCAGAGCATCAGCCAGCCGAACGGTCGACGGAACAGCGCCCGCAGCGGGGTCGGTGCCGCTGCCGAGACCGGTCGGTGACCGGGCGCAGTGTCGGGCTCGCTGCCCTGGGCGTACTGCCAGGCCGCGACCGCGTCCTGGTGTCGGCCGCGGGATTCCAGCCAATGCGGCGACTCTGGGGTCTTGTGGCGCAGGAACAGCAGCACCAGTGCCGGAATCGCACCGGTCGCCAGCACCCAGCGCCAATGGTCCTCGTTACCGAAGGCGGTGTAGATCGCCAAGGTGACCCCGATCGCCAGCACGCCGCCCAGCATCCAGGCCACCCCGCCCAGGCCGGTGAACGTGCCACGCCGTTGACTCGGAATGAACTCGGCGATCAGCGCCGCCGACGGCGGCATGTCGGCCCCGATCGCCAGTCCGATCACGAAGCGGAGCGCGATCAGCGGTGCCAGCGACGGCACCGCGAGGGTGAGCGCCGACCCGACCACGAACAGCACCATGGCGGTGAAGAAGATCGGCTTGCGTCCGAAGCGGTCGGTCAGCGGGCCGGAGATCGGTGAGCCGACCGCCATCCCGACGAACGCCGCTGCGGTCAGCATCCCGACCTGACCTGCCGAAAGCCCGAGCTCGGGCTTGATCGCCAGCAGTGCGCCGCCGAGTACCAGCAGGTCGTAGCCGTCGACGAAGTAGCCGCCGACGGCAGTGAGCGCGATCCGACGTTGGCCGCGGGTCAGTGGGCCGGAATCGAACGTTGTTGGGGACGTCGTCGTCATCGGGTGTCCTTCGTGCGACAGGGGGCGAGAGCGTTCCCGACGACGCTAGAGAATCCGGTGCCATACGTCTAATGCTGATTTCGTCTAGCAGCCATACGATGGGCGTATGGCGTGGGCAACTGGCGAACCGCCGGCCATCGTTTGGCTGGTGTCCTTTGTGGCTGTGGTCGAGCACGGGACGTTCACCGCAGCCGCTCAATCCTTGAATCGAGCCCAGCCTCGGGTCAGCGCTCACATTGCTGCCCTGGAACGGCAGTTGGGTTCGGCATTGCTGGTGCGCCGACCGCGGCGGGTCGAACTGACCAGCGCCGGTGCCGCCTACCTGCCCCATGCCCGTGCCGTCCTGCGTGAGCTCCGGGGCGGGACCGATGCGGTCTCGGCGCTGACCTCGACGGTCCAGGGCAGGGTGGCGGTCGGCGGTTATCCGGGCGTGATGGCGGTGGTGATCGCCCCGCTGGTTCGGCGGTTCGGTGGCCTTTATCCCGGTGTGGCGATCGAGCTCCGGGAGGCCGATCCGGCCGGGCTGGAAGCGTTGGTCGCCGCCGGGGAGATCGATCTGGCCGTGCGCACGGTGGACGTTCCGCAACGCCATCACAACGTGCCGTCGACCCCACTCTTCGCCGAACGGATCCAACTGATCGTCACCGACGATCATCCGCTGGCCCGGGCCGGGGTCGCCGATCCGGCGGCCCTGGCGGGCCGAACGGTGATCGTCAGCGGCGACCCGCTCAGCGGTTGGTCGGACTACCGGGAGCGATTGGATCGGATCGGGGTGGAGCCCCGGCAGGTGATCACGGTTTCCGAGCCGACGACCGTGGTCGCGTTGGTCCGGGAAGGGCTCGGCATCGGTCTGCTGGGTGCCTTGGCGGCGAAGGTGACGGTGTCGGACGACACGACAGCGGTGGATCTGCCGGAGCCGCTGTGGCTGCGGCAGATCAGCGTCTACCGGCTCGCCACCAACGAGCCGACTCCGGCAGCCGCAGCCTTCCTCGAGTTGCTGACCGAGGAAGGTCCGGTGCTCACCGCAGGTCGGGCGGTGTGGGGCGGATCCTCGGTGACCGACGCACCCGGCTGATCGCGACGCCGGTCAGGCAGAGCGCGCCGCCGATGATCGCGGCGACCGGGGGCAGTTCGTGCAGCACGATCGCCGACATCACCAGGGCGATCGCCGGAATGATCAAGGAACCGGCCGCGAGTTGGCCGGTCGGGATCCGGGTCTGGGCGTAGGCCCACAGCGAGAAGCCGATCGCGGTCGGGCCGACACCGAGGAAGGCGGCGCCGATGGTCGCGCTGATCGGGGCGGTCGCGATCTGCTGCACGGTCTGGCCGACGAACGGCAGGGTGGCCAGCAGGCCGGCGGTGCAGCCGGTCCAGGTCAGGGCCAGGGCGTCGACCGAGCGCAGCACGATCTTCTGGATCAACATTCCCGCGGTGTAGAGCAACGCCGAGGCGAGCCCGAGGACCAGCCCGAGGAGGTCGTTGTCGCCGCCACCGGTCGCAAAGCCGATCAGCACCACACCGCCGAGGGCGATCCCCATCCCCAGGAACAGCGGCCGGGGCAGGCCCTCACCGAGGAACAGCCCGGCCAGCAGGGCGATCAGGATCGGGGCGACGTTGACCAGCATCGCGGCGGTGCCGGCGTCGAGGTGGTGTTCGGCCCAGTTCAGCAACACGGTGTAGCCGGCGAACCAGGCCACGCCGTACGCGACCGCCAACACCAGCGACCGACCGGTCGGGACGCGTCGGCGGCGGACCACGAACAGTACCGACAGCGTCGCCGTCCCGAACGCCAACCGGACCAGTGCCAGCGGGCCCGGCGACAGGTACGGCGCCACCCATCGGATGACGACGAAGGCCGACGCCCACAACAGCATCGTGGAGATCATCGCCAGCCCGGCCGATGCAGGCGCCGAGGTCGGGGTCGACCGATCCGGCACCACCTTGATTGCGCTCACGGATCGATCATGACGGCGCCGAATCAGTAGCACAAGGCGGTATTCGGACATCACAATTCAGCAGCGCTTTACAATGGAGCGTATGTTGGACACCAACCGATTGCGCGTCTTCCGCGCAGTGATCGCCGAAGGCTCGGTCGCCCGGGCGGCCACCAACCTCGGCTACACCCCGTCGGCAGTCAGTCAGCAGGTCAGCACCCTGCAGCGTGAGACCGGGCTGTCGCTGATCGAACGCAGCGGCCGCGGCATCGTCGCCACCGCCACCGGCCGACTGCTGGCCGCCGAGGCCGATGCCGTTTTGGAACGGCTGGCCCGACTCGAATCGCTGACCGCCGACCTCCGCGCCGGCCGAGTCGGCTCGTTGACCGTCTCGCACTTCGCCTCCGCCGGCAGCACCTGGATCCCGCCGATCGTCGCGACCCTGTCCCGCGAGTTCCCCGGCCTGCGGCTGGACCTGCGCCTGACCGAGTTGCATCAGGGCTCGGCGGAGGAACCGGACGTCGAGATCTTCGTCGAAGGCGCCAATTCCACCCCGCTGACCGGCTACGACATCCGGCCGCTGCTCACCGAGCCCTATCTGGCGGTACTTCCGGTCGGGCATCGGCTGGCCGACCGGCAGCAGATCGCGCTGGCCGAGCTCGCCGAGGAGAGCTGGGTCGACAACGACGTGGCCCGCGGCAGCTGCCGGCAGATCCTGCTCGACGCCTGTGCCGCGGCCGGCTTCAGCCCCGGCTTCCAGATCGAGACCCAGGACTACCCGACGGCGGTGGCGTTCGTCGCCGCCGGCGCAGGGATCACCGTGCTGCCCCGGCTGGGGTTGGGTACGCCGCCGGCCGGCGTCCGGGTCGTCGCGCTGGAGGATCCGACACCGACGCGGTCGATCCTGGTCCGCAGCCGCCAGAGCCTGCGCAACAACCCCGCCGTACGCCGACTGCTCGGCCTGCTCGACACCCGGGTGTCGGCGTCGTCATGATCAATCGTCCCGCTGGTCGGTCGATGTGGGACCATCGTGCACGTGACTCTGCGCGACCGCACCCGGGTATCCCGCTCGGGCAGGAATGAGGCGCGCAATCCGGCGCGACTGATCGCGGCCGGCTTCGCGTTGATCATCGCTGTCGGTGCGGTGCTGCTGAGCCTCCCGATCGCATCGGCCGGCGGCGAGTCGACCCCGTTCCTGACCGCTCTGTTCACGGCCGTCTCGGCGACCTGCGTGACCGGACTGATCTTGGTCGACACCGCGACCCACTACAGCACCTTCGGCCAGGTCGTGATCTTGGCGCTGATCCAGGTCGGCGGCACCGGAGTGATGACACTGGCCACGATGATCGGTGTCGTCGTGACCCGCCGGATCGGGTTGCAGATGGCCACCACCGTGCAGACCGAGAACAAGGCCTTCGGGACTGGTGACGTCCGCGACATCGTGCGCCGGATCGCGATCATGACGGTCGCCATCGAGGCGGCGGTCGCCCTGGTGCTGACCCTGGGCTTCGCCCGAACGCCGGGGGTCGGTCCGGGCCGGGCCGTCTACGCCGGTGTCTTCCACTCGGTGTCGGCGTTCAACAACGCCGGCTTCTCGATCTTCTCCGACAATCTGATGGGCTACGTCGGTGACCCCCTGATCTGCGTCCCGGTGATGCTCGCGATCATCCTCGGCGGGATCGGATTCCCCGTTCTGGTGGAGGTCCAGCGCCTGGCCCGTGGGCATCGGCGACGACTGGGACTGCACGCCTCGATCACGATCGGGACCACGATCGTCCTGCTGGTCGTCGGCAGCGTCGGATTCCTGATCACCGAATGGGGCAACCCGAAGACCCTCGGCCCGCTGTCGCTGCCACAGCAGGTGCTGGCTTCGATCTTCGGTGGTGTGGTGCCCCGGACGGCGGGCTTCAACAGCCTCGACGTCGCGCAGTTCCGCCCGGCGACACTGCTGCTCAACGACATCCTGATGTTCATCGGCGGCGGCAGTGCCGGCACCGCCGGCGGTATCAAGGTGACCACCTTTGCGCTGCTGGCCTTCGTCGTGTGGGCCGAGCTGCGCGGCGAGCCGACGGTGCACGTCCGCCATCGCCGACTGCCGGAGGCTGTCCAACGGCAGGCGTTGACAGTGGTCCTGCTCGCGGTCGGACTGGTGACCGTGTCGACGTTGGTGATCATGATGATCAGCCCGTACTCGATGGCCAAGGTGCTGTTCGAGGTGATCTCGGCCTTCGCTACCGTCGGCCTGTCGGCAGGGCTGACTCCGAAGCTGCCCGTCGCCGCCCATTGCATCCTGATGGTGTTGATGTTCGTCGGACGACTCGGCCCGATCACGCTCGGCACAGCGCTCGCGCTGCGGGATCGACGCCGCCGCTACGAATTGCCCGAGGAACGCCCGCTGGTCGGTTGACCCAGGGCTCAGAACACGAGGAGATGATCATGTTCGGAAGCGGTTCCGGCAGACGGAGCCAGAAGGACGAGCCGGCGCACAAGGTCGCCGTTCTCGGGCTCGGCCGGTTCGGCAGCTCGGTGGCGCTGGAGCTCGAATCGACCTCGGTCGAGGTGCTCGGCATCGACTCCCGCCCGGCGGTGATCAACTCCTACGCCGATCAACTCACCAGCACCGCGATCGCCGATACCACCGATCCGGAAGCGATGACCCAGCTCGACCTGCCGAGTTTCGACCGGGTGGTCGTCGGAATCGGCAGTGATCTGGAGGCCAGCATCCTGACCACCTCGGTGTTGGTCGACCTGCAGGTCGAACACATCTGGGCCAAGGCGATCACCCGACAGCACGGCCGGATCCTGGACCGGATCGGCGCCCACCATGTCGTACTCCCCGAACACGACATGGGCGAGCGGGTCGCCCATCTGGTGATCGGCAAGATGATGGACTACATCAAGTTCGAGGACGACTTCGCGCTGGTCAAGACCCACGCCCCGGAATCGCTACTGGGCAAGGCGTTCGCCGAAACCAGGCCACGTAGTGCGTACGGCATCACGATCGTCGGGCTGAAACGTCCGGGCGAGAACTTCACCTACGCCACCGAACGCACCGTGCCGCAACGCGGTGATGTCCTGATCGTCTCCGGCACCGTGGCTCAGGTGGAGCAGTTCGCCAATCACGCCTGAGACCCGCCCGGCCAGGGGCAGCGAGACGAGCACGACATCAGATCGACACGAAACGAGTGACACCGGTGCACAACGATCATCAAGCACTGCTGGACCGACTCCGGGACCGGCATCAGGTGCCGGGCGCGAGCCTCGGTGTGCTCTCCCTGGCCGACGCGGAGAGCAGCGACCGGATCGACAGCTACGCCTCCGGTGTGCTCAACGTCGAGACCGGCGTCCCGGTGAGGACCGACGCCGTCTTCCAGATCGGGTCGATCTCCAAGACCTTCACCGCGACCATGATCATGCAGCTGGCTGAGCAGAGCCGCCTCGAACCGGACCAGACCGTGCAGAGTCTGCTGCCATGGTTCCGGTTGCCGGATCCGGAGGCGGCGGCCACCGTGACGATTCGCCAATTGCTCAGCCACAGCTCCGGGATCGACGGCGACGTCTTCACCGACTACGGGCGCGGCGACGATGCGGTGACCCGCTATGTCGCAGGGCTCGCCGACGTCGGCCAGCTCTATCGGCCCGGCAGCATGTTCTCCTACTGCAACGCGGGTTTCGTCGTTCTCGGACGGGTGATCGAAGAGCTCACCGGCACGACCTGGGACACCGCTCTCCATGATCAACTGCTCGGACCGCTGGGCCTGACCAGCGCGGGAACACTGCCCGAGCAGGCGATCCTCGGCAACGCCGCCGTCGGCCACTCCGGCGGCCCGGGCGAACCTCGCCAACTGATCAGACGCTGGCAGCTGCCACGATCCATCGGCCCGGCGGGCTTGATCCACGCCGACATCACCGACCTGCTGCGCTATGCCCGGCTGCACCTGCGCGACGGCAGTGTCGACGGAGTGGAGTTGATCACCGGCGGCAGCGTGGCCGCGATGCGTAGCAGGCAGATCGGTACGCCGCCGGGCATCCAGGTCGACGGCTGGCAAGGTCTGGGATGGCAGGTCGACCATTTCGACGGCCACCAGGTGTTCGGGCACAACGGTGCCACGGTCGGGCAGTACGCCTACCTGCTGCTGGTCCCCGACGCGGGCCTGGCGGTCGGTCTGCTGACCAACGGCCCCGGCGCCGGCCTGCTCTGGGCCGAGCTGCGTCAGGCCCTGTTGGCCGAGCACGGCATCGCCGCACCGTTCACCGTCGATGCCCCGCCGGAACAGCCCCATCGACTCACCGGGTCCGTGCCCGCGGTCGGACGCTTCGCCCGGACCGGCGAGGAGTACGAGGTCGCCGCCACCGACAGCGGCCTGCAGGTCACCGTGATACCCACCGACGAATCCCCGGACCCCGACGACGAACCGGAGACGATGCCGCTGGTGCCGGTCGATGATCATCACTTCGTCGGCCGGACCGACGATCGGCTCGGCTGGACCACCTTCAGCTACGGCACCTTCACCGATGATCAGAATCCGGCCGGCGGCGACTACCTCTACACCGGCACCCGGCTGACCCCGCGCGCCCGAGCGGACTGACCAGCCGGCGGCGGTCAGCGGAGGGTCCGGCGCAACAGGGCGATCGCGGCCGGGATCCGGTCGACGCCGATGTTGCGGAAGCCGAGCGCCAGGCCGGGCCAGCGGTCGGCGCCGACGAAACGGGGCGAGATCGGTTCGACAGTGACGCCGAGGTCGGCGGCCCGGGCGGCGACCGTCCGGTCTTCGCTGCCCGGGGGCAGTCGGAGACAGACATGCAGCCCGGCTGCCGACGGCAACACGGTCACCTCGTGCAGCCGATCGAGCTCGGCCAGCAGCGTCGTCCGACGCTCACGGTAGATCTTCAGCGATCGACGCAGATGGGTCGAGAGCTGCCCCTCCCCGAGGAAACGGGCCAATGCACCCTGGGTGACCGCGTCGCCCTGCCAGTCCGTCAGCCGCTTGGCCTCGCCGAGCGCGGCCTGCAACGAGCTCGGTGCGACCAGATAGCCGACCCGCAGCATCGGATGCAGGATCTTGGAGAACGAGCCGAGGTAGACCACCCGTCCGTCGGCATCCAGGCTCTGCAACGGTTCGAGCGGCCGGTCGGCGTAGCGGAACTCGCTGTCGTAGTCGTCCTCCAGGATGACCGCGTTGTGGACAGCAGCCCAATCCAGTAAGGCGATCCGGCGGCGCAGCGACATCACCGCACCGGTCGGGAACTGGTGTGACGGGGTGACGTAGATGATCTTGGTCCCGGTGGGCAGCCGGTCGACGATCAGTCCTTCGTCGTCGACCGGGACGCCGATGACCTTCGCTCCGTGGGAGGCGAACAACCGGGCCGCGGCGTTGTAGCCCGGATCCTCGACGGCCACCCGATCACCGGCGGCGAGCAACACCCGCGCACATAGATCGAGGCCCTGTTGGGCACCGTTGGTGAGCAGCACGTCGTCGTCGGCCGCCTGCACCGATCGGGATTGACCGAGGTAGCGCGCGATCTCACCCCGTAACGGATGCGGTGCGGTGTCGTAGACGGCAGAGTTGATCAAGCCCGTCCGCAGCGTCGCCGAGACCATCCGGCGCCAGACCGGCAACGGGAACAGGTTCGTGTCCGGGCCACCGACCGACAGGTCGTAGGGCAGCGCCGGCGCTTCGGAGACCGCCGCCGGCAGCCGATTCCAGATCGGGCGAGGGTCGGCACCGCGCCCGCGGGGTGCGTGCCGGGAGCGATCCGGTCTCGCGTCGGCACCGACGAACGTGCCGGAGCCGGCCCGGCTGGTCAGGAACCCTTCGGCGGCCAGCCGGTCGTAGGCGGTGCTGACGGTCCCGCGCGCGACACCGAGAGTGCTCGCCAATTCCCGCGACGACGGCAATCGCTCGCCCGGCCGAAGCCGGCCGTCGAGCACGGCGTCCAGCAACTCCCGGTAGATGCTCGCGGCGTGCCCGTCGGCGACGTCGAGCCGGACATGGAACCTCACCTTCTTCAGGGTACGCACAACCGCCGACAACTGGACCAATGAGTTTGGGGCAATGTGGCCCTTCTGCACGGTCCACTTCGCCCGCACGATGGAGCCATGGAACCCAGCACATCGATCAGCAGGGGCGATGCGGCGGTGCAGCCGACCGAACTCGCCCCACCCGGGGCGGCATCGTCATCGCGCGGGTTGACCGTCGCGCAGGGCACGGCACTGACGGTCGGTGCCGTGCTCGGTACCGGCGTGATCACGCTGCCGGCGGTCGCGGCCGAGATCGCCGGGCCGGCCTCGCTGATCGCCTGGGCGCTGTTGGTGCTGCTGTCGGTCCCACTGGCCGGCACCTTCGCCACCCTCGGTGGTCGTTACCCCGACACCGGTGGTGTCTCCAGCTATGCCGGCCGCGCCTTCGGGCCGCGGTGGGCGACGGTGGTCGGCTGGATCTTTCTGTTCAGCGTGCCGGTCGGAGCTCCCGCGGCCGCGATGATGGCGGCCGGTTACGTCGCCGACGCCTTCGGCGGTGGCCGGACGACGACGGTTGCGGTGGCGTTCGCGATGATCATCGTCGTGGTGATCATGAACGCGTTCGGTCTCCGGCTGTCCGGCCGGGTCCAGCTCGGGTTGACCGCGGCACTCGCGTTGATCATGACGGTGACGATCGTCGCCGCGCTGCCGCACGCCCGGCTGTCCAACCTGACCCCGTTCGCGCCGCACGGTTGGCTGGCGATCGGACCGGCGGCGGCCGTCCTGGTGTGGGGCTTCGCCGGCTGGGAGGCGGTGTCGTCGCTGGCCGCCGACTATCGGCGTCCCGGACGGGACGTGCCGCGCGCCACCGGAGCGGCGATCGGCATCGTCGGTGTGCTCTATCTGGCGTTGGCCGGCACCGCGCTGCTGGTGCTCGGACCGGCGACCGGCAGCAGTACGGCGCCGCTCTCCGACGTGCTCGCCGTCGGCACCGGAGGTCAGGTCCGCGCCGTCACCGCCGTGGTCGCCGTATTGCTCAGCATCGGTGCGATGAACGCCTACTTCGCCGGCTCGTCCCGGCTGGCCGCAGCGCTCGGCCGTGACGGCGGACTGCCCAGCTGGTTTGCCCGCGGCAGCGAGGCCGGACAGGTCCCGACCCGGGGTGTGCTGCTGGTCGGTGTGCTGTCCCTGCTCGCTCAGGCCATCGCCGCCATCGGCGGCTGGCAGGTCGACGACGTGATGTTGCTGACCACCGGCGGCTTCACGCTGGTCTACGTCGCGGGCACGGCCGCCGCCGTCCGGTTGCTGCCAGCACGGTCCTTCGACCGTCGGCTCGCTCTGCTCGCCCTGGTCTCGGTGGTGATCTTGGCGGTGATGACCGGTCCGCATCTGGTCTGGGCCGGGTTCGTCGCCATCGCGGCGTACGGCTACACCCGGCTCACCGGGCGATCAGGTGACGGCGGTGCGCCGCGCGGGCTGCCTGCGTCGGCCGTGCCGGATGCAACAGGTCCGGACCATGATCAACTGTCTGCTCGCCGCGGCGGATCGCCACTCGGGCCGCAGTGATCGGGCTGTGCACGGTGCACCCGTCGGTCAGCACCACGACCGTCGCGCCACGGCTCAGCAGCCGACGATCCACCTCGATCGATCGCACCTGCTGCCAGCCGATCCGGCGGGTCCGGAACGCTCCGGTGATGATCAACCGCTGATCCGTCACCGTGAAGGACTGCCGCAGACCGGTCAGCAGGATGACAGCGGGGCCGGCGATCAGCGCGACCGACACCACCCAGGTCAGCGGCGTCGGCCCACGGCCTTCCCGATACCAGGTGAGATTGGCCTGCACCATGATCACCGCCAGCAGGGCGACGACGCCGATCGCGACCAGCTGCACCCACAGTGCGTAGCGGGCTCGGTAGAGCACGGTCTCGGTCGTCGCTGGATGCATGGCGCGGACTGCCCTTTCTGGCCGAGGGTGAGCCAGCCTAGTGTCCTGCACCCGAGATCCGTCACATAATTCGAACGCCTGAAGCGGCAATCTGCTGCGAAGCCAGGTGGCTTACGTGCACCCGGCATGCGCACCTCCTCCGCCTTGCAGCTCACCACTTCAGCCGCCCGACTTCTGCAACGGATTTCGGGTGCAGGACACTAGACGATCATGATCAACTCCGGCTGAACCAGCTGACGACGGCGCCGTTGTCGAACGTCTCGCGACGGGTCGGTGTGAAGAGCGTCGGGTCGAACGGTCCGTCGACGAGCGCGATACCACCGCCGGACAGCACCGGGTAGCTCTTGATGATCAACTCGTCGATCTCGGCCATCAGTGAGCCGGCGAGCCGGCCGCCGCCACAGAGCCAGATGTGCTTGTCGCTCTCCTCGGCCTTGAGTCGCCGGACCAGGCCGATCGGATCGTCGGGCACGACGGTGACGGTGTCGTCGTCGATGCTCAGGGTGCTGGAGACCACGTACTGCCGCAGGTGCGCGTACGGGCTGGTGGTGGGGACGGTGAGCGCCGGCTCGTAGGTGCCGCGACCCATCACCAGGGTGTCGAAGGTCGAGTTCGAGCGTCCTTCCACTCCGGCGTCCCGGCGCAGGTGGGTCGGGATCGTCTCCGGATAGCGCTCGGTGATCCAGGTCGCCATGTCCGGCGAAAGCGGAAAGAAGCCGAATTCGCCGCCCGGGCCGGCGATGTAGCCATCGAGCGAGGCGCCGACGTAATAGATGAGCTTTCGCATCGGATTCCTTTCGTACTACTCTATATGTAGTGGTTCAAACGTAGTACTACAACTGGAGTGGTGTCAATGCGCAAGAACGAGGAACGTCGGCGTGGTCTGATTGACGCGGCCATCGAGGTGTTGGCCGATCAGGGCGCGCGCGGCCTCACGTTCCGGGCGGTGGACGCCGGCGCCGCCGTTCCCGCGGGAACGGCCTCCAACTACTTCGTCAACCGCGACGACCTCTTCACCCAGATCGGCGGCCGGATCTACGAACGGTTGCTGCCCGACGACGCGACGATCGCGCAGAGCCGGACCGGCGCTCGGGACACGGAGCGCTATCTCGAGCTGATGCGGGAGGTCGTCGGTCGGGTGACCTCGTTCCCGTCGGGACAACTGGCGCTACTGGAACTCCGCCTGGAGGCCACCCGGCGGCCGGCACTTCGAGCCGTCCTCACCGAGCGGATCCGGCAGGACATCGACATCAACATCGCCAACCACGAAGCGTCGGGACTACCCGGCGACACCACCTCGGTGCTGGTGCTCTACCTGGCGTTGAACTGGCTGATCCTGGAGCGGCTGACGCTGCCCGACCTGCTCACCGAGGAGGAGGTCGAACGGGTCCTGGTCGCCGCCGTCCGCCGAGCGCTGATCACCTAGGGAAGTACGAATAAATCAGTGGTTCCCTAGCCAACCCGCTGACGCAGCCAGTCGATATCGGCCGATTGTCCCTCGACGCCGCCCGGGGTCTCGACCACGACCGGGACGCCGGCATCGGCGACCACCGCGGCCAGACCGTCGGGATCGGCCTCACCGGCACCGAGGTTGGTGTGCCGATCGGCGCCGGAACCGAACGCGTCGCGGGAGTCGTTGGCGTGCACCAGATCGACCCGGCCGGTGATCGCCTTCACCCGATCGACCAGGCCGACCAGTTCCTCGCCGCCGGCATGGAAGTGGCAGGTGTCCAGACAGAAGCCGACCTGCTCGGCTCCACTCGCCGTGCTGATCGCCTGCCAGAGCTTCTCGATACTGGACAGGTGCCGGGCCATCGCACGGTCGCCGCCGGCGGTGTTCTCGATCAGCAGCGGCACCTCGATCTCGGTCCGGTCGATGCACTTGAACCAATTCTCGAATCCGAGCTCCGGATCGTCCTTGGCGAGCACGTGACCGCCGTGCACGATCACTCCGGCGGCACCGATCTCGGCGGCCCCGGTCAGCGTCTGCTGCAACAGCTTGCGGCTCGGGATCCGGATCCGGTTGTTGCTGGTCGCGACGTTGATCACATAGGGCGCGTGCACGTACAGCTTGATGCCGGCCTCACCGGCGGCATCCTTGAGCGCCTCGGCCCCGCCGGCATAGGCGACCTTCGGACCCTTCCAACCCTGCGGATCCCCGAGGAAGAACTGCGACAGCCCGGCGCCGCGCGCCGTCGCCTCCGCGATCGGATCTTCCTGCTCGACATGGCCACCGACCAACAACCCACTCATGACCGCGACCCTAGCGCCCGCCCCCGACACCCGGTCCCACGCCGTACCGAGATCCCCACCGACTCCCGCGAACCTCCAGGGCGATGTGGTATCACGTACTGCGAAAAGTCCCCGGCCGGCGCATTCCGAGGGCGATGTGGCATCAGCTGCTGCGAAATGTCCGGAGGCGAGTCGGGGTTGAGGTGAGCTCAGGGCGGTGACTTGCGGTCACGAGGTGCTGGTGTCGTCCTTCGGCGGATCGTTGCGACCGGCCTGCCACCAGTCGCGGAACCGGCCGGCGGCAGCACCGCCGACACCGCCCATCACGCCACCGACCTTGTTGACCACCTTGAACAGCGGATCGGAGCTGGTGCTGAAGCTCTCCTGGTACGCCGACGCGGCGGCCTTGACGTCCTCGCCGAGCGGGGCGTTCTTGTCCTCCGACCGGCGGGGGTAGTTGCCGGCCAGGATGTCGGGGTACTCCGTCCCGGCAGCCCACTTCTGCAACTCCGCGGCGCGCAAGGCAGCCATCGGGTGCGACTGGCCGGAGATCTGCAGCAGCTTCAACACCGAATCGCGGACGTCGCCGGACTCCTGGTAGTCCTTGGCCTGATCAAGGAAGCCGGCCACGTCCATCTCGTCGGGGTTGAGGGCACCGGCCAGTGACGCGTGCACCTTCAACGCGACCGCCGGATCCTGGACGCACAACAGCCCGGCCCGGTCGCAGGACAGCTCGGACTTGCGGAACCACTCGTTCAACGCGGCGATGATCGCCCGCAGCCCCCAGACGCCGATCGGCATCCATTGGATGTTCTGCGCGATGCCGATCAGCTGCATCAACATGGTGCGATAGACGGCGTGGCCACTCAGTACGTGACCGACCTCGTGTCCGATCGCGAACCGCAGCCCGTCGGTGTCCAGTAGTTGGAGCAGTCCGGTGGAGACCACGATGATCGGCTTGTCCAGCCCGATCGTCATCGCGTTCGGGATCGGATCCTGCTGGATGTAGAGCTCCGGGATCGCCTTCAGGTCAAGGGTTGTGGCGCATTCGCTGATCATCTGGTGCAGGTCCGGATACTGCCGCGGCGACACCCGGATCGAGGTCGCCAGATAGAGCAGCCGGATGCTGCGTTCGCCGATCGCGCCGGACACCGCCTTGAGGACGGCGTCGAATCCCGGGATCGCCCGCAACGCGACGAGCGCGCCACGATCGGTCGGATGCTCGTACGCCCTCGGGCTGATGTCGGGGAATCGGATCCGGCCTCGGCCGACCTGTCGCTGCACCGCGTAGCTCACTCCAGCAGTGTATGAGGTGCCACGGGTCGGTGCGGACGTTCGGTGCCTGGCCGGGTCGATACTCGCGCGCTATTCGCCGGTGCTGTCGTCGATCAACTCCCGTACGACGTCGAGGTGGCCGAGGTGCCGGGCGTATTCCTGCAGCAGGTGGAAGCCGATCCAGCCCAGCGTCGGCGGATCGTCCGCGAAACGTCCGCCGATCGCCGCCCGCCGGTCCAGCGGATGCCCGGCCAGCACCGCGTTCGTCCGCGACGCCTGGTCGAGCAGGAGTCCGCTCAGCTCGGCGACGGACTCGTCGGGCCCGACCGACCAACGGCTGCCGTCTGGCGTGCGATCACCCCACGGCGCGGCGACCGCCAGCGCCTCGAACCCCCAGCCGATCCAGCGCTGCTCGACGAAGGTCAGGTGCTTGATCAACTCGATCGGAGTCCAACCGCTGGGCAGCACCGAGCCCCGCAGCTGGGCCTCGGTCAGGCCATCGACCTTGGCCAACAGCGCGGCTCGGTAGTAGTCCAGATAAGCGATCAACAAGCGTTGCGGATCGCCGATGCTGCCGGGAGGTTCGGTCGGGTGCTCAGCCATGCCTTCAGTATTGCCTCGGACGCGTCGGAGACCGCGGCAGGTCGTGACATGCTGGGATCATGGCCAAGCAGGAATTGCCGCACCCGCGGGCGCGCCCGCAGACCCGTCCCGAACGGGTAGCGGCGGCCGAACGGGCCCGGTCGATGGGTGTGGCCGAACGGATCTTCGACGTGATGATGATGATCTTGTTCGCGATCCTCGGAGCGATCCTGATCGTGCTCGGTGCGATGCTGTCGTCGACCCTGAGTGTGATCGGCGGAGTCGTCGTGCTGGCCAGCGTGGTCCCGCTGTGGCTGGGAGCCGGTGGCCCAGGCCGCCGCGCCCGCAAGCTCGGTTGGTATCCGGTCGCGGTCGCGATGGTGATCATCGGACTGGTGCTGTGGGTCAACCCGTGGGCGTGACGGCCGTCGTCCGGCCCGATCGACCGCCGGTCAGTCGGGTCGGACGTTGTGATTGCCGGCGAACACGTTGCCGGGATCGTAGCGGCGTTTGATCATCGCCAGTCGGCGCCGGGTCGCCGACGGATAGATCGCGTCGACGTCCTGCTCGGTCGCCGTGCTCAGGAAGCTTGCATACGCGCCGCGCACATGCGGAGCGAGCCGCCGCCAGACCGCATCCAGCGCCGGACCGGCGGCAGCGACCACCGCGTCCGGCCCGAGCATCGTCGTCGCCACCATCAGCTCGGCCCCGCGATGGGCATAGGCGGTGGCGTCGTCGGCAACCTCCGCGACGGCGCCACCGACGGCCCGGATGGCGATGATCGGTGACCCCTCCGCTGTGCCGATCTCGGCAAGTGTGCTGATCGCCTGCGGCACAGATCCCTTATAGACAAAGGAACTCCGCGTGATCAACGCGATGCCGGGCGGCGGTGTCATCCCGTCCACCAGGGTGTCGGCGTAGGGGATCACGGCGACGTCGTCGGAGATCACGGTACCGAGCCGGCGGATCGGTTCGAGCACCGCTGCTGCGGTGTCGGTGTTATCGGTGTCAACGACGACGTGCACCTGGATCGGCGCCCGCGGACCGCCGGCGAACGGGTTGGCGAATTCGACGGTCGAGGTCAGCTCGAGCGGAGCGTCCCGGAGATACCCGGCCCAGCCCTGGAGCACGGCGGTCGCCTCGGTCGACGGGAACGCGATGATCCCGCTGTGGACCGCGGTGGTCGGATGGGCGAGGAACTCGAAACTGGTCACGATCCCGACATTGCCGCCACCACCCCGAAGAGCCCAGAACAGGTCGGGGTGCTGATCCGCGCTCGCCCGCGCGACGCTGCCGTCGGCGAGCACGACGTCGGCGGCCACCAGATTGTCCAGGGCCAGCCCGTGTCTGCGGACCTTCCAGCCGATGCCTCCGGACAGCGTCAGACCGCCGACCCCGACACTGCGGGTGTCGCCGGCCGAGATCGCCAGTCCCTCGCCGGCCAGCGCGGTCGACACCTGCCCCCAGGTTGCCCCGCCGCCGATCCGTACCCGATGGGTGTCCGGGTCGATCAGCTGCACCTCGGCCAGGTGACGGAGGTCGATCACCACCCCACCCTCGTTGGTGCCGAAGCCGGCAAAGCTGTGACCGCCGCCGCGGACCGACAGCGGGATCGCTGCCTGGGCAGCAGATCCGACCGCATCCTGGACATCGCGGACGGTTGCCGGGCAGAGCACCCGGATCGGCTGACCGGCGCCGAACACCGTACGGCTGGCCGCTTCGTAGCCCTGATCACCGGGCCCGATGATGTCGCCGGTGAACTGCTGCAGGGATTCCAATGCTGTGGTCATGATCATCCTTCGACTCGAGATGTTGATCACCGGCGCCGCAGGCCCTGCGGCCGATGACGGACGGAAAGAGGGGATGTACAGAAGAGGGATCGCCGATCACGGATGTGACGCGGCCCGATCGTGACCTACGTCACGCCGGCGTCGTTGGGAGGAAAAGGTCGATCGATGTCACACAACCGACGCGGCGTACGTCAGATGGATGAGCAGTCCGACCCGACCGGCAGCCCGCAGCGAGAGGTGGCCACCATGGCCCGTACGTCGTCCGTCGCCCCCGAGGACCGGGAGCTGAGCGCGATCACCGACCCGGCGACCGAGATCTTCCTGGCCCACCGCAACCTGCTCTTCACCGTCGCCTACGAGCTGCTCGGATCGGCCGCCGATGCCGAAGACGTCGTGCAGGAGACCTGGTTGCGCTGGACCGGGGTCGAACTCGACGCCGTGCGGGATCAGCGCGCGTATCTGATCAAGATCACCACCCGGCAGGCGGTGGACCGGCTGCGGACGCTGGCCCGCCGCAAGGAGACCTATATCGGTCCGTGGCTCCCCGAACCGTTGCTCACCACGCCCGACATCGCCGACGACGTCGTCCTCGCCGACAGCATCTCGCTGGCGATGCTGACGGTGCTGGAAACCCTGACCCCGACCGAACGCGCGGTCTTCGTGCTGCGTGAGGTGTTCGGCCTCGCCCACGACGAGATCGCCGAAGCCGTCGACAAGAGCCCTGCCGCGGTCCGGCAGATCGCCCACCGGGCCCGTCGAGCCGTCGCCGTGCGTCGGCCCCGTGCCGTCGCCGACCCGGTCGAGGGGCGGGCGGTGGCAGAGGCGTTCCGGCAGGCACTGCGGACCGGTGACCTGCAGGGTCTGCTCGAGGTGCTCGCCCCGGACGTCGTCCTGGTGGCCGACGGCGGCGGCATCAGGGTCGCCGTGCAGCAGCCGCTGTACGGTGCCGACGCCGTCGCCGACTTCTTCCGGCGGGTCGACCCGCCGATCCTGCGACCGGCCGTGATCAACGGCAAGCCCGCCCTGATCGCCGACCGCGCCGGCGAGATCGAGACCGTCATCTCGCTGCACATCGCCGATGGTGCGATCAGCCGGCTGTCGATCGTCCGCAATCCGCACAAGCTCGGCCGGCTGAACCGTGAGACCCGGCTCACCCGCTGAGCCCGCCCGCGCCGCGACCGGCTGTGGAGTTGATGTGAAAACCCTGGTCGGCTTGTCCGGGTTGATCGGGTCGGGGACGCTGGTGGGATGGCTCTCACTACCGAACGGCCTGTTGCCGTCCAGCACGGGCAGCCGTCCCGGCCCGACCGCTCGGCGATCGCGACCCCGGCGATCCCGGTGGCGATCCTCGCCGTGATCGGATTCGCCGTCACCTCGTGGCTGGCGCTGTTCACCGCACAGGGACAGCAGTACGACGAGACCGCCCGGCAGGTCTTGGACGGGGCGGGCAGCGACACCACCGCCCGGCTGGTCCGGCTGTTGCAGGAGGTCAGTGTCGGCAGTGCGGCTGTCGCACTGGCCGCTCTGATCGTCGTCGCCCTGGCCCGCGGCCGGGTACGGGTCGCGCTGGCCGCCGTCGTGTTGGTCGCCGGTGCCAATGTGAGCACCCAACTGCTCAAGCACTACGTGCTGGATCGTCCCGACCTCGGCGTCGGCTCGGCGGCGAATTCGCTGCCCAGCGGGCACACCACCGTGGTGTTCTCACTGGTCCTGGCGGGCGTCCTGGTGGCACCACGGGCGCTGCGTTGGCTGGTCGCCCTGATCGGTGCCGGCGTCGGTGGGCTGACCGGACTGGCCACCCTGATCGCCGGCTGGCACCGGCCCAGTGACGTGATCGCCGCGATGCTGGTCACGCTGGCCTGGGCCGCACTGGTCAGCGCGCTGCTTGCCGGCCGGCCGCGGGACGGCCGGGTCGGCTTCGGTGGGGTCTTCCCGGCGCTGCTCGGTGCCGGGCTGGCCGCCGTCGGCGTGATCATCTACGGCTTCGGCTGGAGTGCCTCGGCCGACGCCTCCCGGGTGATCCCGTTCACCGCTGCAGTGATCGCCGGCGTCGCCGGGGTCGGCGTCGGTGCCTACAGCCGACTGGTCGCCCGCACCTCCAACTGAGACGCTGCAACAGAGTGAGACCCGGCACGTCCACCGGAGACTTCCGCTGGGTGAGAAGGATCCGCTCCCGGATCGGGCACATCCTCCTGGATCTGGGGACCGGCTCCGTACCAGGAGCGGATCCTTCTCACCGGTTGTCAGCGACGATCAGAGCGTGATCAATGCCTGCACCGGCGCGTGGTCCGACGGATACCGGCCGTCCACCCGGTACATGTTGATCGCGGCCTTCTGGACGGTGCCGGCATCGCGGAGCAGGATCCAGTCGATCCGATCGTTGCCGACCACCGGATCCTTGTAGCCGGGGAAGGTGCCCCAGGCCGGCGTCAGCTGCTTGGCGGCTTCCTTCCAGCTGTCCTTCAGCACACCGGAGCCGACCAGCGTCTGATAGGCGCCGGAGGTGTCGGCGGGGGAGTTGAAGTCGCCGGTGACGATCGTCGGCAGGTCGGCCAGATCGCCGTCCACGAGATCGACGATGGCCTGGGCGCTGTGGATCCGGGCGTTCTCGGACTGGTGATCAAAATGGGTGTCGACGTGGACGAAGTCCTTGCCGGTGCGGCGGTCGTGCAACCGTGCCCAGGTGACGATCCGGGTGACGGTGTTGCCCCAGGTCGCCGACCCGATCAGCTTCGGGGTGTCGGACAACCAGAACTGGTCCCAGCCGACGACGTCGAATCGGCGGGCGTCGTAGTAGATCCCTGAGTATTCGTCGTTGCTGCCGCCCTGGCGTCCGTAGCCGATCAGCTTGTGATGCGGCAGGGCCTCCTCGATCGCCGGCAACTGCTGGTACAACCCCTCCTGGATGCCCAGCAGCGACGGTTGTTCCAGTTTCAGCAACGAGGTCAGGATCGGTGCCCGCTCCGGCCAGTGGTCGGGATCGCCGGGCTGGGTCGAGCTCGACCGGTCAAGCCGGATGTTGAACGACATCACGTGCAGTCGCTCGCCCGCTGCCGGTCCGATCAGGGCCTGCTGCTGGCCGGCCGAAGCGGTGGTGGCGGTGCCGGCAGCCAGGCCGACAGCACCGAGGACGGCTCCACCGGCGAGCAGCGTGCGACGGTCGATGGTGGTCATGGGTCTCCTTGGTGAGAGTGCTGCGGTGACTTGGCAGCAAGGGGGATGGATTCAGACGGCGATCGGTCGCGAACGGTAGGGCCACCGGATGGCACGTCGGTGTACTCCAGGCGACCGTTGCGTGCAGAGACGATCATGGCGCAGCCGGGAGTCGACGATCTTGATCGCCGATGATCATCGACGGTGTTGATCATGAAACTCGGTCCGGCACCGGGCGGGAGGGCGCACCGTACGGCTGGGGTCTTGACGGCACCGGCCGGCACCTCTACATTGCGTTGAAATCGATTTCGCAAAGCGGCGGATCGAGAGACGGGGGCGACCATGACAGTCGGCGGTGCCGGCCCGAGGACGATGCGCCGGGCAGCAGTGGGTTCGACACGCTTCAGGTTGGCAGCGGCGACGGTACTGGCACTGTTGGTGACCGGCGCGGCCAGTGCGCACGCCGACACCGACCGAACCGACACGGATCGAGGTCACACCGGCAGAGCCGGGGTGTCGGCCGGTAGTACGGCCGACAGTCGTTTCGTCGGCACCGCCCAGATCGAGCCGAAGGAGTCGGTCAGCACCGACAGCGACGGCGACCTGTGGGCCAACTGCTGGGCCGACAACGATCACTTGTATGCCGCCAACGGCGACGGCAAGGGATTCAGCACCGACGGCGAGTTCGCCGACATCGCGGTCAGCGAGATCAGTGGCGGACCGTCGGACCTGAGCGGCAGGACGGTCTCTCGCGGCGACAAGATCAGCTCGATCTGGAGCGGCGCCGGCTACAACCGCAAGCCGACCGGGATGGTCTGCATCGGCGACACCCTCTACCTCGCCGTGCAGGATCTGGCACTGGACTTCAACGACGTCCCGGCCGCGACGATCGTCAAGTCGACCGACGGCGGTCGGAGCTGGAGTTGGCATACCTCGGCGCCGATGTTCGATGATCATGTCTTCACCACGATCTGGTTCGCCGACTTCGGACGGGGTGGTGCCGACGCACCCGACGACTTCGTCTACGCCTACGGGCTGGACGGCAACTGGCGGGACTCCTTCGACGACACCGTCGAGGACCCGACCGACGTTTTTCTGGCCAGAGTGCCGAAGGACAAGGTGCAGGACCGCAAGGCCTGGAGGTTCTACACCGGCACCGAGGACGGATCACCGACCTGGAGCAAACGCATCGCCGAGCGGCAGCCGGTGTTGTCCGACGACCGTCGGGTCTACCGGCACACCTACAGCAACGGCGATCCCGGCTTCTCGGTGATCGGGCAGGGAGGTGTGCTCTACGACCCGGCGCTGGACCGCTATCTCTACACCTCCTGGACCGAGTGGACCTATGAGTTCTACGAGTCGCCGACCCCGTGGGGTCCGTGGAAACACTTCCTCAGCAAGGATTTCGGTGCCTACCCCTGGACCACCGACCAATACGGCGGCTACGGCACCACCATCCCGTCCAAGTTCCTCAGTGCCGACGGCCGCAGCATGTACGTCCAGTCCAACGTGTGTCCTTGCGCGCCGGCCGGCACCAGCGTCTATCACTTCAGTCTGCGTAAGCTGCAGCTCGAACCGAGCCGGGACGATGCCGCCGACAATCCGCCGGACGGCAGCGACCTGGCCGCCGATGAGGCAACGGTGCCGATCTCGAAGTCGACCCGCACCGGCACCCTGGACGCCTTGTCCGACGGCGATCCGGCGACCGTCGTCGACGACTTCGACGACGAGGTGAAGTCGGAGAGCTGGTGGGGCTACACCTGGCCGCAGGCCCTCTCGGTGAACCGGGTCCGCTACACCACCGGGACGGTCAGCGAGCGCGGCGGCTGGTTCAACGCCAAGCCGCGGGTGGAGGTCAAGGACGAGGACGGCGCGTGGCAACCGGTGGCCGGGGCGACGATCACCCCGGACTATCCGGGGGACCCCAGTGCCGGCGAGGCCACCTCGTACACGATCGACTTCGCGCCGGTCCCGACCGACGGCGTCCGACTGATCGGCTTCCCGGGCGGCACCCGGACCTTCAGCTCGGCCGGCGAGTTGGCGGCGTCGTACCGTACGCAGCCTGCCGACCCCGGCTTCGAGTCCCGCAGCGCGACCTCGGCCTGGACCTACCAGGGCACCGCCGGCCACGGAGTTGATCGCGGGCTGGGCTTCGAACACAGCGGCGACAGCAACGGCTGGATCCGCACCTCGGGCACCGGATTCAGCAGCTACTCCCAGCCGGTGCCGGTGCAGCCCGGCAAGAGCTACACGTTCAGCGTCTGGACCCAGTCCTCCAGCGGACTCACCGGAGCCGAGTTCGGCGTCCGTGGAGCGGACGGTACGGCGCTGAAAACCGTCGACGTCCCGGCCTCGGCCGGCTACACCCAGCACACCGTGACCGTCACCGCGCGCGACGGGGCCGATACCCTGACGCCCTTCATCGGCTTCGACGGCAACGGCACCGATCAGTATCTGCAGATCGACGACCTCGAGGTCCAGCCGGCCGGCTGACCTCGCCGATTGGCGTGCCGGCGTCGCGGTCGGTAATCTTGTCTGCTGGCCCACCTCGCCTGCAATCGTGCCTACCACGATCACCGGCACTGGGCCGAGCATCGCCCTCCTGTCATGGGGACGTCCCATGACCGCAACAGACCAGAGGAGGAGGAGTTCGCGTATGCGCAAGTACGAGGTCATGATCATCGTCGACCCGGACACCGACGAACGTCAGGTCGCTCCGACGCTCGACAATTACCTCAAGGTGATCACCAACGACGGCGGGTCCGTCGAGAACGTCGACATCTGGGGCAAGCGCCGGCTGGCCTACGAGATCCGTAAGAAGCCCGAGGGCATCTACGCGGTCGTCAACCTCACCGCCGAACCGGCCACGGTGCAGGAGCTGGATCGTCAGCTCGGCATCAACGAGTCGATCATGCGGACGAAGGTCATGCGGGCCGACGCCCAGTGACCCTGGGCACCAGCTGACCCTGGGGACAAGCAGCAGACATCGTCAGGGGTCCGTGGCACAGTGGGGACCCAGGTCGCTGCGAAGCGACATCCCCGTGGTGTCCGACCGCGCCGGTGTCCACCGGTGCCCGGGCATCCAGAGTGCGTACGGACCGACAACCGCTGATCACCGGAGACATTCATGGCAGGCGAAACCGTCATCACCCTCGTCGGCAATCTGACCGCCGACCCGGAGCTGCGCTTCACCCCCTCGGGTGCGGCCGTGGCCAACTTCACCGTTGCCTCGACGCCGCGGACATTCGATCGTCAGACGAACGAGTGGCGCGACGGCGAAGCGATGTTCATCAACTGCGCCGTCTGGCGGCAGGCAGCTGAAAACGTCGCAGAGTCCTTGCAGAAGGGCATGCGGGTGATCGTCCAGGGTCGGCTCAAGTCGCGGAGCTACGAGACCCGCGAGGGTGAGCGCCGTACCGTCTTCGAGATCGACGCCGACGAGATCGGCCCGGCGCTGCGTTACGCAACGGCCAAGGTCACCCGCACCAGCGGTGGCGGCGGTCAGCGTGGCGGTGGCGGCGGATACGGCGGCAACTCCGGCGGCGGTTCCTACGGCGGTAACGCCGGCGGACCCGGCGGTGGCAATGCCGGTGGCGGTTCTTACGGTGGCGGCAATTCCGACCCGTGGGCGACCAATCCCGGCGGCAACGGTGGCGGCCAGGGCGGCGGCAACGCCGGCGGCATGGCAGGTAACGACCCGTGGGCCACCAACACCGGTGACGAACCGCCCTTCTGATCCAGCAACAGCAAGGGCCCTGAGCTTGTCGAAGGGCTCGCAACACACACAAACACCACATGGCACATTCCGGTGAGAGCCGGGCTCAAGTAAGGAGAGCACCACAATGGCCAATGCACCAGCCGTACAGCGCAAGCCGAAGAAGAAGGCCAACCCGCTGCGCGCAGGCCAACCGATCGATTACAAGGACACCGCCACGCTGCGGAAGTTCATCTCCGAGCGGGGCAAGATCCGCGCCCGCCGGGTGACCGGACTGAGCGTCCAGGAGCAGCGCAAGGTCGCCATCGCGATCAAGAACGCCCGTGAGATGGCGTTGCTGCCGTACGCCTCGACCGCCCGCTGAGCTGAGTAGGAGAAACAGGATATGAAGCTCATTCTGACTGCACCGGTCGACAATCTCGGCGTCGCCGGCGACATCGTCGAGGTGAAGAACGGCTACGGCCGCAACTACCTGGTCCCGCGGGGCTTCGCGATCACCTGGACCAAGGGTGGCGAGAAGCAGATCGAGGGCATCAAGCGGGCGCGGGACGCCCGGGAGATCCGTGGCGTCGAGCACGCCCAGGAGGTTCGCCAGCAGCTCGAGGGCGTCGACGTCCAGGTGCCCGTCCGGGCATCGCAGGACGGCAAGCTCTTCGGCTCGGTGACCCCGTCGCTGATCGTCGGCGCGATCAAGAAGGCCGGTGGCCCGGCCGTCGACAAGCGCGCCATCCAGATCGGCAAGCCGATCCGCGCCCTCGGTGAGCACACCGTCGGCGTCCGGCTGCACGACGCGGTGAGCGCCCACATCGGCATCACCGTGGTCGCCGACGCCTGATCAAGGGCGCATTCACGACCAGCTTGGGCGGTTCCCCCTCGGGGGAGCCGCCCTTGGCGTTTCGCCGGATCCGAGGAAACGTTGGACGTCCAATGTCTAGACTTGTAGGCTGCGGAGCACCATCCGTCGCCGTCGCGGCCACCCGAACTCGAAGGAACGCACTGTGTCCACCGCAGGATCTGTCAACCTGGGCGGGATCGTCCCGCCGCTGAGCACGCCACTGACCGCCGACGGCGAGGTGGACACCGATTCGCTGGTGCGGCTGACCGAGTATCTGCTGGCCGCCGGGGTGCACGGATTGTTCGTGCTCGGATCGACCGGTGAGGTCGCCTTCCTCCGCGACGATCAACGCGGTCAGGTGATCGACACCGTCGTCCGCACCGCGGCCCATCAGGTGCCCGTGGTGGCCGGCGTCATCGACACCACCACCCCGCGGGTGATTCCGCACCTGCGCCAGGCCGAGGAACTCGGCGCTGACCAGATCGTGGTCACCGCGCCGTTCTACACCCGCACCCATCCGGCCGAGATCGAGCAGCACTTCCGGCTGCTCGCCGCTGCCTCCTCGCTGCCGATCATCGCCTACGACATCCCGGTCGCGGTGCACACCAAGTTCGACCCGGCGATGCTCGCCCGACTCGGCGCCGACGGCGTGCTCGCCGGGGTCAAGGACAGCAGCGGCGACGACGCCGGGATGCGCGGGCTGGTACTCGCGTCGCGCCCGATCGCCGATCGGTTCGTCGTCCTCACCGGGTCCGAGCTGACCACCGACAACGCGCTCGCCTTCGGAGCACAGGGCGCCGTCCCCGGGCTCGGCAACGTCGACCCGGACGGCTACGTACGGCTCTGGGAGCTGGTGCAGAAGGGTGACCTGGTCGCCGCCCGGGCCGAACAGGACCGGCTGTACGAGCTGTTCGGTCTGGTCAACGCCGCCGATCCGGGCCGGATGGGGGCGGCGTCCTCGGCGCTCGGCGCGTTCAAGGCGGCCCTCCAGCTCCGCGGTGTGATCGACTGTGCGCGGACCGCCGATCCGTACCTGCCGCTGAACGTCGACGAGATCGCCCGGGTCCGGACCCGGCTCGAAGTGGCCGGCCTGCTCTGAGCCGATGATCGCCCTCGGAATCGATATCGGCGGCACCAAGATCGCCGCCGGACTGGTCCGGTCCGACGGCCGGATCCTGGATCGGACGACGGTCCCGACGCCGGCCCGCGAAGGATCCTCGGCGATCCTCGACGTCGCCTGCACGACGGCGGAATCCCTGCTGGACCGGTCACCCGATCGCGTGGTCGGTTGCGGGATCGGGTCGGCCGGGGTGATCGACCCGGACTCCGGGACCGTCAGCTCGGCGACGTCGTCGCTGGCCGATTGGGTCGGCACCGATCTGCGCGGTGGCGTCCGGCGAAGGCTCGGGCTGCCGGTGCGAGTGCTGAACGATGTGCACGCCCACGCTGTCGCCGAAGCCCGGCTCGGCGCCGGAGCCGGCGCGAACCGGATGTTGTTGCTGGCGCTCGGTACCGGCATCGGGGGCGCGCTGGTCGATGCCGGTCGGGTGGATCGTGGTCGGCACGGCGCGGCCGGACACTTCGGCCACCTGCCGGTCGCCGAGGCCGCCGGCCTGCCCTGCCCCTGCGGACGCAGCGGTCACCTGGAGGCGGTCGCTTCCGGCCCGGCGATCCTGGCCCGCTGCCGGGACCGGCTCGGCGACGGACCGGAACTCACCGACACCCGTGACGTCTTCGCGGCGGCGGCCGCGGGTGACATTGCGGCACGGACCGTCCTGGACGAGGCGGCCACAGCGATCGGCGCGGCAACGGCCGGCCTGATCAATGCCCTCGATCCCGATCTGGTGGTGCTGGCCGGCGGACTCGCCTTCGCCGACCGGTCCTGGACCGACCGGATCGTCGACCAGGCCCGGTCGGGCATGATTCCGGTGGTCGAGCAGTGCCCGATCGTGCCGTCACAGCTCGATGTCGGCTCGGCGATGGTCGGTGCGGCACTGTGGTGTCTGTCCGGAGAGGAAGTCCAGTGACACTCGACGTCCTGCAGCGCCTCCGCGGCGGCCTGATCACGTCCTGCCAGGCCTATCCCGGCGAGCCGATGCGCCACCCAGAGACGATGGCGCAGGTCGCCGAGTCGGCGGTCCGGGGCGGTGCGGTCGGCATCCGTGCCCAGGGGATCGCCGACATCAGCCTGATCCACGAACGCGTACCGGTGCCGCAGATCGGACTGTGGAAGGTCGGGTCGGAGGGCGTCTTCATCACCCCGACCCTGGCGCATGCGGTCGTCGTGGCCAACGCCGGCGCCGAGATCGTCGCCGTCGACGGCACTCGCCGTCCCCGGCCCGATGGGCTGACGCTGGCCGACACCGTACGAGGCTTCCGGGAGCAGTCCGACGCGCTGCTGATGGCCGACATCGGCAGCGTCGCCGACGGGCTGGCCGCGGCCGAGGCCGGGGTCGACTGCCTGAGTACGACGCTGTGCGGTTACACCGACGAACGCCCCAAGGCCGACGGACCGGACCTGGAGGTGCTGGCCGAGTTGGCCGCCACCGTCGACCTGCCGGTCTTCGCCGAAGGCCGGATCCACACCCCCGCGCAGGCCGCCGCCTGTCGCGACGCCGGTGCGTACGCGGTCGTGGTCGGCACCGCCATCACCCACCCGGCCACCATCACCGGCTGGTTCGCCGCCTCGATCAGCCGCTGATCCCTCCCGGGCCGCTCGGGGCGATTTGGTAGCTCGTGTTGCGGTATCGCCCTCGGTTCTGCTGCCCTGGGGGCGATTTGGCAGTTCGTGTTGCGGTATCGCCAGTCGGCCGAGCTGCCCTCGGGGCGATACGGCATCTGGTGCCGCGAAACGGCCGATGGCGGGTCGCGCAGCTTTGGGCCGCGCAGGTGGATGATGGGCGGAACGGCCGCCGGCAAGCGGGTCGGGTCAGCGACCGGGGGCGAGTTGTTGATCTTGGTCGGACAGCGAGAGTCCGCCCTGCCGGGCGAAGTCGCCGGCCCAGGAGGCGTCCGGGTGGATCAACTTCTGCACCCGGGCCGGCACGTTGAACGCCATCAACAAGATCACCACCGCGGTGAGCGAGAACGAGATCACCGCCAGCGCCGTGCCGAGTGAGGAGAACGGGCCGGCCAGGGTGGCGCCGAGGACGGGTGCGACGGCACCGCCCAGCGCGCCCACGTTGTAGGTGAAGCCGAGCCCGGCCGCCCGCTGTTCGGTGGTGAAGAAGCCGCCGATCCACTTCGGCAGCAGGCCGGAGATGCCCTGACCGAAGACCTGCTGGACGAACAGCAGTAGGCCCAACAGGAGCAGCGATGCGCCGCCGACGGCAAACATCGGGAATACCAGGATCTCGGAGATGATCAAGCTGATCACGTACGCGCGGCGGGTGCCCAGCCAGTCGCCGGTGAAGCCGGCGACCCAACAGCCGACCGCGGCACCGAAGCCGGCGAAGAACAGCGCGTTGCTGACGTGCGCCGGGTCGTAGTGCAGGTCGGTGCTCAGATAGGTCGGCAGCAACGACTGGATCGGCCAGGAGTAGAGGAAGGCGGCAAACACGGTGATCGTCACGGCCAGCACGGCGGGCCAGCGACGCTGGGAGAACTGCACGATGTAGGAAACGAAGATCGCACCGACCAGCACTGCGCCGAGCACCAGCAGTGCCGGATGCCGGATCAGCTGGCCGAAGATCAGCCCGAGGGTGACGATCGCCAGCACGGCCGTGACGATGTTGATCACCCGCAGGCGTCCGTTGAAGAGCACGCCGAAGACGTTCGGGGCGACCGAGCTGTCCTTCGTGGCGTTCTGCGCCTCGCGCCAGTCGGCGGACTCCGGCAGCGACCGCCGCAGCCAGATCGTGATCGCGATCGGGACCAGACCGATCGCAAACAACGCCCGCCAGCCGAACTCGGGCACCACGAAGCGGTACACCTGGGCGGCGATGATGGTGCCGATCGAGTAGCCGGAAATCAGAAAGCCGCTGGCCTTGTTGCGCAGGTGGGCCGGCCAGGACTCGATCACGTAGGTGGAGCTGGCGCCGTACTCGCCGGCCATCCCCAGGCCGATCACCAACCGGGCCGCGAACAGCACGCCGTAGGACGGTGCGATCGCGCAGACCGCCGAGCCGAGCGAGAACAGCACGATGCTGGTGATCATCGCGCTCTTACGGCCGAATCTGTCACCCAGCGCGCCGAGCGCCAGCCCGCCGAACCAGCGGCTGATGAACGCCGCCGAGATCAACGAGGCACCCTGCACGGTGCTCAGCTGCAGGTCGCGGCTGATCTCGGTGAGCACCAGGGTGATCAGGACGAAGTCGAAGCCGTCCAGCAGATAGCCCAGCCAGGACGCGATGAACTGCTTCCACTGCTGCCGGGAGATGTCGCGGTAGA
This sequence comes from Microlunatus soli, assembly GCF_900105385.1. Classification (NCBI taxonomy): domain Bacteria; kingdom Bacillati; phylum Actinomycetota; class Actinomycetes; order Propionibacteriales; family Propionibacteriaceae; genus Microlunatus; species Microlunatus soli. The sequence continues at coordinate 2,862,607 of NZ_LT629772.1, read as the reverse complement.
ACGGACCGGACTTCGGTGTCGGCGTTGCAGCCATGCGTGCCCCTCTGCTCTCATGGTCAAATCAAACGTTGGACGTTGGACGTCCAGCGTGACGCTAACATCGGGGCCGCGCGGTTGCAACGGCTGCGTCGAAGAACACACAGCGGAGCTCCCGGCGCACGGCGAGCAGACGACGGCTCGCGACATCGGGCGACGGGCGAGAAAGGGCGGCGGCAGGTGAGTCTTGGTCCGACACGTGAACCGGTGGCGCAGCAGATCGTCGGGATCATCCGCGAACTCGGGCTGCATCCCGGGGATGCGATGCCCACCGAACGGGATCTGATCGACCGGCTGCGACTGTCTCGCAACACGGTCCGGGAGGCGATCCGCGAGCTCCGCGCCTGGGGCATCGTCGACATCCGGCACGGCCACGGAACATTCGTCGCCTCGCCGTCGCTGCAGGCGCTCGCACCGACCTTGGTCTTCCGCACCCTGGTCGCCGGCCCCGAAGGCCTGGACGCGCTTCGCAACCTGGCCCGGATCCGGGAGATCCTCGAGACCAGCGCGATCGGTGAGGTCGCCGAGGTGCTGAGCGAGGAGGACCGCACCGAGCTGGACCGGCTCTGTGATCTGATCGGCGATCCGGAGACGTCCGCCGACGCCGATCGACGCTTCCATCGACTGCTCTACAACCGGGTCGACAACCCGTTGATCGGCCAGCTCGTCGACGTCTTCTGGGAGGCCTACAACGAGGCCCATGATCAACTCGCCGAGGTGGTGCAGCACGGCCAGGACTCCGTGGCAGCACATCGCCGGATCGTACGTGCCCTCACCGCCCACGATCGGCAGGAGGCCGAGCAGGCGATGCACGCGCACTTCGACGGCATCTACGCGCGACTGGACGACAGCAGGGCCGGGTTCTCCTCGGCTCCCGTTGGCGACGGCAGCACCGCCTGATCGTCACTGTCGCGCTACTGCTTGACTGCGCCGGCGATGCCTTCGACGAAGTAGCGCTGCAGCACCAGGAACAGGACGATGATCGGCAGCAGACTGATCGTCGCCGCAGCCGCCATCCCTGACCAGTCGGTGAAGTTGTCTCCCTGGAACGCATAGATCCCGACCGACAAGGTACGCAGCTCCGGCCGGGACAAGGTCATCACCAGCGGCAGCAGGAAATCGTTCCAGGCATGCATGAACTGCAGGATCGTCACCGTGGCGATCACCGGCTTGGCAAGCGGCAGATAGATCATCAGGAATGTCCGGACGAAGCCGGCTCCGTCGACCTTGGCCGATTCTTCCAGCTCGGCGGGCAGCTGGCGGAAATAGGCGGTGAACAGCAGGATCGCGATCACGTGTGCACCGCCGGACTCCGCCAGCGTCAGGCCGACCAGTGACGACGACAGGTGCAGCGACTTGAGCAGGTCGAAGATCGGAATGATCGTGTAGCCCTCCGGCAGGAACACCGCAGCCGCAAACAATCCGATGATGATCGTCTTGCCGGGAAAGCGGTAGCGACCGAGGACGTAGCCGATGGTGGAGACGGCGAACAAGGTGATCACGATGGATCCGGCGGTCACCAGCACGGTGTTCAGGAAGTACTGCCCGACGTGCGCCTGCTGCCAGGCCCTGACGTAGTTGTCCAGGCGAACGACCGAGGTGAACGGATTCAGACCTGCGAAGATCTCGGAGTTGTCCTTCACCGAGGCGGAGACCATCCAGACGAACGGATAGACCCAGGCCAGGGTGATCGGCAGCAGGACAAGGCCGAGGACGGCCAGGCGGATCCGGCCGAGTCGCCGGCTGCGTCGACGCAGGTGCGGTTCGGAAGGCTGCGAAAGAGCCGTCGGCCGGTCATGTTCGGCGAGTGTCGTCGTCATCGGATCTTGGTCCTCACGGTTCGGCCGGGGAGGTGTTGATCATGGTCATCGTGTGGGGCTGCTGGTTGAGCGCCGGACGCCGATCGCGCGACCGACCCAGACCTGCAACACGGCGATGATCATGGTGGCCAGGCCGAAGAAGCAGCCGGCCGCGGACGCGTAGCCGAGTTGCGGTGCGATGTCGGGATCGGACGGGGCGAACGCCGTCTGGTAGATGTAGGTCTCGATCACCTGGCTGGAGAAATACGGTCCGCCGGCGGTCATCGACTGGACGATCGCGAAGACGTGCAAGGTGTTGTTGGCGGTCAGCAGCAGGATGATCGCGGCGAACGGCAGCAGCAGCGGAACCGTGATCTGGGTGAAGACGGCGACCCGCCCGGCTCCGTCCGTCCGCGCCGCCTCGTAGGTGCTCCGCGGAACGGTCTGCAGTGCTGCCAGCCAATAGATCATGGTGATCCCGAAGTCCTTCCAGATCTGGACCGCGATCACCGACCACAGCGCTGTGTGCGGATCACCGAGAAAGTCGATCGGCTTCGAGATCAGGTGCAACTGGGACAGCAGTGTGTTGATCGGACCGTGGAACGGGCTCATCACCGAGGACATCACCACGCCGACCACCGCGGCGCTGGTGACAACCGGCAGGAAGAACATCGTCCGGTAGACCGGCGCGATCTTGAACGACTCGTTGTTGAGCAGGATGGCGACGACCAGGGACAGGAACATCCGGATCGGAACGGCGACGGCGACGAACAGGAACGAACGGCCGAAGGCACTCCAGAAATACTGATCGCCGATCAGCCGGCGATAGTTCGCCAGGCCGACGAACTGGGAGTCGGCGGTGAATCCGTTCCAGTCCAGCAACGAGTAGTACCACGACATCACGGTCGGATAGAAGGTGAACAGGGCGGCGAGGATCAGGGCCGGCGCGGCGAAGAAGTAGCACCAGCGGGCACGGCCCATTCTCGCCCACAGGGATGGGGTGGCTCGCCGCTCCATGACGGACGCGGGCAGCGTCGATGCTGGCATCTCCATCCTTCCCTGGTCGGACCGAAATCTGATTCGAAGTCCGAACCTTGTTATCTAACCCGCGTTAGGTTAGATTGATCAGCATGGCGCAATCACGGACCAGGCGCAAGGGTGCGACCCGAGCTGATGTCGCGGCCCGGGCCGGAGTCTCCCCGGCCACGGTCTCGGTGGCGCTCAACGGGCAGGCCTCCGACGTCGGCCTGGCGGCGGCGACCGTGCAACGGATCAAGGACGCCGCCGCCGCCCTGAACTACACGCCGAACGCGACCGCCCGGGCCCTCAGTACCCGGCGCAGTACGACGGTCGGGTTGATCTTGAACCGACCGCAGGGTGGCCCGCACGCGCCGGTGTTCTCCGACCTGATGCTGTCGGCGGTCGATGCCGCGCGGCAGTCCGGCCACTTCATCCTGTTGATGACCGACGCCGGTGCAGAGGATCTTGATCAGCAACTGCGCACGGCCGACATCGGTGGCCTGGTTGCTCAGTACGGCAACCAGCGGGCGAGCATCGCAGCGGCGGCAGAACGGCGCGGCATCCCGTTGGTCTGGGTCGATCCGGCCGAGACATCTGCGGAGGCGGAGGAGCTGTGTGTCGTCCGTCCCCGACACCAGCCAGGGATGGCGGCTCTCGCCGCTCACCTGGCCTCGGTCGGATGCCGGTCGGTGCAGGTGCTCGACGGGCCCGGCTCCGGCTACCCCGAGTCACCCCGATACGCGACGTTGCGGGCACATTTCGACGGGCGGGTCGATCATCTGAGTGCTGACGGGTGGAGCTCGGAGGACGGCCGGTCGGCGATGCGACGGCTGCTCGCCGGCAGGCGACGGCCGACGACGATCTTCGCCGGCAATGATCATCTCGCCGCCGGGGCGCTGCAGGCGTGCCGAGAGGCAGCGCTGGCCGTCCCCGACGACATCCGGATCGCCGGTTTCGGCAACTTCCCGATCGCCGAGCAACTCGACCCGACGCTGACCACCGTCGACTGGCCGCTGACCGAAGTGGCGCAGCGGGCGGTCGAGTTGGTCATCGGCGAGCTGGCCGGATCGGCCCCTGTCTCCGATCAGGTGGTCGAGGTCGACACCTCATTGTTCGTTCGCAGATCCGCCTGACAAAGGAACCTGCATGCCCTTCCTGAACCCCCACGCCGCATCCGCTGATCATCACCGACCGAGCCGCCGCGCCGTGCTCGGTGCCGCCGCCGGCCTGCTCACGGCGGGCTGCACGGTGCGATTCACCAGCCCGCAGAGCCAGTCCTCGGCCGCGGCACTGACCCTGCCCGACAGCGGAGCCGTGCTGCCCAAGGAGAAGGTCTCGATCCGCTGGCTGAGCGGCGGGCCCGGAGCCAAGAGCAACTACTTCAAGCGTCTGGTGCCGGCCTATCACCGACAGCATCCCCAGCTGACGATCGAGTACGACGAGCTCCCGAATGACAAGATCGCCGAGGTGCTGCCCCTGCAGATCCGCAACGGCAACGCCGACGACATCTTCATCAGCGCGATACCGCTGCCGCAGTTGGTGGCTGCCGGGGAGGTCGCGGCGCTGGACGACATCGTCCCCGACTTCACCGCCTGGCGAGACAACTTCCCGTTCGGCGTCGTGGTTCCCGGCATCAACGAGTTCAACGGAAAGATGTACGGTCTGCCGGCCAGCACCAACCGGGTGCTGGGCAACCTGATGATCTACAACACCGAGTACTTCCGTGCCATCGATGTCGATCCGTCCCGGCAGGCGCTGACCTGGGACGATGTACGCAACGCCGCCCGCAAGATCACCCAGCGTGGAGCCGGTAACTACTACGGCCTGATGATCGCCGCGCCGATGCTGTCCGGGCTCGCCACCACGATCGCCCAGCTCGCCGGCGCCCGCGGCGTCGGCCTCGACTACCGGACCGGCACGTACAACGCCAAGAACGATCATCTCGGCGATGCGTTGGATCTGCTGCTCGCGATGAAGGCCGACGGCAGCTTCTTCCCCGGATGGGCCTCGCTCACCGAGCAGGAGGCGAGAGCACGGATGCCGCAGGGCAACGGCGGCATGATCTTCAACGGAGCCTGGAACTACTCGGTCTGGGCCGAGCAGGCGCCCGGGTTCAGCTACGGAGTGGCCCGCCCGCCGGCACCCGAAACGCAGCCCCGTGGGCTGATCAGCTACTCGCCGGGCGGTGGCAACCCGTACGTCGCCTATGCCAAGAGCCCGAAGAGTCACCAGGCCGTGGTCGGCGACCTGCTGCACTACCTCGGCACCGACGCCGGGCAGACGACCTGGGCACTCAGCGACGGTTCTGCGGACCCCGCCTGGTCGGAGAAGGCGTTGGCCACAGCACGTGCGTCCGCCGACCTCCGTCCGCAGGACAAGGTGTCGTTCGGGATCTACGACGATCTGCTCCGGCTCGGACCCAGCCCGCAGCTCCGCAACCCGCAGACCGATCAGGTCCAACTGGCACTGAAGCCGGTGAAACCGTCGCTGAGCGACGTCGTCCAGGGAGTGCTGACCGGGCAGATCAGCGATGCCGGAAAGGCCCTCCGCAAGCTCGATGATCAATCCGAGAAGGCGTTGGACGAGGCGATCGCCACCGCCCGCAAGAAGGGCGCCGAGGTCTCGCGGGACGACTGGCGGTTCCCGGACTGGGATCCGACCGTGGACTACGGTGCTGAGCACTACTGATCCGTCGGATCGACCGATCTGACGATGACCAACCAGGAAAGTACGGCGGAGATGGCGAGCAGGCACGTGGACCGACCCAACATCGTGATGATCATCGCCGATGATCAAGGTGCCTGGGCGCTGGGCGCGGCCGGCAACACCGAGATCCACACGCCGCAGCTGGACGCATTGGCGGCGTCCGGGACCAGGTTCAGCAACTTCTACTGCACCTCGCCGGTCTGCTCGCCGGCTCGGGCGACGCTGCTCACCGGGCAGCCGCCGTCGCGGCACGGCGTCCACGACTGGATCAGTGGCCGGCACGTCGGAGCGGACGGCGTCGACTACCTCCACGACCAGCCGATCATCACCGATCGGCTGTCCGAGGACGGCTATCGGTGCGGGCTCTCCGGCAAGTGGCATCTGGGCGCCAATGACCAACCACGGAAGGGCTTCGTGCACTGGTACGCCCACCAGACCGGTGGCGGCCCCTACTACGACGCACCGGTGGTCCGCGACGGCGAGCTGACCGAGCAGCCCGGCTATCTGACCGAGGCGATCGCCGACGACGCAATCGGGTTCATCACCGCCGAGGCGGGGCGACCGGACCCGTTCTGGTTGAGCGTCAACTTCACCGCACCGCACGCACCGTGGAAGGACAATCACCCCGAGGAGTTCACCCGGCTCTACCAGGACTGCGCCTTCGACAGCTGTCCACAGGAAGATGATCATCCGTGGACCCGCTACACCGACGGCGGTTGGCCGATCGGCCGCGAGCCCGACGTGCGCCAGTCATTGATCGGCTACTTCGCCGCGATCACCGCGATGGATCACCAGATCGGCCGGATCGTGGCGGCACTGGAGGAGCAACAGCTGCGCTCGAACACGGTGATCATCTTCGTCGGCGACAACGGGTACAGCTGCGGCCAGCACGGCATCTGGGGCAAGGGCAACGGCACCTATCCGCTGAACATGTACGACGAGGCAGTGCGGGTCCCCGCGATCATCAGCCGGCCCGGCCACATCCCGGTTCAGGTCCGCGACGACCTGCTCAGTGGGTACGACGTCGCACCCACCCTGCTGCAGCTGGCCGGGCTGCCGGCTGACGGGTTGGGCGCCGGTCCGGGACGCAGTTTCGGTGACCTGCTGGACGGCAGCGAACGGCCGACCGAACGAGTCGTCGTCTTCGACGAGTACGGCGCCAGCCGGATGCTGCGGACCCGGGAGTGGAAGTACGTCGCCCGTCGCGGCGACGAACCCGACGAGCTGTACGACCTGATCACCGACCCCGGCGAACGGACCAACCTGGTCGCCGAGGAAACGCACGCCGCAACCGTCACAGCACTGGCAGGCGAGCTGACCGACTGGTTCGACCGGTACGCCGATCCCGCTCGCGACGGCAGCAAGCTCGAGGTGACCGGCCTCGGCCAGACCGACCCGATCGCCTGATCCGAACCTGGCACCCCTCTTTCCCGCACCAGTTACGTCTTCCCGCACCCTGTGCACCGGGTGCGGGGGTACGTAGCTGGTGCGGGAATGGGGCGGCGGACCGAGGACCGCGGTCGACACTAGGCTCGGCGGGAGCTGTCGACGGCGAAGGGGAGCACGGATGAGCAAGCGGGAGCGGACCGCCGGGGTCGCGGCCGGAGCGGCCGGTGCGCTGGCGGCGGTGGCTGCCTGGGATCTGTTGCAGCGTCAGCATTCGGTGCTGCGGAACTACCCGCTCGTCGGACATCTGCGCTACCTGCTGGAGGGGATCCGACCGGAGATCCAGCAGTACTTCATCGAAAGCAACACCGAAGGTCGGCCGTTCGATCGGGAGATCCGCGACACCATCTACGAACGGGCCAAGGGCATCCACGGGGAACAGGCGTTCGGCACCGAGCGGGACGTCAACCTGGCGGGTTATGAATACCTGGTGCACTCGATCGCCCCGCTCGAGCCGCCGGCGGAGCCGCCGCGGGTGGTGATCGGTGGACCGGACTGCAGCCGGCCGTACAGCATGGCGCTGTTGAACGTCTCGGCGATGAGCTTCGGCGCGCTGTCGGCCAACGCGATCCGAGCGCTGAACAAGGGTGCGGCGCTGGGCGGGTTCGCCCACGACACCGGCGAAGGTGGGTTGACGCCGTACCACCTGGAGAACGGCGGCGACCTGATCTGGGAGATCGGCTCCGGCTACTTCTCGACGCGGACCAGCGACGGCAACTTCGACCCGGCGAAGTTCGTCGAGAACAGCAGTCATGATCAGGTGAAGGCGACCTCGCTGAAGCTGTCGCAGGGCGCCAAGCCGGGCATCGGTGGGGTGCTGCCGGCCGCCAAGGTGAGCGCCGAGATCGCCGCCATCCGCGGGGTACCGGAGGGTGAGAAGTGTGTCAGCCCGCCCGGCCACAGCGTCTTTTCCACCCCCGTCGAGCTGATCGAGTTCATCGCCCGGATGCGGGAGCTGTCCGGCGGCAAGCCGGCCGGGTTCAAGCTCTGCGTCGGCAGTCGGACCGACGTGTTGGCGATCTGCAAGGCGATGCTGCAGGTCGGGACGACGCCGGACTTCATCATCGTCGACGGCTCCGAGGGCGGCACCGCGGCAGCACCGTTGGAATACGAAGATCATGTCGGGATGCCGCTCACCGACGGACTGATGCTGGTCCACAACGCGCTGGTCGGCAGCGGTCTGCGGGATCGGATCAAGCTCGGCGCCAGCGGCAAGGTGGCCGCCGGCAACGACATCGTCAAGCGGCTGATCCAGGGGGCGGACTTCACCAACTCGGCCCGCGCGATGATGATGGCGATCGGCTGCATCCAATCGTTGCGCTGCCACACCGATCGGTGCCCGGTCGGGGTCGCCACCCAGAATCCGCGGCGGTCCCGCGCGCTGGACGTCGCCGACAAGAGCGAACGGGTGCATCGCTACCAGCAAGCGACCGTCGCCGAAGCGGTCAAGATGATGGCCTCGCTCGGCGCCGGCTCTCCCGAAGAACTGAACCCGCGGCTGCTGCGCCGCAACGTCAGCGAGGTGGAGAACGCCTCGTACGCGGAACTGTACGAGTGGTTGCAGCCGGGGGAACTGCTGGCCGGTGCCCGACCGAGCTGGTCGGTGGACTGGCAGGACGCCTCACCCGACCGGTTCGGCAGCCCGGCCGTCGGCCGCTGAGGTCGGCGCATCGGACTGGTTACCGACCGCTGCGACGGGTACCGGTCGATCAGGGCATGGTGCGGAACGCGCGGTGCCCGTCCGACCTGTACCCGTCGAACGGAGCAAGACGATGACAACCCAGAGCACCGGCGGTGACAACGCCACGGCCCGTGGCCGGACGGCGGTCGTGATCTGCACCGACTTCGGCGTCGAGGAAGCCGAACTCACCCGACCGGTCGACGCACTGCGCGAAGCCGGTGTCCAGGTGACGATCGCGGCGGTCGGCGGCAGCACGATCCAGACGGTGACCGGCGACAAGGATCGGGCATCGACGGTACAGCCCGACGCAGCGCTGGAGGACGTCGTTGCCGACGAGTTCGACATCGTCGTCGTACCGGGCGGCACCGTCAACGCCGATACGCTGCGCGGCAACGAACACGCCCGCAAACTGTTGCGTGCCTTCGCCGACTCCCCGAAGCCGATCGCCGCCATCTGCCACGCACCGTGGATCCTGATCGACGCCGGATTGGCCGCGGGAAAGACACTGACCTCCTACGAGAGCCTGTCGCTCGATCTGGCCAATGCCGGAGCGACCTGGCTGGACACCTCGGTCTATCGCTGCCCGGCCGACGGGTGGGTGTTGATCACGTCTCGCAACCCGGGCGACCTGGACGATTTCAACGACGCGATCCTGCACGAGCTGCAGAACGGAGCCGACGCCGGCAGGTGAGGCGCCGGTGTGGTTTGATCGACGTCTACGACCCGTCGACGAAAGGCAGCCGGCACCATGCAGATGAGCAACGAACTCGAACAGAAGTTCAACAACCAGATCACCCTGGAGTTCGAGGCATCGCTGGTGTACCGCCAGCTGGCGATCGAGATGGAGGTGCAGGATCTGTCCGGCGCCGCGGCGTGGCTGCGGCATCAGGCCGACGAGGAGATCGTGCACGCCAACAAGTTCATCGATCATCTGGCCGACCGGGACAACCATCCGCGGATCGGCGGGATCGAGGCGCCGAAGGTGGCCGCCGACTCGATGCAGGCAGCGTTCGAGGCGGCGCTGGCCCACGAGCAGCGGGTGTCGGCGGCGATCCGCGATCTGGTCCGCGCGGCCGAGTCCGATGGTGATCTTGACTCCCGCCCGTTGCTGAACTGGTTCCTCAGCGAGCAGATCGAGGAGGAGGCGACCGTCGGGGAGATCATCGGCCGGATCGAGCTCACCGGCGACGACGGCCCCGGCCTGCTGCGGCTGGACGAGGACCTCGCCCAGCGCCCGACCGCGACAACCGAAGCCGGCGCCTGATCCGCTGCGGATCCTGATCCTCTGAAGACCCCGCCCCGGCACGCCTGTTGACGGGCGCGGGGTCTCGTCGTAGCCTGTTTGGAACGTTTCAGCCCATCCGGGCTCGCATGATCACGTTCGAAGAGGAGCGGCATGTCGATCGACGAGCTGGCGAAGTTGATCAAGGATCCGCCGATCGAGTACCGCCCCGAGGTCAGGTGGTGGCTGGCCGAGGGACTGCACACCGACCAGACCCTGCGCCACGAGATCGATGCGGCGCATCGGCTCGGTTTCGGTGGCATGGAGTTCCTCGCGATGGACGAGGGCGATGTCGATCATGAGCGGTACGGCTGGGGTGCCGAGGAGTGGGTGCACGACTCCCAGATCGTGGTCGAGGAGACGACCCGGCGCGGGATGGCGGTCAGCTTCACCTCCGGTACCAACTGGTCGAATGCCAACCTGCCGACCATCGACCCCGAGCATCCGGCGGCGGCGCAGGAACTGGATGTGGTCGCCGAGGACCTGCCGGCCGGCGGGTCACGCACCGGCGCGCTGCCGCGGGTCGATCTGCAAGCGCCGGTCGAACAGAGTGTGATCCCGGGCCATCGGGCGACGGTGACCGGTCAGAGCCTGGTCGCGGTCGTCGCGATCCGGATTGTCGATCAGCCCGCCCGGGGCGCCGTGCTGGATGCCGAGTCCGCGATGGTGTTGACAGGTCAGGTCCGCGACGAGACGTTGGATTGGACGGCGCCCACCGGCGGCGGTCGGTGGCGGCTGTTCAGCTACTGGATGCACGGGACGGGGCAGACCGCTTCGCCCTCGGCGTCGGTCAACTACACCGTCAACTACCTCGACCCGGACGGCGCCGAAGCGGTGATCGACTACTGGCAGACGCAGGTGCTCACGCCGCAGTTGCGCGAGCAGATCGATCGCAATCCGCGGACCCAGATGTACATGGATTCGCTGGAGTTGTTCACCTACGGCGCCGGCGGACTGTTCTGGGGTCGGACCGTGGCCGAGGAGTTCCGGAACCGACGCGGCTATGACATCGCGCGCTGGTTGCCCTTCCTGACCAGGGATGTGGACCTGATGGCGCCGGCAACGCAGTATCACCATGAACCGCTCGATGATCAACGTCGTGACGTGCAGAAGGTGCGTTACGACTACGTCCGGACCCTGACAGATCTGTACATCGAGAACATGCTGCGGCCGTTCGCCGCCTTCCTGCACAGTGTCGGGATGGGCCTGCGATCGGAGATCAGCTACGGGCTGCCGTTCGAGCTGACCCGACCGGGGCCGGAGGTGGACGGGATCGAGACCGAGTCGCTGGAGTTCGCGGCTCAGATCGACGCCTACCGGTTGCTCGCCGGGCCGGCACACCTGTTCGGCAAGCAGTACTCGTCGGAGACTGGGGCGACCACCCGCAACCACATGCTCGACCACCGTTTCTACGATCAGATCATCGCCACTCAACTGGCGGCCGGGATCACCAAGACGGTGCTGCACGGCTGGGCCAGCACTGCCGGAGCCGACGGTGTCACCGAATGGCCCGGGCACGAGGGGATGCTCCCGCTGTTCTCCGAACGCTTCGACACCCGGCAGCCGGCCGCCGAGTTCTATCCGCTCTGGACCGCGGCCCTCGGGCGCCAACAATGCCTGCTGCGGCAGGGGAAACCGCGAATCGACGTCGGTATCCTGCGAACCGATCACTTCACCGACAACATGTCCGGACTCGTCTTCTTCGACGCCGACGGCAACAGGATCCCCGACGAGGACGCGTACGGCCGGTGGTGGATGCGTGACCGCCAGAACCATTGGTGGTCGGATCTGGGTATGCAGGACGCCGGTTGGAGCTACGAGTTCTTCGACGGCTCGCTGTTGCTGCGCGACGATGTCCGGTTCGCCGACGGTGTCGTCCAACCGGACGGGCCCGGCTATCAGGCCTTGATCATCTTTCAGAGTCAACTCGATGCCGACGTCGCAGCCCGGCTGTTGCAGTGGGCACGGCAGGGCTGCCGGATCCTCGTCGTGCACGGCGCGGCCGAGCTGAAGCTGCTGATGTCGGCGGAGTACACGGCCCATCCTCGGGCTGCGACCGGGACGCCGGGGCTGGACGGCCGGGACGGCGAACTGGCTGAGGCGATGGCCGCGCTGCTCGCTCAGCCGACCGTTGCCGAGGCAGCGGATCCGTCGGAGACACTGGCCGCACTGCGCGGGCTCGGGGTGACCGGACGTGCCGAGTTCGCCGCAGACAATCGCAACGTGTTGACCCATCTGCGGCAGGACGGTGACCTGCTGCAGCTGTACGCCTACCACTTCCTGTACGAGACTGGGGCACCGACGACCGTGGAGATCACGCTCGCCGGCCGTGGGACGGCGTACCGGATCGACCCGTGGACCGGCGCCGTCCGGCACCATCGCGGCGTGCGGTTCGACGGCGGACGTACGGTGTTGACGGTTGAGCTGGCGCCGGGCGAGACGGCGCTGTTCACGGTGGACTGCTCCGCTACTGCGCGGTCGTCGACGCCGGCCTCCCGGCAGCCGGTCGTCGAGCTGGCCGACTGGACCGTCGCCGTCGAGAGCTGGGACGCCGGTGAACCGGAGTTGATCACCGAGGACCGCGGGCTGGGCTATCAATCGCGGGAGGTGCGCCCGAGGACTGCTGTCACGCGGATCGACGCGCCGACTCCAGGACTCCTTGCCTGGAAGGACATGCCCGGGATCGGACCCGACGTCTCCGGGGTCGGGGAGTATCGGACGTCGGTAGCATTGGACCGACTGCCTGAGCCCGGTGAACGCTATCTGCTCGACCTCGGCAGCACCGCGGGCGGCCTGGGGTCGGTCCGCATCAACGGCGGCGACCCGGTCGGCTTCGACACCTCCCGTCCGGTCGTCGATGTCACCGATCGGCTCCGCCTCGGGATCAATTCGATCATGGTCCGGACCGCCAGCTCGTTGAACAATCGACTGCTGGCGCGTGGCTACTACGACTCCATCCCCGACGTCGCCGCCCAACTCGGCGGCCGCTCGCCGAGGATGCAGCACACGGTGCCGCAGCCGCACGGTCTGCTCGGCCCGGTTCGGCTCGTCTGCGAATCCTGATCTCAGGTCCCTGGGCGTAGCGTGGCGGGGGTGAGTCCGTTCTGGTTGACAGCGTTTGCCGATTACCCGGCCGCGGCGTACCGGCCGGCGGTCGCCCACCTGCAACGGCTGACCGGCTGGCAGTTGTCGGACACTCGTGGCGTGGGTCATGAGTTCGCGTCGCTGCTGCCGCCGGACGGCGATGACTTCCTGCGGGTGCAGCGGCTGGCCGACGGGCCGGCCCGGATCCACCTCGACCTGCACGTCGACGATGCCCGTGCGGCCGCCGACGGTGCCCGGTCCGAGGGCGCCGAACTGCTGGCGGACAAGGGATATCAGGTGCTTCGCTCACCCGGCGGCTACGTGTTCTGCTTCGTCGAGCAGGCCGCTTCCCGGCGGCCGACCACCAGCCGGTGGCCGGACGGTCACAGCGCCATCCTGGATCAGGTCTGTTTGGACATCCCGGCCGACCGCTGGCAGAGGGAGATCGCGTTCTGGGCAGCGATCACCGGCTGGCCGCTGCGGCCGGTCGGCGGTGAGTTCACCCGACTGCAGCAGCCGCCGCTCCCGGTGAAGCTGCTGCTGCAGCGCCGCGACGACAGTGCCGGTCCGGTCCGTGCCCACCTGGACTGGGCGACCGACGATCGACAGGCCGAGATCGCTCGTCATCAACGGGCGGGCTCCGACCTCGTCCGCCGCTTTCCGCAGTGGACGGTGATGGACGGACCGATCGGGACCTACTGCATCACCGGTCGACGGCCGGACTGAACGACGAAAGGGCCGCAGCCAGCAGCCGACCGTCGGTGCCGCGCGGCACGATCACCGGTGCTGCCAGACGTCGCTCGGGATCCGGTCCAGGACATCGCACATCAGGTCCAACCGGGGCTGCACCAGTTCCGGCTTGAGGAATCCGTTCTCGTAGCTGAGCATGTCCGGCCCGGTGAAGCGCCAGTCCCACGGCCCGGTCGCCTTCAGCATCTGCAGCAGCGGCTGCTGCAACACCAGGGCACCGAAGCGGGCATCGTCAGACTTGACCTTGAAGTCGTTGTCGAAATCCGGGTCCCCGCTGTCCACCCGTTCGAAGCCGAGTGCCTCGGCGACCTTGCCGCCGAAGATGCCCTCGCCCTCGACGCTGAACGCGGGGACGGGCGCCGGCAGCTGGACGACGAAGATCGAGAAGTCGTGGTTGTGCCTCCTGGTGGTCCCACCCGACGTGGAGACCGTCGAGTAGTGATACTCGAAGCTGCAGACGTTACGCCCACGGTGCTGCCCGACCACGATGTTGCGTGCGGTTCCTCCCCAACCGGTGAAGGGCTTGCCTGTCCACCGGCTGGCATACGACTCGTCCTCGCCGATGAACTGCCACCCTCGACCGGCGGCGAACTGTTGGACTGCCTGCTGTCGTTGTTCCTGCCGCCGCTGCTTGACGTAGCGTGCCGCAAACCAGAGCCCGATCACCGCGACGAACACGACCACGAAGACGGCGATTCCGATCTGTTCCATCTCGATCTCCTGTTGCCTCGGCTTCGGGTCGGTCAGCGTAGTGCACCGAACCGTCAACGCGATCATCGTGCGGGACCGCACCCGCAACGGAGTCAGCGCCGCCAGGCGTCGTTCGGGATCCGATCCAGGACGTCGCACATCAGGTCCAGCCGGGGTTGCACCAGCTCCGGCGCGAGGTGGCCCTTCTGGTAGCTGAGCATGTCTTGTCCGGTGAGGCGCCAGTCCCATGGCCCGGTCGATTTCAGCATCTGCAGCAGTGGCGGTTGCAGTAGCAGCGCACCGAAGCGGGGATTGTCGGACTTGACCTTGAAGGTGTTGTCGAAATCCGGGTCGCCGCTGTCGATCCGTTCGAAGCCGAGCGCTTCGGCGACCTTGCCGCCGAAGATGCCCTCGGCCTCGACGCTGAACTCGGGAACCGGCGCCGGGAGCGCGATCGCGAAGATCACGAAGTCGTGGCTCTGGGTGGTGTTCACCTGCCCGGTGTGTGACGTCGTCGTGTAGTGATAGGCGAAGGTGCAGAAGCTGCGTCCGCGGTGCTGGCCGATGATGATGTTGTGCGCCATCCCCCGGCTGGCGAAGGGTTTGCCCTGCCAGCGATGGGAATAGGAGTCATCCCGGTCGATGAACTGCCAGCCGCGGCTCGCAGCGAACCGGCCCACCTCCTGCTGCCGTTGCCGACGCCGACGCCTGGTCAGGAACCCGAGCGCGACGCCGATCGCGATGATGACGACAAACAGCACAAGGGTCAGCACCCCGACGTTCTCCACAGCAACCTCTTCCCAACACCTCGGCCGGTCAGCACACCGGCCGATCCGACCGATCCGGCGGGCCAGCGTAGTGCCCCGAACGGCCGGAAGACCGCCGAGCCGGCGGCTCAGCGGTCTTCCGGTTGGATCAGGATCTGGTCAGCACCGGCTCACTTCAGGCTGCCCGCCGTGACCGAGCCCTGCAGTTGACGCTGGAAGATGACGTAGATGATCAGCACCGGAACGATGGTGATGATGACCGCGGCGAACAGCATCCCGAAGTCGGTGCGATAGCCCGCCTGGGAGGCGAACGAGGCGATCGCCTGGGACAGCACCCAGTTGTTCTTGTCGGTGTTCAGCACGATGGGTAGCAGGAACTGGTTCCACAGACCGAGGAAGTTGAAGATCGCCACCGACGCCATCCCGGGACGGGCCATCGGCAACATCACCAGGAAGAACGTCTGCCACTCGCCTGCTCCGTCGATCGCCGCCGACTCGCCGATCTCGTACGGCAGGGTCTTGAAGAACGAGTACAGGAAGAACACCGTGAACGGCAGCGCGAACGCCACGTACACGATGATCAACCCTGGCAGGGTGTTCAGCAGGCCGAAGTTCTTCAACACGAAGAACAACGGCACGATCGCCAGGAACGGCGGGAAGGTCAGCCCGGCCAGCATCAGGTAGTAGATCGCCCGCCGGCCGGGGAAACTGACCCGCGCCAGCACGTAGGCACACATCGCTCCCAAGATCATCACCAGCAGCAGCGCGCCACCGACCACGATCACAGTGTTCAGAAAGGCCCGGCCGATGCCTGCCTGCTGCCAGGCGTTGGCGTAGTTCACCCACTGCGTCTTGGCCGGCAGTTTGAACGGTGAGGCGAAGATCTCCTTCGACGTCTTGAACGAGGACAGCAGGGTCCACAGCATCGGGACGACGACGATGATCGACCAGATGATCAACATCAGGTGGGCGACGCCACCGAAGATCTTCTCGCCCGGAGTGTCACGGGCCTTGCGGTTGGCATCGACGGCGGAGGTCTCGGACTGCTCCGCCGACAGCGTCGTCGTGGTCATCGCGCGGTGTCCTTCTCTGCGCCGGTCAGTCGATTCACGATGAACACCAAGGCTGCGAAGGCCAGCGTCACCAGGGCCAGCGCGACGCCCATCGCGGTTGCCAGACCGAACTTGCCCTGGGTGAAGGCGGTGCGGAACAGCACCTGGCCCATCACCAGGGTCGAATTCTCCGGGCCACCGGCCGGGTTCAGCGCCTGGACGAAAACGAAGCCGTCCAGCGCGCCGATGCCGAGATAGATGTAGGCGGTCTGTACGTTGTCCCTGATCATCGGAATCGTCAGGTGGATCGCGGTCTTGAAGCGACCGGCGCCGTCCAGTCGCATCGCCTCGAACAGCTCCGGTTCGATCCCGCGGATGGCGGCGATGAACAGCACCATGTAGAAGCCGATGCCGCCCCATGCCATGGCGAAGATCGTCGCTCCCATGGCGGTCCGGGAGTCACCGATCCAGGGGTAGGCCTCGAACTGGTCAAGACCGATCCCGGTCAGGATGCCGTTCAGCAGCCCGGCGCTCGGGTCGTAGATCTGAGCCCAGACCAGGCCGATCACAATGCCTGGGATGACGTAGGGGAAGAACGACACCACGCGATAGATGCCCGAGTACTTCAGCCCGCGCACCTGACCGCGACTGCTGCCGGCGACGGTGACCAACGACGCCAGGATCAGCGCCACACCGAGCACCAGGATCGGCAACACGATCAAAAGGATGATGTTGTTGCCGAGCGCCTTGCGGAACAGGTCGTCGGTCAGCAGCGCCTTGAAGTTGTCCAGTCCGACGAAATCCATCGTGGTGCTGAAGCCCGACCAGTTGGTCATCGAGTAGTAGATCGCCTGAGCGAACGGGGAGATCACGAAGATCAAGAAGATCGCCAACGGCACCCCGAGGAAGACCGCCAGGAAGCTGATCTTGTCAAAGGTCCAGCGCCGACGACGCCGCCGGGTGCTGCCCGGCGACGTCGTCTGAACCTGTGCAGTCACTTGGCTTCGGTCTTCTTCACCGAGTCGTCGGCCGCGACCTTGTCCATGATCTTCTGCAGGCCCGAGGTCAGGCCCTTGGCGTCGATCTTGCCGGACAGGAAGCTGTTCCAGACGACCAGCTGGTCGGTGTTCATGCCGTAGGTGCCGATCGTGGTGAACCGGAAGGTGTTCTTCCCGGCGGCCTCGAGCAGCTTGACCTGCGACTTCAACGCCGTCGACCCGAAGGCGTCCTCGGGCAGCGTGTCCTTCACTACCGTCGGTGCCAGCTTGGTCTTGGCGAAGTTGGCAGCGGCCTCCTTGGACAGCATGGCCCGCAGGATCTCCTTGCCACCGGCCGGATTCTTGCCCTTGGTCGGCACCAGGAAGCCCTCACCGGCGGTGCTGTGCAGCGCCTCACTCGGCAGCGCACCGTTGGCGGAGACGTCCGGCGTGTTGAAGCCGGTCATCTCGAAGCCTTCCTTGGTCTGGTCCTTCATCTCGTTCTCGATCCAGGAACCGGACGGATAGAGGACGGCGTCCTGCGCGTTGCTCCACTGCGCCTGCGCGGCGGTGAACTGGGTGCCCGAGCCGCCCGGCTTGAAGTAGCCCTTCTTGACCGCGGTCTCCAGCGCGGTGAACACCTTCTGGATCGCCGGATGCGACCAGGACTTCGGCTTCAGGTTCTCCAGCGGCAGCCGGAAGTCGTCGCCGGCCTCCTTGACCGCGGAGTCCATCGCCAGCGTCTGGTAGTAGGTCGCCGCCTCCTTGCCCCAGACGAAGAGGTACTTCTTCTTCGCCTTGGCCTTGGCCCCGAGATCGAGCACCTCATCCCAGGTTGCCGGCGTGGTCCAGCCGTACTGCTTGAACAGTGAGGCCGAATACCAGATCCCGAAGACCGACAGCACGTAGTTCAGCTGCAACAGCTTGCCGCCGTAGGTGCCGGCCTCGATGGTGCCGGGGTAGAGGGTGTCGGCGATCTTCTTGCCCTCGTAGTTGTTGGCGTTGACGACGTCGGTCAGTTCCTCGAGTTGATCTTGGATCGAGGTGAACGTGATCGCGCCGGCGCCGGAGTTGTCGATCAGGTCCGGCGGGTCGCCGCCGGCGAAACGCGGCTGCAGCTCCTGCGAGATCTGTGTCGACGGCGACACCTTCGGCTTCAGCTTGGGGAACTTCTTCTTCACCTGGTCAGCGGCGAACTGAACGTAGTCGTAACCGTAGCCGCCGTTGAAGATCACGGCATCGATGGCCGAGGCGTCCGGCACCCCGAACGGGTTGTCACCGGACTTCTCTCCGGTCTCCTGCTTGGGGCCGCCGCCCCCGGCGGTTGCACAGCCCGCCAGTACGCCGCCGAACGGCACCGCGACGGCTGCTGCCAGCGACCCTCGCAGCAGGGTCCGTCGCCCTAGCGTTCTCGTCTCAGTCATTCGGTCTGCCCTTCTCCTGGTCCCGACGTCGGTGTCTGGGAACTGGTTTTGCCTCCGACCGTCACCACGCCCCTTGTGGCTACATGTGATCGAATCCGCCCCAAACGGACAGTTTTGCTCAGCATACGATGCGATCGGCCCTGCCGTTGGTCACTTCTCCTAGTCGTAACATCATCGGGCAATGAGCAGGGTGACGGCATGCCAAAACAGGAAGAAGTGCGAAACTTTCCTACATCTGGCCCAGATTCTTCCCGTTCGGAGACCCTCGAAGGCGTTGAAACCTTTCGACTGTCGAGTCCGCCACGAGACTCGCCGGACCCCACCGCCGTACCGATCGCAGACCATCACCTCACCCCCGGCGGCGCATTTCTCAGCACCTGGCGCAATATCGCCCCGGGAAGTCGAGCAATAGGGGGCGGATGGCAGTACGTGGTGCCATATTGCCCTTGTCGGTCCGGATGGGTCAGAGTTCGCGGTTGCGGTAGAGGCGGGTGGCCAGGGCGGCGGAGGCGGCCAGCAGCGCCGTACCGAGCACCAGCACGGCGACGACGGCCAGGGCGGGCGGGGCGTCGATCGCACCGAAGGTGGACGACGACCTCCCGCTCAGCATGCCGGTCTGGCCGGCGATCCAACCGGCCACGGCGATCACGGCCACCGGGATGAAGATCATCGGTCGGCCGCGGGTGAACCCCATGGCGAAGAACCAGGGCAGCTGGACCGACAGCGCAACGGCAACGATCGCGTACGACCCGAGCAGCATGATCGCGATCAGCGGCCAGCTCAGCTGCTGGTCACGGACGACGCTCAACACCAGGGTGGTGATCACACCGAGACCGATCGCCGCAGCCGCCATCGCGAGTGCGGAGAGGTAGCGTCCGACGGTGACCGCTCGGCGGCTGATCGGCGAGGTCGCGTACAGGGTGTCGAGCAGGCCGCGTTCGTCGCCCTGGAAGGAATACGAGGCGGTGACCGAGGCGATGATCGCGCCGGCCAGGATCGGCATCCCCGGCACCGGCAGGGTCGCCCCGAAGACGACGACGAAGGCCAGCGGGATGATCACTCGTGCCGGCTGGGTGGTGGCGAAGTTGCGGAGGTCGAAACGGGTGAAGGTGGCGATCATGAACGGATCTCCTTGCCGTGTTGCCGATGATCAGGTGCAGGACGGCCGGCTGCTGCGTCGGCGCGAGCCTGTTCGCCGAAGTGCACCACGATGTCGTCGGTGCTGGCGGCGTCGATGACGGTCTCCGGGCCGAACCAGGAGGTGTCCTCGACCCGGATCAGACCCTCGTAGCGGCCGGACGTCTCGATCCGCAGACCGATCGTCGACGGCCGGGCGGCCTCGGGGAACGGCGCCTGCCCGCGGACGACGGCGAACTGCTCATGCAGCTCATCCAGCATTCCGGTATAGGCGACCGTGCCGGCGTTGAGGACGACGACGTGATCGGCCAGATCGTCCAGGTCGGAGGTGATGTGGGTGGAGAACAGCACCGTGTGGCTCGGGTCGATCATGAACTCCCGGATCGTGTCGGTCAGCTCCCGACGGGCGCCCGGATCGAGTCCGCTGGACGGTTCGTCGAGGATCAACAGCTCCGGATGATGGGCCAGTGCCATCGCGAAGGACAGCTTGACCGTCTGTCCACGGGACAGTGCGTCGACCCGATTGCCGGTGGGCACCTCGAAGCGATGCAACAGCTCGGTGAAGAGCGGTTCGTCCCAGTGTGTGTACAGCCCGCCGATCCGCCGCCCGATCGATCCGGCGCGCCATTCCGGTGCGGCGGTGATCCGATCGAGGACGACGCCGACCCGCTCTTGGATGCCGACGTTGGCGGCCGGTTCGGTGCCGAACAGGTTGACGCAGCCGGCGTCCGGCTCGACCAGCCCGAGCAGACATTTGATCAAGGTCGTCTTGCCGGCACCGTTGGGCCCCACCAGGCCGGTGACGAAGCCGGTCGGGATCCGCAGGTCCACTTCCCGCAGGGCGAACGTCCCGCGACTCTTCTGCAGTCCCTGGGTCAGGACTGCAGTTTCGGTCAGCGTCGTTTCCATTCTGCTTCGACCTCTCGGTTGATGTCGTCGATGTTCAGGTGCGCCGAGCGGCCGGCGGCGACGAGTTCGACGACCGCGCGGTCGAACCGTTCTGCCAGTGCGGCGCCGGCGACGGTGCTGTCGACCGGTCGGACGACGAAGCCGCGTCCGTGCTCGTTGCTGACCAGCTGCTCGGCCACCAGATCGTTGTAGGCCCGGGTCACCGTGATCACGCTGACCCGCAGCTCGGCCGCCAGCTGCCGCAGCGACGGCAGTCGGGCACCCTCGGCGATGTCGCCGCTGTGGATGGCATGCCGGATCTGGGTCTTGATCTGCTCGTAGATCGGCACCGCACTGGTGCTCGACAAAATGATCTGCACGTTCCCCACCAGTCAACTGTATATGTACACCATAACAGTAGCAGTGGTTCGGGTCAGGCCCAAGCCGGCTCGACCGGGCTCGCGAGCACGGGAACGCCGAAGCCCGTCCGACACCAGGTCGGACGGGCTTGCGGTGACTTGTCTTGGCGCGCGGTCGTCAGTGATGGTGTCCCGGCTTGTGAGACGGACCGAACATCTGGTTGCGGTTGCCGAGGCGCAGGAACACCGTCTCCCCGGTCGCGTCCTTCACACCGTCGTTGTCGGTGATCGCGAACACCTTGCCGTTGCGGGCGATGGTCAGGCCCTCGAGCTTCTCCTGGGTCCAGCCGTTGGTCTTCTGCAGCAACGGCAGCACGTCGACGGCTTCGGTCTTCTTCAGGGTCGCGCTGATCGCGTCGCTGTCGGCAGGGGTCCGGGTGACTCCGGTCGAGCCACCGGTGCTGTCGGCGGGAAGTTCGACGGTGTAGACCTTCTTGATCTTGGCGTCCGGTCCGTTCAGCTTGTCCCGCTCGATGACGGCGAGGCGATGATCATCGACCGCGGTGATCTCGCTGAGCCCGATCCAGTCGCCGGCGGTGGCGGTGCTGTCCAGCGGGTAGCCGTACCAGGTCCAGGTCTTGGTGGCCGGGGTGTAGCGGCCGATCCGCGCGGTTCCCTTCGGGTCGCCGGAGAGTTCACGTTGGACGGCGACGTAGACCTGTTCGGTGCCGTCGACGACCTGGGCGGTGACACCCTCCAGGCCTTGCTTGCCGAGCTGGTCGGCGATCTCGGCCGGCAACCCGATCTCCTGCTGCACGGCGCCGTCGGCAGCGACCTCGACCAGTTTGTTCTCCGGACCGGTCGCGCCCTCGGCGGCGATCCAGAAGCTGCCGTCCGGGCGTTGGTAGATGCCCTCGGCGTCCAGCCCGTACGGTTTGCCGTCCTTGGTGATCGTCAGCTGGGTGTCGATGGTGGCCGGCGTGCGGGCGGTGTCGATGCCGAGGATCCGGGTCGGGGTGTAGGCGGCGTCGGTGGTGCTGTAGAGCCGGGTCGGATGATCTTGGTCGGCGGTCAGGGCTCCGAGCGCGCTCCACGGGATGGGTGCGCCGTCGACGTCGGCGGACTCGATCGACGGGAAGAACGGTTTCCCCGCCCCAGACGTCTTGGCGCCCGACGCCTCGGATCCGAAGGAGAACAGGCCGACGCTTGCCCGGACCAGGTTGTCCGGGTCGTCTTCCTCACTGGAGACGGCGAGCAGGTTGCGACCCGGGATCGGCAGCACGCCCTCGGGGCCGTTGGTGGTCGGCAGCGTCTGGACATACCGCGGAGCGGTCGGGTCGGAGACGTCGTAGACCGCTACGAAGTTGCCACGCTCGGAGCTGACGAACACGTACGGGGTGCCGCCGAATTCGGCATGGGCGATGCCTTCCGGCTCGGTGCCCTTGTCCTCCGAACGGCTCTCCGGATACAGCCCGAGCCGGATCGCCTCCCGGTCGAAGGTGTTGCCCGCATCCCAGGCGACCTTGCCGGTCCGCGCGTCGAACACCGACCAGCCGCGGGTGCCGCCCTTCCAGTCGCCCTCGTTGGCGGTGGCCAGATGATCATCGCCGAGCCAGGTGATGCCGTCCGGTTCCCGCGGCACGTCGGTGATGGTCCCGGTCGGGTCGATCTGATCATCTTCCTTGGTGTCGACGCCGCTGACCGTGTCGGTGCCGGCCGTGAACGCCTTGATCATCCTGTCGTCGGTGGGGTCGAAGATCGCGATCGCATTGTTCTCCTGCAGGGTCAACGCGACCTTGCTGGAGTCGGGGGAGTAGGCGACGTACTCCGGCTCGGGGTCCTGCGGGGTGTCGATCCCGTCGATCCCGGAGAGATCGTCGGCGATGTCGACGTCCTGGCTGGTCCAGTCGGCCGGGTCGGTGCTGTCAAGATCGTGTAGGAACGTCAGCTGTCCCGGTGGTTGTTGCGGCAGTCCGCCGTCGCCGGCGTCCTCGTCGCGTTCGTTCTCGATCGCGATGGCTGCGCTGCTGCCGTCGGGCGCGACGGCGATGGAGTCGGGCTGGCCGGGTAGCTCGATGCTGCGGACGCGTTCATGATCGGAGACCCGGACGATGTCGACCCGACCGGACGGCTCGGTGAAGGAGTCGCTGGTGTTGATCACGACCAGCACGTAGTCACCGTGCACCGCGACCGAGGTCGGCTCGCCCTCGGTGTCACCGAGCTCGGACAGCGAGAGCGTGCCCCGACCCTGCGGTGCCTGCGGATCGGTGATGTCCAGGAAGCCGAGCTGCTTGGCGACCGCGTCGGTGTAGATCAGGGTGTTGCCGTCGGAGCTGACGGCGGAGATCTCCGCGACGGTTTCTGCCTGTGGATCGGAACCGTTATTCAGGTACACCGGGTAGGTGGCGGTCCGGTCGAAGTAGCGGTGGCCATGGGCTTCGGCGGCCGGCATGGCGGCGATGCTGCCGGCACAGAGGGCGAAGACTCCGATGCCCGCAATGAGATGACGACGCACTCTTTCCCCCGATCATCCTGGCCGCGATCGCCAGGCCTGCTGCTTGATTCGTTTGCACTCCCGGGCGCTGCGGCCCGCCGAGCTCGGAGCCGACCCAACCAGCGGCTCGCAACATCTGAGTGACATCCAGGTGACGGGTCGTCCCGAGTGTCGGTGACCCGCCTGACGGTGTCCGGGGTTTGCCGACTAGCCTCGTCAACCATGACTGTGTCGCACCCCGAATTCGCCTTCTGGTCCGAGCAGATCGACCGGGCCGCCGAGGTGCGGAGCGACCCAGCCCGGTTGGATGCGCTGTGGAAGTCGCCGACCAGCCGCGTCGCAGTGGTCGACGGCAGCAGTGTCGGAGCCGTCGACGGTGCACCGCGATGGTTGGCCTCCGACGAGGCGCCGGAGGGGGAACGGATCTTCCTCGGGCTGACCGGTGAGGACCCCGAGCAGACCGCCTGGTGGGCGGTGATCGTCGAGCAGTCGGCCGAGGAGTTGCAGCCGACGCCGGTACGCGACCTGTTGCCGACGTTGACAGCGCTGGACGGCAGCCTGCTCGCCCAGGCGGTCGGGATCGCCAACTGGCACCGGACGCATCCGCGGTGTGCGCGCTGCGGCGCACCGACCGAGATCGTCGCGGCCGGTCACGTCCGCCAGTGTCCGGAATGCTCGGCTCAACACTTTCCCCGCACCGACCCGGCAGTGATCATGTTGATCACCGATGATCAGGACCGGGCGCTGCTCGGCCGTGGCGCCGGCTGGCCGGAGGGACGGTTCTCGACTCTGGCCGGCTTCGTCGAGCCGGGCGAGGCGCTGGAGGACGCTGTCCGACGTGAGGTGATGGAGGAGACCTCGGTCGCGGTCGACACCGTACGGTATGCCGCCAGTCAGCCGTGGCCGTTCCCGTCCAGTCTGATGGTGGGCTTCTACGGCACCGCGCGGGATCAGGAGATCACCATCGATCCGGTGGAGATCGCCGAGGCGCACTGGTTCACCCGGGAGGAGGCCCGGCAGGTGCTGTTCCCGCGGCTCAACGGGCCGGTCAGCGGATGGTCGATCTCGTCCTGGCTGATGAGCGGTTGGCTGGAGTCGATCCGGCCATGATCAACTTCGCGCCGGATCGAGGATCTGAAGCGGTGCTGTCGTGACCGACGACCGGCTGCGGATCCACGAGTTGATCAACCTGCACGGCCACCTGATGGACGAGGGCCGATTCGACCGGCTCGACGAGCTGGTCACCGCAGATGTCGTCTATGACGTCACCGCGCTCGGCGGCGGTGTCCTGGTCGGTCCGCAGGCGATGACGGACGCCGGCCGGCAGCTCGGCGACCGGAATCCGGTGGGCCACCTGGTGACCAACATCGTTGTGGTCGCTCTGGAGGACGATGTCGCCTCGGCCGTCAGCAAGGGCCTCGGTGTGCTGACCGACGGTTCGGTGGCCGCGGTTGTCTACGAGGACGAGCTGGTCCGGACACCTGAGGGTTGGCGGATCGCTCGACGCGTCGTGCTGCCACGGCGCAGACCGCTGCACCCGAGCCGGCCCTAGCCTGTCGGGCCCGATCGTCGAATCGCCCGTTACGGTGAAGGGAAGTCCCTGCGGCGTCGTACCGGCGGAGAAGGGTGACGAGGTGGACGTTTCTGCAGTTCCGGATGAGTTCGCCGACACTGTTCGCGCGGTCGCTCGACGATTCGGCGTCCCGGATCGGGAGGTGACCGTTGCGCCGCGACAGGGACAGGTCAATCTCACGATCTATCTGGGCAGCGACCTTGTTCTCCGACTGCCGCGGCAGCGACGCTTCGAGGAGCGGCTCGTCAAGGAGGCGGAGGTCATCGGCCTGGTACGGGATCGAGGGATTCCGACGGCCGAGCTCGTGAGCTTCGATGCGACACACGAACTCGGCGACAACAGCTACATCGTGCTGGAACGACTGCACGGGCGAGAGATCGGGGACCTGCCCTCCCTGGCGGACGGCGGCGATCGGATCTACGGTTCGCTGTTCGAGATCCTGACCGGCCTGCATGCGATTCGCAGAGACGTCGAGACGTCCGTCCGAAGCGTTGGGACCGCCGATTTCTCCGTCGAGGAACTGCTCGACGAGTTGACCAGTGGTGGCGAGATCGGCCGCACCCAAGCTGGATGGTTGCAGCGGTGGTTCAGTCTGCTGGAGTCCAGGGGTGCGCGCCGTTCGGAGCCGGTACTGCTGCACGGGGATGTGATGCCGTCGAATCTGATCCTCAACGATTCCGGAGACGTGTCCGCGATCATCGACTGGGGTTCTGCCTGTTGGGGTGAACCGATGCGTGACCTGGCAGGGTTCCGAACGTCGGCGCTTCCCGACGTGGTGGACGCCTATCGCCAGGTCGCCTGCCGGCAACGAACTCCGGCTGAGGTCGCAGCGCTCGAGGCGAGCGTGCTCTGGTATCAGCTGTTCTTCGCTCTGGCCAAACTGCTCGGCAGGCCGTCCAGCTCGGAGACCCGCAACTGGTCCGCGCCGAGAGGAGCACGGTTGCTCGAGATCCTGAGGTTCTTCACGACTGCCGTCCCGGATCGATGGAGACAGCTCCTCCAGCAGGACTGACGGTGAACTCCCGTCGCCGCCGACTCGATGATCAAGAAGACGCCCTCGGTTTGTCGAACGGCACCAACTCGATGGTCGAAACACCTCGGTGATCAAAACACAAGGCCCTGACCCTGTCGAGGGGCAGTCGGCTTGAGCTTCAGATTCTCCCTCAGAATCTGTGGATATCTGTTGCTGGCTTGGGATCCCGACTAGCACAAACTGTCAGAACCAGTGTCTAGTGTTGATCACATGATCGATGGCAGCAGACTGATCGACACCACCCTCACCGGGCCCGGTGTCGACCCGGCCTGCCTGACCACCGACCAACTCCTCACCCAGATCGAAGCAGCCGACCGACTCGAACGCGTCACCGGAGCCAACCGACTCCAACTCGCCGCGACCTTCGCCGACCAACACCCCGCCGACGGTATCGCCCCGCATCAACTCGCCCTCCCCGGCGGCGACCGGCCCATCCACCCCGGCGGCGACGGCACCCCAGAACTCGCCCGATTCTGCGTCACCGACCTGGCCGGCACCCTGCACAAATCCACCGGCACCACCGAACGGATCATCGCCGACGCCCTGGACCTGCGCCACCGCTTCCCCCGACTCTGGGCCCGGCTCTGCCACTACGAGGTCGCCGCCCTGGACTGCCAGACCATCGCCCGCCACACCCATCACCTGACTGTGGAGCAAGC
Source organism: Microlunatus soli (assembly GCF_900105385.1). Lineage (NCBI taxonomy): Bacteria > Bacillati > Actinomycetota > Actinomycetes > Propionibacteriales > Propionibacteriaceae > Microlunatus > Microlunatus soli. The sequence goes on along the minus strand of NZ_LT629772.1, from coordinate 2,835,750 downwards.
ACTGGAGGTTGACCGCTCGATTGCCGAGCTGGTCGGCCGGTTCAGCTACGGCCGGCTGATGAGCCAACTCGACGCCGTCATCATCCGGGTCGACGCCGACAACATCGCCAAGCTGGCCGAGCAGGCAGCCGAGGATGTCGGGGTCTGGATCAACCAGAGCAACGACCATGGCATCAAAGGGATGTTCATCAAGGCCAAGACCCCGGCCGTGATCCGGTTCTATGCCCAGGTCGCCCGAATCGCCGACATCCTGGCCCGCTGCGGACACACCGGTACCAAAGACGAACGGATGGCCGCTGCCGTCGACATTCTGGCCAACCCGCTGGACGCGGTGCGGATGATCGCCGAAGACACCGAACCCACGCTGTTCGATCCCGATCCTGACGACGACTCCCTCTGCCCGGAACCAGCAGCGAGTGACACGGTCCGCCGGCCGTCCGCGTCCGATCAGGCAGGCTCGCAACCGCATGATCATGACGCGAGTGAACCGCCACCCGATGATCCCGACTCCGAGGACGAACCGCCGCCGGACCCTCAGGGCGACGACGGCACGACCGATCGGTTCCCGCGTGTTGATCAAGACCACCGGCTCGCCGAACTCGCGCTCGCTGCGATCGGCCAGATCGATCCGGCGAAGTTCCGGCCCGACGCCACCCTCTACGTCCACATCGCCAAAGAGACCCTCGACACCGGACTCGGTGTCACCCGGGTGGAAGACATCGGCCCCATGGTCTCCACCCTGGTCGCCGACTGGCTCGGCAACTGCAACCTCACCGTCAAACCCGTCGTCGACCTATCGGTCGACCTGACACCCGTGGACTCCTATGAGATCCCGCGGGCGATGCGGGAACGCCTGTTCCTGAAATACCCCGGCAGCATGTTCCCGTTCTCCGGGTCGATCGGGCGTCGTCTTGATCTTGACCACAACATCCCCTACGTCGACGGCATCCCGGCCCAGACCAGGGAAGACAACCTCGGCCCCACCGGCCGCCGGGAACACAATGTGATCACCCACGCACTGTGGAAACGGCGACGAGCCGAGCCCGGGACGTTCTTGTTCCGGGCGCCGGACGGCAGAGTGTTTCTGGTCAACGCGACCGGCGGCCACGACCTCGGTCGTGGACAGTTCGCCCAACACATCTGGCACACCAGCGCGCCCATACCCGAAGCCGGCTGAGTCGTTGCCAGAACCCGGTGGGCGGATCGCGGCGCTTTCAGTCCGAGGCGGACGGTGCTTCGCTCGCAAGCCTGCGGACGTCCAGCCGCGAATGTTCGATGTGATCGCGCATCTGTTCGTACGCATTACGCGGATCTCTGTCGGAGATCGCCTGATAGATCCGTTGGTGGTGGGGCAACGCGAGCAATGGATCGGCGGGCGGCGAGAAGACGCGCTTGCGATACTCCCGCAGGCTCGGGATGAAGGTCTCGTAGAAGGTGGTGAGCCCCTTGTTGCCGCTGGCTTTCATGATCAATGAGTGGAATGCCTCGTCCGCCGCAACCTTCGCGTCGACATCGTCCCCTCGCAGGATTGCTTCGAACTCCTCGACCGAGGCGTGCAGGCGTTCAAGATCATCGCCGGTCATCCGGGCGGCGGCCAGCTCGGCAACGTATGGCTCGACAGCGGCACGCATCTCCAGCAGCTCAGCGATCTCGAACTGGTTGCCTCGGAACCATCCTTGAAACCTGGCCACGTCGTTTGCCGACTTGTCCACGATGAAGGCACCCTTGCCGTGTTGGATCTCGACGTAGCCCTCGGACTGGAGGATCGCGAACACCTCGCGCGCGGTCTGCCTGCTGACCCCGTGCTCCTCGACGATCTGCGATTCGGTCGGCATCTTCGCCCCGATCGGGAGCTTCTCCGCTTGGCCGCGAAGGACCGTGAGTACATCCTCGGTCACCCGTCGTCGGGGTCGCGCCACGCTAGCCTCCTTCAACGGCGGTCGGCTCGGATTATAGAACACAGCCGAGTGCCCGGACCGGCTGCTGACGATCCTGGACACTCGGCGACTGTGATCACACCAGCTGTGCCTTCTCCAGCTCAGTCCGGATACGTAGCTTGAGATCCTCATCGGGAGGTGTGATCGGGCTGCGAGCCACGCCGTTGTCCCGGCCGAGCAGTGAGAGTGCGTACTTGGCGTTCGCTGGCATCCCCGGCCCCTCGATGGATCGCCACACCGGTAGCAGTTTCTGATGCAGCGCAAGGGCCTCGTCGTGCCGCTGCTCCCGGACGAGTTCATACAGTCGCCTGGTCTCGCGGGGGAACACCGCAGTCATGCAGGTGATTGCACCGTCGACGCCGAGCACGAAGGTGGGATAGAGCAGGTCGTCAATGCCGGTTGTGATCGGCACCTTCTCGTGCAGCACGGCCAGCATGTCAGCGACCTTGTGCATATCACCGCCGCTCTGCTTGACGCCAAGTACCCAGGGGGAGCGGTCGATGATCGCGTTCATCGCATGCACATCGATGTCGACCCAGGGGATGACGTTGTAGATCAACAACGGCAGTTCCACGGCATCACCGATCACGTCGAAGTGATGCACCAGGCTGTCGATCGACGGCGCCCACAGGTAGTGCGGCGGAGTCAGTTGGAGTGCGTCAACCCCTGCCTTCGCGGCCGCTCGACCCTTGCGGACGGCTTCGATCGTCGAGTCGGCAATGATGCCAGCAAGCACGCGTACCCGACCGTCGGCCTGCTCGACGACGGTCCGGTTGAGCAGCCCGATCTCCTCCTCGGACATGCCCTGCCCCTCGCCGGTGCTCCCTGCGATGCAGATGGCGCCGACCCCGGTGGAGATCAGATACTCGGTCTCCTGACGGATGAGGTCGAGATCGAGCTCCTCGGTGGTGGGGGAGAATGCGGTGACCATCGGCGGGATGATGCCGGAGAGGTCGAGCTGTCGGCCGTTCTGGGACTTGCTGAACTGGGTCATGGGTGTCTTCCGTTTGCAGGTTCGATGGGCAGGTCAGGTCAGCGTGCTGACGGCGGCCTTCAAGTCGGCGCGAACGTCGGCGGGTACGGGTGAGGACGGGCTACGGCAGGAGCCGAGATCGTGGCCGAGAAGCGCGGCTGCCGCCTTCATCCGGGCGGGGAACTGTGGACCACGGACCGACTTCCAGATGGTGAAGAGCTGCCGTTGCAACTGCAGACCCCGGTCGGTTCGGCCGTTCTGGGCGCAGTCCCAGATCTCGCGGCATTGCTCCGGGAAGAGCGATAGCACCGCGGAGATCGCACCGTCCGCGCCGAGGGCGAGGCAGCTGTACATCATCTCGTCGGTGGCGCCGTAGACGGCTGCCCGGTCGCCGGCGGTGATCCGCATGTCGTACATCGCCATCACGCCGCCGACGCTCTGCTTGACCCCGATGATCTGCGGTATCTCCAGCAGGTCGAGGAAGACCTCCGGGGTGATCTCGTTCTGTGGCACGACGTTGTAGATGATGATCGGCAGGTCGACCTGTTCTGCGATCGTGCCATAGAAGTCCTTGTTGCCGGCCGCATCAGGTACCAGGACGTTGTAGAAGGTCGGAGTGATCATCAATGCGGACGCACCGGCGTCGCGGGCAGCCAGAGCCGTCCGGACAGCGGACTTGGTCGAGGTACGGATGACGCCGGCGACCACCGGTCGATCAGCGGCCTCCTCCCGCGCGATGCGGACCAAGGTTGCGAGTTCGTCGTCGTCGAGCACGGCACCTTCACCGGTGCTGCCGCCTGGGCTGATCCCGTGCATGCCGCGATCGAGTAGGTCTGCGACCTGTCGGCGGAAACAGTCGTAGTCGACGGCGCCGCCGGCATCGAATGGTGTCAGCGCTGGGGCGATCATGCCTCGTGGCGCATCCGTTCGGGACATCGAGCGAAGTTCCTTCCTGGTTGGGGATCCTGTCGGCAGATTCGGCGGACTTGCAGGTAGCAGTGCCCGCCCGGACGGCACAGCTCAGTCGGTCGTGTCAGCAGGGTTGCCGGAGTGCACTGGAGCAGTCGGCGACACAGGACTTCCCGAGGCGAGGTTGACAAGATCTCGGCCGCGGGTTTCCGGAACGATCTTGATCGCGATCAGGGAGACGACCGCCCCGAGAACGACGTAGCCGGCGACCAGGTACCAGCGGGTGCTGTCCGGGCCGGCCAGCAGCGCGGCGATGAATGGTGTGAGCCCAGCCGTGACAATTCCGGACACTTCACGGGCACCGGCGACGCCGCTGTACCGGTTCTTCGCCGGGAACATCTCGGCGAACAACGATGGCTGAACCGCGCCAACCAGGTTGTGTCCGAGATTGAGCACCAGGATGTAGCCGAGAGTGATCAGCCAGAACGAACCGGTGTTCAGCAGGAGGAAGAATGGGAACGCGGTGATGGCGACGACTGCTGAGCCAATTGCGAAGATCGGCCGTCGACCGACCTTGTCCGACAGGTGACCGTAGAGTGCTGTGACCGGGATGGCGACTGCGGCCATGATGAGGATAGAAGTCTGCATGCCGGCAGCGTCGACGCCGGTGGCCTTGGCGTAATTGATCGCGAACACCGTGAGGAGGAAGTACGGCAGACCCTCCGAGAATCGAAGGCCGAGCATCAACAGTACTTCCCGCCAGTGATCGATGAACAGTGATCCGATCGGGCCGCGCTCACGGAGCGGCGACGTATCAGCCCTGGCTCGTTGATCTTGAGAATGATGTTCTTGTTGCTGTTCCTGGGCCTCGACGAAGACGGGTGTCTCGACCAGGTTGCGGCGCATCCACAGCCCGGCGATCAATACGATCAGGGACAGCAGGAACGGAATTCGCCAGCCATAGGAGAGCTGCGCGTCCTCGGGGAGTCGAAGCACCAGCACCATGACGCCGGCAACGAAGAACTGGGATACGAAGCCGCCCAGGTTGGGGATCGAGGAGTAGAAGCCACGCCGATGGGTGGGCACCGACTCGGCGACCAACACCATCGATCCGCCCCACTCGCCACCCATCGCGATGCCCTGAAGGATCCGGACCAAGATCAACAGGATCGGAGCAAGAACGCCGACACTGCCGTAGGTGGGCAACAGGCCGATGGCAATCGTGCACGCACCCATCAAGTACATCGTGATCAGCAGCGCCTTCTTCCGGCCGAGCCGATCACCGATGCGACCGATCAGCAGGCCGCCGATCGGGCGGGCGATGAACCCGACCGCGAACGTCGCCAAGCTCGAAAGAGTGGACAGGAAGTCGTTGCCTTCGGGAAAGAACAGCTTCGGGAAGTACAACGAGGCTGCGGTGCCATAGAGCAGGAAGTCGTACAGCTCCAAGGTGTTGCCGGCCAGCCCGGAAAGGGTGGCCTTCCAGTAGTAGCCACGACCGGTCGGTCGCGGTGCTGCAGGGTTGGTCGACATTGAACGTCCCCATCTCGCTCTGACTTGATCTGGCGGCGTGTCGTCAGGTGTCGCCGCAGGCCGGTAGGTACCGACCGTCGGAGAGTATGTCAGTTATCAGTTGTCCGTCAACTGATGAGCCAAACGGATTTGAGTCAGCCGTTGTCCACTTCTGCCGCTTCCGCGCCGCCCGATCAGTCGCGTTCGCGCGAATGGGCCGTCTTGAGCCCCTCCGACTCGGTCAGCCGCTCGCCGGCACGCTTGGCGGCGGCGGGCCGCGCCAACACGACGACCAACACGATGATCAGCACGCCGATCGACAGGCCCGGACCCCAGAGCGCGCTGCCGGTCGGGATCGGCACCACGTTGCGGAACAGGGTGTAGGCGAGCAGCGCCAGGCCGAGGATCGGGATGATCAGCTCCCACTTGGCGACCGGCTTCACACCGGGTGCCGGCGGTCCGGAGAAGAAGAGCAGCTTGACGCAGCCGACGGTGGCCAGCCCGTACGCGATCAGCAGGATCAGGGTGCCGCCGGTGCCGCTGTAGACGAAGAGATCCAGCGACGGTGTGCCGACGATCATCGCGATCAGTTCGACCACGAAGATCACCGCGACCGACGCGCCGACGGCGCGGTGCGGGACACCCTGACGCTCGTGCACGGCGGCCAGCGGGCGGGGTCCCAGTCCGTCCCGGCTCAGGGCGAAGATCAGCCGGGAGGCGCCGACCACGGTGGCCAGGGCGCAGGCTGCGGCGGAGAAGGTCGCGCCGACGGTGATCACCACGCCGAGCCACGGAGCAACCCAGGAGGAAGCAAGATCACCGATCAACGAACCGGAGTTGATGAACGCCTCGATGCCTGCCTTGTCGGTGCCGTAGGCCATCACCTCGACGGCAGTCACGATGACGAAGAACAGCCCGCCGAAGATGGCGGTGCCGAGGATCGCCCGCGGGATGTCCCGCTTGGGCTCGCGGGCCTCCTCGCCCAGCGTCGCAGCGGCCTCGAAGCCGGCGAAGGAGAGGAAGCCGAACACGACTCCGAGGAACACCGTCGACACCCCGGCACCACTGACGGTGAACACCGACAGATCGAAGGTCTGGCCCTGCGGCGCGCTACCGGTCAACAGGTGCACCAGGACGATCACGGTCAGGATCAAGATCAACAGAACAGTGACGGCCTCGACCACGAACAACACCCGGGTGCCGCCCTTCGCCGGTCGGCTGGCCAGCAGCCAGACGACCAGCAGAGCAACCCAGGCGAAGACATAACCCATCCGGTCCGGAGCGGTCGGCCACAGCCCGGACTTGATCACCAGATCGTTGATGAACCGACCGGCGGCCATCGACGTCACGACACCGTAGAACAGATAGGTGCCGGCATTGAGCCAGCCGGCGATGATGCCCGGCCGCGGTCCGAGCGTCGCGCCGACGAAGCCGTAGACGCTGCCCGAGTGACTGAAGCGCTGGCTCAACCGGACGAAGGTGTAGGCGATCAGCAGCACACCGACCGTGGCCAGCGCGAACGCCAGCGGCACTGCCCGGCCGACCACCGACGCCGTGCCCTGCGGGTTGATGTTGGCGGCCATCGACGGCGCCATCAGCGCGATCGAGACTCCGATCGCTTCCCAGACCGAGAGGTTCCGCTTCAGTCCTGACCCGCCCGCCGCATCGCCGCGGGAGGTGTCTCCGGATGATCTTGTGGTGTCGGTCATGGCCTGCTCCTGGGTGCTGGTCCGGCCACCCCCGAGGCGGCCGGAGTGTGGTCAGAGCTGATAGAGCCTGCGGGCGTTGTCGGCGGCGATCAGATCGGCGATCCGGCGGGCGTCGGCTGGCGACCAGTCGCCGTCGGTGACGAAGCGGTCCAGGACCGCCGCCGTACCGGTCCGCCACAGTTCGGCGCCGAGGTAATGCAGCTCGGCGGGACCGTAGGCGTCGGAGGAGTAGAGCAGCTTGCGGAACGGTGCGAGCTCCAGGCTGCGGGCGATCAGGTCCCGACTCCGACCGCCGAGGTAGTTGATCGCGAGTCCGACGTCGAGATGGACGCCGGCGAACGCCTGGGCGAGATAGCCGGCCTGACGCTCGTACGGATAGCAATGCAGCAAGGCGATCGAGGCCTCGGTGGCGATCGGCTCACGGAGCAGCGGCAGCAACAACAGCGGATCCGTCCGCTGCAGATCCTCGTCCCGATCACCGAAACCGACGTGGACCTGCAGCGGTAGGCCACCCCGTTCGGCCTGGATCTTCAGGGCGGTCCGGATGCCGAAGCAGAGCAGCATCGGATCGGACAATCGCGTGCCGCCCTGGTCGGCCCATCGTCGCGCCGCCTCGTCCACCGCTGCTCGGTCGGGCTCGGACCAGTCAATGGCGAAGCCGGTGCGATAGGCGATCACGGTCTTGAATCCGACCGCCTGGTGGTCATCGACCCGGGCTCGGACAAGATCATCGAAGGTCGCCGGATAATCGCCGCCGACCGCCACCGCCTGCTCGGCGAGCGACTCCAACCGCAGCACCGTACGGGCGTTGCTGCCGCTCCAGGATGCCAGGCGTTCCGGGCCGCAGGTCTCACCCTGGAAGCCGGTGTCCACCAGCCAGTCCGACACCCCGGCGCTGCCGACGAACCGGGCGGCAACCTCGGCCTCGCCGAGCTCCGTGCGGCGTTGCCAGTAGTCGTCCGGGTCGGCGTGCGGATCAAGATCGAGAAGCGGAGCGCAGCGCGCCCGGATCGCAAAGCCGAGTTGACTGTCGAACGCCGAATCCCAGGCCGGCAGCGGTTCGGTGTTGGCTTCGTTCAGGGCGTTCTCGAATCGGTCGCGTGGACCGTCGGTCGGCCAGCAGCCGTGCACGTGATGATCGACAAGTCGTGTGGACCGCAGATGATCAAGGAGCTCGGACATCTCACAGACTCCAGGCGAAACGGAAGCGTTCGGTCAACGCCTCGGGGCTCAGGTCGCCGTAGTTGTCGGCCTCATGACGCCGGCCGGCAACGATCGCATCGACCAGGCCGTCGCCGATCAGACCGCGTACTGCGGTGCTGGCGTCCAGTCGGTCCAGCGCGGTGCGGTGATCATCGGTGAGCACGGTGATGCCGGCAGCGGCCCGTTCCTGCTCGGTCATGGCGCCGGGATCGCAGGTCGCCTCGGCCGGCAACGTGGTGGCTCGGGTGATGCCGTCCAGCATCGCGGCGAGAACACCGGCCGAGGCGATGTAGCCGGAGCTGGACGGGTCGATGATCTTGACCTCGACATGGGCGCCGAGCGGGTTGCTCGGCGTCGCAGCGATCAGCCGGACGGCGACCTCGCGATTCTCCAAGCCCCACGCAGCATGCGCTCCGGCCCAGGTGCCCGGCGCCATCCGGGTGGCGGACAGGATCGAGCCGGCAAACACAGCCTGCAGCTCCGGCAACAGCTCGACAACACGTCCGACGGCGGCGGCACCGTCATCGGTCAATCCGTGCGGCCCGGTGCCGTCGGAGAACAGCGGCGTGCCGTTGCGGCTCAGTGAGAAGTGCTGATGGGCACCGTTGCCGGCGTCGGTGGCGTACGGCTTGGGAGAGAAGGAGACGCCGAGCCCGGTGGCATGGGCGGCCCGTTGCACGACCAGCCGGGCCAGCGCCAGCGAATCGGCGGCAGCGACCGGAGACTGCGGTTCGAGGCAGAACTCGAACTGTCGCATCGCATACTCGGCATGCAACTGCTGGATCTGCAGGCCTGCGACGGCGGCCATCCGATACAGCTCGCGGACGAAGTCCTCATGTTGCAGCACCCCTGCCAGCGAGTAGGGCGCCCAACCGGTCGTCGGCAGTGGCGAGCCGTCCGCGGCAGCCAACTGGAACTCCAACTCATGCCCGACGAGGGCGCTGATTCCCTGCTGTTGCAGCGATTCCTCGATCCGAGCCAGCGCACCGCGCCCGCATTCGGCGACCGGTCCGCCCTCCTGGGTGACGAATCGCGCCGGTCCCCAGGCAAACCCGTCGCCGATCACCCGCACGGCATCCGGATCGATCCGCAATCGCAGATCTCCGACCGGTGAGATCGCCTTGGTGACAGCGATTCCACCCTGATCGATGGTGAAGCCGTGCCAGGTCGGCGAGGCGCCGAGACCCGTTTCGACAAAGGCATCCGCCCGCTGTGTCGGCACAGTCTTGGCCAGCAGCAGCCCGTTGGGATTCCAGACCGTGCCGATCAGTGTCGACACCTGACGGTCGAGCAGGTCCTGGGTCAACGACGAGGACGTCATGACACCATCATCAACCGAAATCGTGTCTCCCGTGTTACGGATCAGACATTTTTCTCACTATGTTGGATCTGTAACATCGGTGGTGGTCATGTCCACCGTGATCATGAGAGGGAGAGGGCGAAGCGTATGTGTCGGCTACTGGGCCGGGTGTCACGGAGTCTGAGCACCGACGCCGACCTGATCGGCGTCGACGGCTGCGCCGAATTCCAGCGGCTGGGTCGGCTGCACGCCGACGGCTGGGGGACGGCGTGGTTGACCGACGGCCCGGACGGTACGCGGCTGGGTCGGCTGCGCGATCCCGGCGAGCCGACCGCCGCAACGGATCTGACCGGCGCGCTGACCCGTACGCCGTCGCGGGCTCGGATCACCCATCTGCGACTGGCGACCGAGGGACTGGCGACCCAGGTCAGCAACACCCATCCGTTCCTCGCCGACGGCATCGCCTTTGCTCACAACGGAAGCGTGCCGGTGGCGCCGCTGCGCGAACTGGTGACCGCCGACGAGCTGAACGCGATCGGCGGCGACACCGACTCGGCGATGATCTTCGCTCTGGTGTTGCGCCGGGTCCGTCGCGGCGAACCGCTGTTCGACGCGGTGATCGCCGTGGTTGCCGAGCTTCGCGATCGCTTCGGCCAGGCCGCTCTCAATCTGTTGCTGTTGTCGGAGCGCGAGCTGATTGCCGCCCACGCCAACGAGGGGGCGCGGGTGCCGCATGAGGACTTCGTGGCTTCCGGTCTCGGTGCCGACCTGCCGGCCGATCATGTTGATCACTACTACCGGATGTCCTGGCGGCGGACCGACGACGGCCTGGTGATCACCTCCAGTGGCCTGCCCAGTGACGGGTGGATGCCGCTGCAGCAGCACACGGCGGCCCGGGTCGACTGCGCGAGCCTCGAGCTGGAACTCCGCTCGATCCGCGGCAGCCGCGCCGGGGACGGCCGGTCCGACGCGGCGTGACCGATGTCGACAGCCGAAACCACTTCCGTCCGTGATCGGATCGCGGCCGCAACCTTGCGGCCGAGCGAGCGCCGGGTCTCGTTGCGGCTGCTCACCGACTATCCCAGTGCGGGGCTGTCGACGACCGGTGCGCTGGCCACGGCTGCCGCCGTCAGCACCCAGACGGTGATCAGGTTTGTCCGGGCCCTGGGCTTCGACAGCTTCGCCGACTTCCGCGACGCGCTACGGGAGGAGGTTCGCACGGCCAGCCAGGGGCCGGAGCCGGTCGAAGGTCCGTTGTCCAAGCTGGGCAGCAAACCCGAGGGGGAGACCGCCGACCTGACCGGCTTTGCCCGCGTCGTCGGTGAGCGGACGGCTCGCGGCTTCGATCGGATCCCGGCGGCCAGCATCGATGCGACCATCGATCTGCTCACCGACCTGCGTGGTGATCTGGTCACCGCCGGTGGCCGGTTCACCGAGGTGCTGGCCCGACACCTGGCCTTCAACCTGCAGGCCATCCGCCCCGGCGTCCGGCTGCTCGACGATCCGATGGGAGCGTCGCTGGCGACCATGATCGATCTCGGGCCTCGCGATGTCGTCGTCCTCTTCGATGTCGAGCGCTACCAGCCGGCCATCCGGCGGTTGGCCGAGGCAGCCGCCGAACGTGGTGCGTCCGTCGTGGTGGTGACCGACGAACCCGGGACAGCGGCCGCCGACTTTGCTGTCGTCACCTTGATCATCGATGTGGAAGCCCCATCGCCGTTGGACACGCTGGCCGGTGGGGTCCTGCTGGTGGAATACCTGGTGGCGCGAGCCATTGATCGACTTGACAGCGTTGCCCGCGATCGGTTGTCCGTGTGGGAGACGGCTCGGTCGTCGGACTTCGACTGATCTATCGAGCCTGGCGCACAGCTATTACGCCGGCTGATCTTCCTGCTCAGCCACTTGGTCGAGATGTCGTTGGACAGCCTTGATGACGCCGTTCTCGGTCATCTCGGCAGCCAGGGCGATCGAGCGCCAGGTGTTCCCGGCGTCGCGAGCTGCGGCCATCGCCTCGTCGCGCCGCAGCGTGGCTTCGCGAATGGTCTCGGCGGCGTCGCTGACCGCTTGGAGATCGGCGTCGGGGGTCTGGGCTGCCATGTTCCAAAGGGTATCGCAACTCTGTTGCAAACCTGAACTGTCAACCTGAGATTGATATCTGAGTTGTGATACTTGCTTGTACTACTCAGTTGGGATACTCTCTTGCTAATCCCGGTTGAATGACGGCCGATTCCTGGATCGTGCGAGGTCAGAAGGCACAGCGAGAGACCGGGTCGAACTGCGGCGGTCGGCGCCGCGTCACTACGCTCCCAGAACGGAACTCGATGTCCCTCGCCACACCCCACCAAGCCTCGAACCACCCATCTGAGCAGTTTCCCGGCCAGCACGCTCAACCTGGGCAGCAATGGTTGCGTGTCACGACGCAGCAGCAGCTCAAACCGTTCGTCTTCGACGGCGGTGCCGGAAGCTACCTCGGGATGAGCATCCTGTCCCTTCTTCTGACGCTGGTCACCCTCGGATTCGGTGCGCCGTGGGCGATCTGCATGAAGTATCGGTGGCAAGCCGAGCACACGCTCATCCACGGCCGGCGGGTGCACTTCACCGGCACGGGCGGAGGGCTCTTCGGTAACTGGATCAAGTGGTTCCTGCTGTGCATCATCACCATCGGCATCTACGGTTTCTGGGTTGCGCCCAAGGTGACCAAGTGGGTCGTTGAACACCAGGACTTCAGTTGAGCCGGCCGCACCGATCGCGACGAGTCATGGCTCACCAGATCGTGACGGCAGGACCGCGCCAGATGCTGCGCATCACGATGGCGATGTTGATCACCCTCGGGCTCGCCGCGGCATTCCTCATCGCCTCGCCCACTCCTTCATCAGCGGCGACGCTGGACTCGCGTGTGACGTTCCGTGCGGAGCAGGGAGCTAAACCGAAGACCTGCGTGTACGGGCGTCTGACTGCGCAGGGCTCGGCCGGTCGACCGCAGGGTATCCCCGGCAAGACAGTGCTGATCCAGAAGAAGAAGTCATCTGGTTGGCGCACCGTGGCGAAGGCAAAGACCGGTCGCAACGGCAGCTATGGCAAGTGCGTCAAGATCGGATTCGGCAAGCAGAAGGGCCACTATCGGGTCGCGGTCCGCGGCTATTCGATCTCCAAGGGCTACAAGGGCAGTAGATACGTGTCCCGCTCGCTCTACTTCTGGTGATCTGCACAGCGGCCGGGTGTCTCGATGTCTGTTGATGGTGGGTGACGTTCATCCATGAGGATTTATGGCATGGCATGTATTCACATTGCGGACGGGATAAAATAGGCTGACGTCGACACCGTACGAGCTGCGAACGACGTTGGAGGAACAGTGCCGAGCCGACTCACAGCCCGTCGCCCGGCGTTGGGCTGCGTGATCTCACTCCTGATCGGGATTGTGGTGATGTCGATGACGACGGCTCGCCCCGGAACGGCATCGGCCGAGCCGGAAGCGGCCGAACCTCGTGTCCAGCAAGGCGATCTGCTGATCGACAATCACAGCTTCGAGGACGGCACGACGGGTTGGTCGGCACTCGATGCGACCGGTCGGCCGGACGGGGCAGCGGCCGACTGCAGCATCACCGGCACCGAAGCCTGGTCCACCGACGGCACCGACAGCCTGCTGCTGAAGGGCGGCGGAGCCTGCCAGTGGCCGGGCGCCAGCAGTTCCCCGGTAGCTGTCGTCGCCGGTGAGGCCTTGACCGCCTTTGCGACGATCCGGGCGACCACCCGAGCGGCGATCGGCATCCGGTTCACCGACGACAGCGGCTCGACCGTCGGGCGCCGGACGTCTCCGCGGACCACGATCGACAAGGACCGTTCGATCGAGATCACCGCGACCGCGCCGGCGACGGCGACCCGTGCCGTGGTGGAGATCCAGGCGCTGAGCTCGGCCGCGATGGACAACGTGTTGATCACCGGGCCGGCCACGGCGCTGGGCACCCAGATCAGCAAGCGGATGGGCTTCCTGGCGATGGGGGACGGTGTCGATCAGGACGGGCGGGCGATCGTCGTCACCGTCGGGACGGGCTCGGAGGAGGATCCGGCCAAGATCATCGCCACCGACGTGCTCACCGGCACGGTGACCCAGGTGGTCGACATGCCCGGCGCCGTCGGCTCCTGGACCGTGGCGCAGAATCCGGTGTCCAAGATCTTCTACATCGGCACCTACTCCAGTGGCGCACTGTGGTCCTGGAAACCCGGTGCCAGGACCGCGACCCGGATCGGCCCGCCGCCGCTCAAGGCGTTCGGATTCGCCTACGGCCTGAGTTTCGGCGCCGACGGTACCGTCTACGGCGGCGGCTGGGGCGAGGGCACCGACGGCTATCCCGGCGCCTCGATCTGGAAGTACGTCGAGGGTGACGGCTTCGGCTCGATCGCCCCCGAACCGCTGACCACCGATGCCAATTACACCCGGTGGACCGCCTACGACGAGGTCACCGACGCCGTCTTCACCGGTACCGGCACCAAGACCCACCTCTACGGCTGCAACGCATCGGGAGATCAGGCCTGCACCGAATTCACCGACCTGCTCAGTCCCGAACTGCAGCAGGCCGCTTGGCTCTACACCGGCAAGGCGTCCAACGGCTACTTGACGATGTGGGGTGGGGACTCCAAGAGCAGCGGCAACGACTACCTGGCGATCCTCAAAGTGAGCCGGGACGCCGCCGGTGACCTGCAGGCGGAGAAGGTCACCGAGATCAAGGGTGTGATCTACGCCGGACCGTCCGACATCGTCGACGGCAAGGTCTACTTCAACGTCGCGGGGGAAACCGACAATCCCTTGCACTCCTACGATCTGGCCACCGGCGAGGAGAAGACGATCACCAGCGCGGCGGTGAACATCTTCAGCCGCGGCTGGGAGGCGATGCAGCTGGCCGATCCCGCCTGGCCCGGCACCACGCTGGTCGGGTGGAACAGCGGCGGCTGGCTGGTCAAGTGGAACATCGAGACCGGGAAGCTGTCCCGCACCCTGACCGAGGACATTCCCGAGACCAGCATCCGGGTGAACAACCTCAGCAGTGGCGCCGACGGCCGGATTTGGACCGGCGGCTACCTCACCGGTGGGCTCGGAGCCGTCGCCCCGATGCGCAGCGATCAGCACGCGACGTACCCGATCGGTGCCCAGGCCGAGGGCATGATCAACTATCAGGGCCGGATCTACCAGGGCAGCTACCCCAACGGTCGGATCGAGTCCTTCGATCCGGCCGCGGACGGTGATCCGAAGCCGCGGGTCGACTGCACGATCGGCAACAACCAGAATCGGCCCTACGGACTGTCCGGCTACCACGACCGCGTCTACTTCGGATCGCAGGCCGAATACGGACATACCCAGGGCGCCTTCGGCTATCTGGATCTGACGACCGGTACCTGTACCACGATCGTCGGCCCGCTGGGAGAGCAGTCCATCAACGCCGTCACCGGCAGCGAGGGCAAGGTGTTCGGTGCCGGCAACATCTTCTACAGCTACGACGGGACACCAACCGAGGACCAGGCCAAGCTGCTGATCTTCGACGAGAAGACCGGCAACGCCAAGTCCGTGGTCTGGCCGATCCCCGACACCCGATCGATCAACGCTGCCGCAACCGGACCGGACGGGACCGTCTGGCTCTACGCCGAAGGCTGGCTGGTCGCGATGGATGCGAGCACCGAGAAGATCATCATGAAGAAGGAGATCTTCCCCGACCTCAAGCCGGGCGACCGGATCAGCGGCAACTACGGACAGTTGATCACCAACAGTGACGGCCGGATCTACGGCAATGTCGGCGGCCGGGTCTTCGGCTTCGACCCGGACCCGTCCGATCAGGGAGCCGATCTCGATCTGCGGGTGCTCTTCGACGGCGCCGGCCCGCACATCGCCAACGACGACTACGGCAATCTCTACGTGGCCTACCGGAGCGCCCAGTTGCTGCGGCTCGACCCGCGCAGCTGAAGCGTTCTGAGAGTCAGGACGGCCACCCGGGCGGGTCGGTCAGCGTCCGTGGAACGTGGCCGGTCGCTTGGCCAGGAAGGCACCGATTCCCTCCTGGGCGTCGCGGGTGCCGAAGAGACGGGAGAGTTCACCGAGCTCGGCGGTCAGCCCGGCGGCAAGTTCGGTCGCCGGCGCCGCGTCGATCAACCCCTTCGCCGCGCGGACGGCGAGTGGGGCGTTGTCGCTCAGTTGCTGGGCAAACTCGGTCACCGTCGTGGCGAGGTCTTCGACCGCGACTCGGCGAGTCAGTAGCCCGGCGCGTTCGGCGTCCTCAGCACCCAGCATCTCCCCGGTCATGATCAACTCCTTGGCCAGCTGACGTCCGACGGCCCGGGTGAGCCGCTGCGTGCCCCCGCCACCGGGAATCAGTCCGAGCTTGACCTCCGGCAGTCCGAAGCGTGCCTTGTCGGAAGCGATGATGAAGTCACAGCAGAGGGCGACCTCGAAGCCGCCACCGAGCGCGAACCCGTTGACTGCCGCGATCGTCGGCTGCGGAAGATCGGCGAGCTCACCGAAGGTGGCCCGGGACAGCCGCTGATACGCGTCGAACTCGGCCGGGCTGCTGTCGGCGTACTCCTCGAGGTCTGCGCCGGCGATGAAGCTACGGCCGGTTCCGGTGATCACGACGACCCGGATCGCTTCGTCGCCGCGGATCGTCCGCAGCAAGGTGCCGAGCTCGGCGACCATCGACCGGGACAGGGCTCCCAGTCGGTCCGGTCGGTTGATCGTGATCCTGCCGATCGGTCCGTCCGGCCGGTAGTCGATCGGGCCCATCATCGGGTCTCGACCAACGCGGCGAGCTCCCGATCATCCAGGATCTCGCCGAGGACATCGGCGGTGTGTTGGCCCGTCGTCGGTGGTGCGTACCGAAGATCCCAGGGCGTCTCCGACAGCCGGATCGGACATCCGATCAGCTCAAGGGTGCCATGTTGGGGATGATCGACGGTGACGATCAGATCGCTGCCCTGGTCACGTAACTCGTCGACGGCCTCCTTGGTCGATCGGACCCGAGCGCACCAGATGCCGGCCGGCATCAGCAACTCGATCAGATCGTCGGCCGTGCGGTCTCGGGTGTGTTGTTCCAGGGTTTCCTTGACCTCATCGCGATCCGACCACGGATCCTTGTCGGTGAGATCCGGTGCTCCGAGCAATTCCGCGACCCGCGCTACCGGCGCCATCGCGATGGCGACATGTCCGTCGGCGGCTTGATAGATCCCGAACGGTGCCGACAGCCACGGTTGACCGACGCCGGTCTCGGACCGTTGCCACTCCTGTCGCTGATTGACCAGGGCCGAGATTTCCTGGCACTGCAGGGAGATCGCGGTGGAGAAGAGGTCGACCTCGACCCGTTGGCCGATCCCCTGCCGTTCCCGGGCTACCAACGCGGCCAGGATTCCGTTGGACAATGTCAGCGCGGTCGAGGCGTCGACGATGGAGGTGCCGGCCGGTGTCGGAGCCTGCTGCCGGGTGCCGCCGTTGGCGGCCAACCCGGACATGGCCTGGATCAGCAGATCCTGACCCGGGCGGCCTTCCTTGGCGAACACCGTGTCCCGACCCCAGCCCGTACCGGAGCAGTAGATGATGTCGGGTTTGACCTTCTTCACGTCCTCATAGCCCAGCCCCAGACGATCAAGGACGCCGGGCCGGAAATTCTCCACCAACACATCGCAGGTGGCTGCCAACCGAAGCAGGGCGTCCTGGGCGAGCTCGGACTTCAGATCGAGCGCCACCGAACGCTTGTTGCGGTTCATCGCCAGGAAACAGGCGGAGTCGCCGTCGATCAGTTCGCCCATCATCTCCAGGCCGCGTTCCCACTCACCCTCGGGACGCTCGATCTTGATCACGTCGGCGCCGAGATCGGCCAGCAGCTGGGTCGCGTACGGGCCGAGCATCATCTGGGTGAAGTCGAGGACGCGGATTCCGTCCAGTGCGGCGGGCATTCAGTGTGCTCCTTCGATGGGTTGGTCAGGGGTGCCACCGACGCGGGGCTTGCCGCGAACGAAGGCGAGCCAGAGCGGCGGGATGGCCACGACGATTCCGGAGATCACGAACGACAGGATCCAGGATCCGGTGTGATCGACGGTTGCGCCGAGGACGATCGGGGCGATGATGCCCGCGATGTTGGCGATGAAATGGATGAAGCCGGACACCGTGCCGAATCGGGCCAGCGGAATGACCGGGCCGATGATGGCGAAGAACTGGGCACCGACGATGTAGAGGATGAAGACGGTGACCGCCATCAGCGCCACGGCCGCCGTGGTGGACTGCACCAGGCCGACGAAGGCGAACGTGACGGCCACCAGCAGCAGCGCGATCACGGTCACCCATTTGCGGGCCCGGAAGATGCCGAACCGACGTCCCAAGGTGTCGGTGAAGATACCGCCGATGCCGAGACCGACGACACCGCACAGCCACGGAATCGCCCCGGTGAAGGCGATCTGGGACAGATCGAGACCGTGCACCTCATGCAGGAACTCGGGAAACCAGGTGAGGAAGGTGAACAGCACCCAGGAGTAGCCGAAGTAGCACATCGCCGTCGACAACACGAGCGGCATCCGCAGATAGGACTAGAGGCTGCGTCCGGCGCTGTCGGCGTCGGTGGTCTCCTGCTCGTGCTGGCGATGATCGGCCGCCATCTCCTCGGCCTCGACCTTGCGAACCCAAGGGTGGCCGGCCGGGTGGTCACGGACGACGACCAGCCAGCCGATCATGAACAGCACGCCGATGCTGCCGAGGACGATGAACGGGATCCGCCAATTGCCGTTCGCTGCTGCGATCAGGCCGGCGACGATCGGGGTGCCGACCGCACCGCCGAGCGGCGTCGAGCATTGCGAGAGTCCCATCGCGGTGGCCAGTTTGCGTTGTGGGAACCAGTTGGACATGGTCTTGGCGGTCACGGTCGCCTGCGGTCCTTCGCCGAATCCGAAGAAGAACCGAATGATCATGAAGCTGATGAAGCTGAACCCGGCACCGGTGAGTGCGGTGAACAGTGACCACCAACCGATCGCGACGGCCATCACCTTGCGCGGCCCGAACTTGTCTGCGGTCCAACCGCCGATGAAACAGAACGGGGCGTAACCGATCGAGAAGATGGCGGCGATCCAACCCCAACTGGTCTTGCTGAATCCGTATTCGGCGATGATCAGCGGTGCCGCGACACCGATGGCGGCACGGTCTGCATAGTTCAGTCCGAGGACCAGGAAGTTCATACTGAGAACTGCCCAGCGGAAACGGGCGCGCGAGGGGGCGCGGGTCCCTGGTCGGACATGCGACGTCGTCATGTTCACTCCTTCTGGACGGACGGGGCAACCGCCCGGTCGGTCAGATTTCGATCTCTGCCAGGGCGTTCTCACGCAGTCGCCGGCGGTCGACCTTGCCGGTGTTGGCGATCGGCAGCCGATCGACGACCCGGACCCGGGTCGGCTTCTTGTAGTCGGCGAGCCGTGACCGGCAGAACGCGACGATGTCGTCCGGTGTCGGCGCTGCGTCGACGTCGTCCGGGACGACGACGGCCGTCACTGTCTCGCCCCACCGCTGATCGGGGACACCGAAGACGACAGCGTCGCTGACGCCCGATGCCTCGCGCAGGACGCGTTCGATCTCGGAGGGATAGATGTTGAAACCGCCGGAAATGATCACATCGCGGGCGCGGTCGACGATGTGCAGCAGTCCGTCCTGGTCCAGGAATCCGATGTCTCCGGTGGCGAACCAGCCGTCCTGGTCGACAACGGCCGCAGTGGCATCGGGCCGATTCCAGTAGCCGGCGGTGACCGGCGCGCCGCGAACGCAGATCTCGCCGCGGAGGTCGGCCGCGGAGGTCAGCCCGCGATCATCGGTCTTGATCATCAACTCGAGGCCGGGCCGCGGGCGACCGGCGGACGCCAGTGCCGGACCGCTGTGCTCACGGGCATCGAGAACGGTCAGCGGAGCCAGTGCCTCAGCCAAGCCGTAACACTGGTACAGCCGGTCCGGGAACGCTGCGACCGCACGATCGGCATCCGTGCTGCCGAGCGCGGAGCCGCCGTAG
Source organism: Microlunatus soli (assembly GCF_900105385.1). Lineage (NCBI taxonomy): Bacteria > Bacillati > Actinomycetota > Actinomycetes > Propionibacteriales > Propionibacteriaceae > Microlunatus > Microlunatus soli. Next base: position 2,816,188 of record NZ_LT629772.1, on the reverse strand, counting down.
ACGACGGCACGCAGCGTGGCCAGGTCGGTGCGGTCGGCGGCGGCCGTGGCGAGTCGGCTGAGGATCGTCGGCACACAGGGAAGAACGGTCGCCCGGTGGTGGGCGGCCAGGTCGAGGGCGCTGTCGGCATCGAACCTGCTCAACGTCACCGCAGCGCCGCCGCGGAAGCTGATCGCTGATCCGACCGAGCCTCCGAAGTGGCTCATCGGTGCGCAATGCAGGACGATGTCTTCGGGTCCGATCGGCGGCAACGCCGACCAGAACCGGCTGAGCATGGCGATCCATGCTCGGTGGGTGACCATGGCGCCCTTCGGCTCACCGGTGGTGCCCGAGGTGTACATCAACGCCGCAAGATCATCGGGCCCCGGTGCGATCCAGGACGGCCAGCCGTTTGCGCCTGTACCCGCCGCACCGTGCGTGAGTTGATCGAACTGCTCGCCGATGCTGATCACCAGGGCGTCGTCGCCGATCAAGGGGCCGAGTTGGTCGGACATCCGCGGCTCGCAGAAGATCACTGACGCCTCGGCGTCTCGGGCGATGCCGACGATCTCCCGAGGATGGAGTCGTGAGGACAGTGCGACCCGCACCAACCCGGACCCGAAGAGCGCGTGCTCGATGACAAGCACCTCGGGACGGTTGTCCAACGCCCAGACGACGCGGTCGCCCGGGCGGACACCGCGAGCCGCGAGGCTGTCGACCAGTCCGCGAGCAGCGCCGGCCAGCTCCGAGAAGGTCAACGATCGTTCACCGTCGGTGACCGCCGTCCGATCACCGTGATGGGCATGGGTGGCTCTGGTCAGGGTGACCAAGGTGCTGTCGGCCGCCATGGTGGCGTCGGTCATCGTGCCAGCCAGATCCGGTTGATCTCGGTGATCACCTGGTCGGGTGATGTGCCGGTTGTGATCATGGTGTGCAGGGCAGCGCCGCCGTGGCGTTGGAATGTGGGGTAGCGGGAGTCCCTGCCGCGCAGGAAGCTGTGATCGAGTGTGGTCAGCGTGTCGGCGAAGAAGTTGTTGGTGATCTTGTTGACCGTCGGGTCCGTCCACGCCCGTCGATGACCCGGCTGGCCGCCGGACCGGGCATATCCGTCGGACTGGAAGGACGGCGCCACCACGTGCCGGACGTAGCGGATGGCGGTGTCGATGTCGAGGCACTGGGCTGAGATCGCCAGGCCGACGCCGCCGATCATGGTGCCGGTGCCACCGGGGGCATCGCTGAAGCGGACCAGTCGCTCGCCGTAGTCGGCCCGGGCGTAGTTGGAGTATCCGAAGACCAGCGGTGCGTAGCCGATCGGTCGGCCGTCCCCGGTCGGTTGTCGGCCGGACATCCGGTCCAGCAGCGCGATCGGATCCATCTCCAAGGAGCTCGGGTCGAGCAGGTTGATCAACTCCGACAGTCGTCGCGCTGCCTCGGTCCCGACGGCGGTGTCGATGCCGTCGTCGGCCCACCAGAGTGGGCGACCGGTCGGCCCGGACGTCCGTTGCGAGGTGTCGGCGGTGTCGTGACACAGCGACACGAAGGAGGAGAACAGGTGGGTCGGATTGGCCGGCATGGCGGCGATCCAGTCATGATCATCGCGCAACAGGTCGAGTGCCTGGTCCCAGTCGGTCGGCGCCGCCGCGACCAGATCGGGGCGCCAGGCGCTGACCTGTGCGGCCGCGTCCATCGGCAAGGCCCATTGATGGCCGGCGATCCGGTAGCTGTCGAAGCTCGGCCCCACCGACCCGCTGCGCTGCTCGTCCAGGACCTCGGGCGGCAGCACGTCGGCCAGGTCGACCAGGGCGCCGGTGGCCTCGGCCTGGCCGGCGAACGGATGGTCGATCGCGATCAGGTCGTAGCGTGCCGCGAGCTCGGTGATCGGAGTGTCCTCGAACTCGGCCAGGCTGCGGGCCTCCCAGTCGATCGGGATGCCGGTCTGGCTGCAGGCCTCGGTCAGCGGGGCGCGACCGCGTCGATGGTTCCAGGTCATTCCGTGCAGGGTTCGGGTCATCGGGTGTGCCTCGGTGATCGGGGTTTCGGGGGTTCAGTGGTGTCCCGGGGGACCAGGTAGGGGGCGGGATCGTTGATCATGGTCGTCCGGGTCGCTGGAGCGTCCGCAGCAGCGGACTCGGACGCCAACTGCTGGATCCGGGTGACGGACTGTCGGCCCAGCTCCCGCAGCGGAAGGCGGACGGTGGTGATCGCCGGAGACGCCAGAGCGGCGAACCAGGCGTCGTGCAGCGTGATCATCGACAGCTCGGTCGGTACCGACACTCCGCGGCTGCGGGCGGCGGCCAGGGCGCCGGTGGCGACGATGATGTTGGCCACGAAGACGGCTGTCGGCGGTTCGGCCAGGGACAACAGCTCGGCCATCTGTCGGCCGCCCGAGTCGGCGTCCCAGGCATCCGAGCAGACCAGCCGGTCGTCGTTCGGCACGCCGTGTTGTTGCAGGGCATCCAGGTAGCCGGCGTAGCGGCGCCGGGTCAGGTCGGAGTGTGGTGCGCCGCCGAGGAATCCGATCCGACGATGGCCGAGACCGATCAGGTGATCGACCGCAAGCCGGGCGGCGCCCGTGTCGTCCAGATGCAGGGCCGGGACACCGACCTGGCTGGTGCTGTTGATCAACAGGGTCGGCATGGTCGCTGCGGCGCGGGTGATCATCGCTGCGTCGTAGCTCTCGCCGCTGGCGTGCCAGATGAGGCCGTCCATCCGGCCCGGTCCGAGGATCTCGGTGAACGTGTCCGGGTTGCGGGCGAGTTCTTCGGCGTCGGCGAGCAGCAGCGCGTGCCCCTGTTCTGTCAGCGCGCCCTGGGCGCCGCGGATGATCTCGGCGTGGATCGGATTGGTGACGTCGTGGACGACCAACCCGATGGTCCCGACCCGACTCATCCGCAATGCCCGCGCACCGCGATGCGGCTGATAACCCAACCGCTCCGCGACGGCGCGGACCCGTTCCTGGGTCTCCGGCTTGGCCCGCAGGCCGGGATGCCGGGACAGGATCCGGGATGCCTGCGAGGTGGACACTCCGGCCTCGGCGGCGATGTCGGCCAGCGAGGGGCGTCCGGAACTCCGAGCGTTCACTGGCAGTCCCACCTCCGTTGCACAATCGATTGTGCACGAGGATGCATCAGGTTTCGAGGTCTCGTCAAGTCGCGCGGGCCCGGGTCGAGATGCCTCGATCTGGATCGATCTGGTCGCGATTGTCGGATCCGGGGCCGGCCGTTCGTGGATAGGTTGGTCGGCGGACACCGGGTCCGCCGCGGGAACGAGGAGCAGCGATGGCGGAGTATCTGATCTTCTTCAATCAGCAATGGGTGGGAGACCATCCCGACGACTGGTGGGCCACGCGTATCGCGCCGTCGATGGCGGTGGTCGAGGAGATGAAGGCCGCCGGGGTGTACGTCTTCGCCGGCGGCCTGGAGGAGGACCCGGAGGACGCTTACAGCGCCGACGCGACCAGCGGCGAGGTGGTGATCACCGACGGGCCGTTCGTCGAGACCAAGGAATTCCTCGGCGGCTTCACCGTGATCGACGTGCCCGACGACGAGACCGCCACGATGTGGGCCGGCAAGGTCGCGGTTGGCTGCGGCTGGCCGCAGGAGGTGCGCCGGTTCAAGCCGGTTCCCGAACCTCCGACCGGCGGCGGGTGACGCCGATCCTGGCGACCACCTGGATCAGGGCAGCAGGGTCAGGCCGACGTCACCGGCAGCACGGCGTCCAGCAGCTTGCGGGTGTAGGGATGCTGTGGGTCGGCGAAGAGCTGTTCGGTGTCGCCGGTCTCGACAACGGTGCCCGACGACATCACCGCAACCCGGTCGGCGAGGCGTTCGACGACGGCCAGGTTGTGGGAGATGAAGACACAGGACAGCCCGAGCTGGTCCTTCAGATTCTCCAGCAGGGCAAGGATCTGGGCCTGGATCGACACGTCGAGACTTGACGTCGGCTCGTCGCAGACCAGCAGCTCCGGCTCCAGTGCCAGTGCTCGGGCGATGGCGATCCGCTGCTGCTGGCCGCCGGAGAACTGGGTCGGGTAGAGGTCGGCGAAGTCGGGATTGACGCCGACCAGTTCGAGCAGCTCGATCGCCCGCTGCCGGCGGGACTGCTTGGTGCCGCGTCCGTGCACGCGCAGCGGCTCCATCACCGCTGCCGCGGCGCTGAAGTGCGGCAGCAGGGAGCCGAGCGGACTCTGGAAGACCATCTGCATCCGTTGCCGGAGCCGGCGCATCTCCTTGCCGCGGTAGCTGGCAAGATCACGATCACCGAAGACGATCCGGCCGTCGGTCGGCGGCTGCAGTCCCATCAGCAGCCGAGCCAGCGTCGACTTGCCGCTGCCGCTCTCGCCGACAACGCCGAGTGTCTCGCCGCGCCGGACCTGGACGCTGACGCCGTCGACGGCGGTCACCGGGCCGGCTCTGGTGTCGTAGATCTTGGTCACGTCCTCGGCGGCGATCAACACGTCGGCCATCTCGGTCGGGCTCATGCGGTGGCCTTCCAGCAGGCGGCCTCGCGACCGGGTGACACCATGATCAACTGCTGTTCCTCGGCACAGCGGTCCTCGGCCTGGGCACAGCGCGGACGAAACGGGCAGCCCTCGGGACGGTGCGCCAGATCCGGCGGGCTGCCGGGGATCGGCTCCAACGGTCGTTCCCGGCCGCCGACCTCGACACTGGAGGCGAGCAGTCCTTGGCTGTACGGATGGTGCGGCCGGTCCAGCAGATCCCGTACGGGTGCCCGCTCGACCACCCGGCCGGCGTACATCACCACCGCGTCGTCGCAGAAATAGCGGGCGACGCCCAGGTCGTGGGTGATCATGATGACGCCGGTGCCGCGTTCCTTCTGCGCTGCCAGCAGATCGAGGATCTGGCGCTGTACGGTCACGTCGACAGCGGTGGTCGGTTCGTCGGCGATCAGCAGCGACGGCTCGGTGATCATCGCCATCGCGATCATGGCCCGCTGCCGCATCCCGCCGGAGAGCTGGAACGGGTAGACCTTGACCCGCCGCTCCGGTTCGGGGATGCCGACGTCGCCGAGTGCCTGGATGGCGCGCTGCCGGGCGTCGATCCGGTTGCAGATGCCGTGCCAGATCAGCGGTTCGGTGAGCTGTCGTTCCAGGGTCAGGGTGGGGTTCATCGCCTCCATCGCATTCTGGAACACCATGCTGATCTCGCGACCCTGCACCCGGCGCATCGCTCGGGAGGAGAGCGCCAGCAGATCCCGGCCGCCGAACATCGCGTGGCCGTCGGTGGTGCGGGCCGTGCGCGGCAGCACCCGCATCAGGCTGCGGACGGTGACGCTCTTGCCGCTGCCGCTCTCGCCGACGATCGCCAGCGCACGGCCGCGGCCGACGTCGAAACTGACGCCATCCACCGCCCGTAAGGGATCGGCGTGATCGCGACGGAACTCGGTGCGCAGATCGGTGACCCGCAGCAGCGGCTCGTCCTGGGCAGCCGGCCGGCCGATCGGCTGCTCCCGTTCGGCGGTGATCATCGCTGGTCTCCTCGCGGATCGAACGCATCCCGGATGCCGTCGCCGACCCAGGTGAAGGCGAGCATCGCCAACGCGAAGAAGGCCGCCGGCGCGACCAGCATGTGCGGTGCGGCGAGCAGGTAGCGGGTGCCCTCGGAGATCATCCCGCCCCAGCTCGGCGTCGGTGGCTGAACGCCCAGACCGAGCAGCCCGAGACCCGCCTCGGCGGCGATCGCGGCCGGGATGGCGAAGCTGCTGGTGACCAGCATCGGACCGAGCGCGTTCGGCAGGATGTAACGGACCGCGATGGTCGGAGCGGAGGCACCGGACGCGCGGGCGGCCTCGACGTACTCGCGTTCCTTGATCGTCATCACCTGGGCCCGGACCAGTCGGGACTGGGTGACCCAGCCGGCGATGCCGATCGCGATCACCAAAGCGAAGATGCTCCGACCCAACACGGCGACCATCACGATCGCGAACAGGTAGCTGGGGAAGGCGTACATGATGTCGGTGAACGCCATCAGTCCCTGCTCGACGCGGCCGCCGCGGTAGCCCGCGGTCAGTCCGATCAGCAGCGCCAGCAGCAGCGCGAAGAGCTCGGCACCGAAGGCCACGATCAGTGCGGTCCGGAGCCCGTACAGGGTGCGGCTGAGGATGTCGCGGCCGAGCTGATCGGTGCCCAGCGGATGGCCGTCGGCGCCGAAGCCGACCAGCTGCTGCTGATAGTCGGTGGCGGCGTAGTGGTACGGCGCCAGCAACGGTGCGGCGACCGCGGTCAACACCAGCAGACCGCAGACGATGAGGCTGATCAGGGCAAGGCGGTTGCGGCGGAAGCGGTCCCAGGCACGGCCGAACGGTCCGCGAGCGTGCGCTCGCGGTGCCCGGATCGTGGCCGTGGCTGCCGTCGGCTCGACCTCGGTCAGGCCGGCTGGGGCGTCGATGCTTTGCGAATTCGCGATCGTGTCCACCTCCCTTGGGTCCGCACGCGGGGATCGATCAGGCCGTAGGTCAGGTCGACCAACAGGTTCATCAACATCAAGATCACGGCGAAGAACATCACCGTGCCCATCAGCAGCGGCATGTCGCGACTGGCGGCCGCCGTGGCGGCGTAGTAGCCGAGGCCCGGGATCCGGAACAGTGCTTCGACGAACACGGTGCCGGTCATCAGCGCCGCCAGCTGCGGTCCGACGACGGTGACCAGCGGGATCAGCGAGTTGCGCAGCGCGTGCCGGATGATCACCACCGCCTGCGGTCCGCCCTTGGCCAGGGCCGCAGTGACGTACTCCTCGCGCAACGTCTCCAGCATCGAGGATCGGACGTAGCGGGCCAGTACGGCCGCCGGCCCGAGGGCGAGCGCGATCACCGGCAAGATCAAGTTCTGCGGTGTCGACCAGCCACTGGACGGCAGCCAGCCCAACTCCGCGGTGAACAGCAGGATCAGGAACGCAGCGATCAGGTAGTTGGGCAGGGCGTGCCCGAGCGTGACCAGGAACATCGTGCCGTGGTCGACCACCGAATTCTGTCGGAGTGCGGCGATGATCCCGGCCGGTACGGCGATCAGCAATGCCAGACCGACCGAGATCAGCGCCAACGACGCCGACACCGGGAAGGCCGAGCCGATGATCTCCTCGACCCCGCGCCCGGCATAGCGGTAGGACGGGCCCATGTCCCAGGTGACGAGCCCCTTCATGAAGGTGAGGTACTGCTGCCAGACCGGCACGTCGCTGCCGTAGCGGGCCTGGGTCTCGGCGAGCATCGATTCGGTGCCGGTGCCGCCGATGCTGGTGGCGCCACTGGTCACCCGGCTGATGTCGGCGAAGTTGCCCGGTGCGAGCTGCAGCAGTCCGAAGGTGATCACCGAGACGGCGATCAGGGACAGGATCAACCGGACCAGGCGGATCCCGAGGTATTTGGCAAAGCCCATGATCAACTTCCGGCTCAGGCTACGTGCAGCGGTTTGAAGTAGAAGAAGTCCGGGTAGCGCCGCAGTTGCAGTCCGCTGATCTTGGGGCGGACCGCGAAGAAGCTGCCCAGCCAGGAGACCGAGAAGTACAGATACTGATCTTCGCGGACCCGGGCGGCCTGCAGGTAGAGCTGGCGCCGCTTCTCGTCGTCCAGCTCCTTGCCGGCCTGGGCGACCAGATCGGCCATCTCCTTGGAGCCGGCGGAGGAGTACTTCTTGATCAACGCCGCCTTCCGCTTGGCCGCCACGGCCGGGTCCATCTTCTTGTCGGCGTCGAGATCGAGCATCTGCTGCCAGACCTTGCCCGGCAGGCTGAAGTTGGCGATGTCGGCCGGTGACCAGAGGGCACCGACGTAGGTCGGCAGCGTCGGCAGCCCGGCGAAGGTGCCGAAGTAGAAGCCGACGTAGTCCTTCTTCTGCACCGCCCAACGGCGTTCGACGTAGACACCGGCCTCGACGATGTCCGCGGCGGCCTCGATGCCGAGCCGGTTCTGCCACTGGTCGACGATCGCGTCCACCAGCGGTGACTCGACCCCGGCCAGGATGCGGACCTTCGGAAGTCCTTTGCCACCAGGGAATCCGGCCTCGGCGAGCAGCTTCTTGGCCTTGGCCAGATCCTCGGTGACCGCCAGCGACTTGTCCCAGCCGGCAACCCGATCATGGGGCAGCGACAAGCCCGGACGACCGCCCGGCGAGACCCCGGCCAAGGTCTTGCGGTCCAAAGAGATCGACAGAGCCTGCCGGACCCGTACGTCCTCCAGGGCAGGATTCTGACTGCGCAGGGTGGCCAGGTAGGCGACACTGTAGGTGTCGATCTGTTTCAGTTCCTTGGCGAGCTTCGGATCCTTCTGGAAGCGGAGCACATCGGCATCGGTGATCGGGAGCAGGTCGGTCTCGTTGTTCTCGTACGGGACGGTGACGGTCCCGGCGGCCGCGCCGGCATCGACCTGCTGGACCTCGATCCGTGACAACGAGACCTGCTTGACATCCCAGTACTTGTCGTTGCGGACCAACTGCAGGCTGGAGTTGGGCACGAAGTCCTTGACCGCGAAGGCACCGTTGGCCACGAAGTTCGGCGGCTTCTGCCAGTCATCCGGCTTCTTCTCGACCGTGTCCATGTGCAGCGGCAACATCGCCGGATGGGTCAACGCGAGCAGGAAATCGGGGTTGGGGGTGTCCAGCTCGAGGACCAACTCGTTGTCGCTGGGCGCCTTCACCCCGACGCTGTTCCAGTCCTTGCTGCCACCGGCGAGGAACTCCAGCGCGCCCTTGATCCCGGTGGTCGGCTGATAGGAGTTCTGTCCCATCGTGGTGCCGCCGGAGGCCTTGCCGCTGGGCGTGAAGAGCCGCTTCAGGGTGCGTTCGAAGTCCTTGGCCACGACCGGGTCACCGTTGGACCACTTCGCGTCCTTGCGCAGGTGGAAGGTGTAGGTCAGCGCGTCATCGGAGATGTCCCACTTCTCGGCGACAGCCGGCACGACATCGGTGCCGGCCTCGTTCTGGACGACCAGGCCTTCCAGGATGCCGCGGCTGAGGATCCACATCCCGTTGGTGATCAACTGCGGATCCAGCACCTCGACGGTGGTGAAGGTCATCCGCAGGACGGCGTCCTTGCCGCCTCCGGTGCCACCGGCCGCGTCCTCGGTGCCGCCTCCGGTCATGCCGCAGCCGGTCAGCGTGACGCCTCCGGTCGCCAGCCCGACCAGGCCGGACACCCGGAGGAAGTCCCGCCGGGTCACGCCCGGCCACGGCTTCAGGTTGTCGAATGCGGACTTGCCCATCGCGCACCTCCTGTCGTGCCCCGACGTCCCGGCACGCTCACCCGGCTATTTCGGACGGGTGAATAGTCGAATAAGACTGGACCCTATTCACGTAGCAGGGCGGGTGTCAACGTTTCGGATGTTCCCAATAGGTAACTTCGGTCGGCCGCTTCGAGTGGGCAGCTGGTAGCCTCTCGCCGTCGCGGACAGCGGGTCTGGGCCGGCGGCATCGGGGAACACAGCGGACACCGGAACTCAATGAGGAGTCGTCGTGCGGGCCAGCCGTTCCGTCCTAGCCGTAGCGTTCGTCGCGGGTGCGCTGATCACGACGGTGGCGTTGCCGACCGCGACCGCCGAACCGTCGGCGGAACGCCGGGTCAGCCACGGGGCGTCGACCGACAAGGAGCAACACGGCCGGACACCGTCCCGGCTGCCCGGTCAACAGCGCGCCGAGCAGCAGCGTCCGTCGTCGCCCGCCGAGACGACTCGGCTGCTCGCCGCGGAGAGCGAGGACGCACCACCCGGCTCCACCTGGGCCGGCACGGCGTCCATCGCGTCGGCCAACACCACCTTCACCGAGGCCGACGGAGATCTGTGGCCGTCCTGCTGGGCCAAGAACGACTCGATCTACGCGGCCTGGGGCGACGGCGCCGGATTTGATCTTGATTCGGGTTTCGTCGATGTCGGCGTGGCACGGATCGACGGCGACGACCCGGCGGCCCTGACCGGCAGCAACCTCGCGACTGCGGACGAGATCGTCAAACGATGGGCGCCGAGCGGGACCACCCGCAAGCCGACCGGGATGGTCTGCGTCGGCGACACCCTCTACCTGGCCGTGCAGGATCTGGCCGGCAACTTCAACAAGGCCGAACAGGCGACCATCGTGAAGTCGACCGACGGTGGCAAGACCTGGACCTACGATCACGACAAGCCGATGTTCGATGATCATCAGTTCACCACGGTCTGGTTCGCCGACTTCGGCCGCGGCGGCGCCTGGGACCCGACGAAGTACGTGTACGCCTACGGGATTGACGGCAACTGGCGCAACTCCACCACCGATGAAGTACCGGACCCGCAGGACCTGTATCTGGCCCGGGTGCCGAAGACCAAGATCCAGCAGCGGTCGGCCTGGCAGTTCTTCGCCGGCTTCCGTCGCGATCAGGTGACGCCGACCTGGGAGAAGTCGATCAAGGACCGGGTGCCGGTGCTGCACGACGGCCGGCGTGACATCCCCCGGTCATTCATCGACGCCGACTGGCAGAACTCCTCGATCATCTCCCAGGGCGGCGTCACCTACGACAAGCCGCTGAACCGCTACCTCTACACGTCCTGGTCGGAATGGGAGCACCACTTCTACGAATCGCCGACGCCCTGGGGTCCGTGGAAGCGGCTCCTTGATCACAACTACACCGTTTACGACACCGCACCCCAGCAGTACGCCGGCTATGCGGCGACGGTGCCGTCGAAGTTCCTGTCCGACGACGGACTGACCGTGATGGTCCAGTCCAACCGCTGCTGCTCACTGCCGAACGCCCATGTCGCCTACAACTTCTCGATGCGGCCGCTGGCTCTTGATCTCCATGCCGGCGGTATCGCCAACCCGTCGCCGGACGGCAGCAACCTCGCCACCGATCCGTCGACGGTCGCCGTGTCGGATTCGTCGCGGCAGGGGAGCTTGGCCGAACTCAATGACGGGGACGTCTCCGGCAGTGTCGACGACTTCGACGGTGAAGCCAAGTCCGCCAGCTGGTGGGGCTACACCTGGCCCCAGGATCACGTGATCAATCAGGTCACCCTGACCACCGGAACACCGGCCGACGACGGCGGTTGGTTCATCACGAGGCCGACCGCGGAATACCGTCGCGACGGGGAGTGGCACACCATCCCGATCCCGCAACAGACCATCACCCCAGCCTTCGAGCCGGGCAAGGATTTCGGTGACCACGCGACCTACACCATCACCTTCGATCCAGTGACCGCCGACGGCATCCGGATCGTCGCCGCGCCCGGCGGTGATCACACCTACTCATCGATGTCCGAACTGGAACCCACCTGGACTCCAGGTCCTGAGCCCGTCGAAGGACCGTGAACGTGACCCGGGGCCGAATCAGAAGATCGCGATCGGGTTGACCGCGAGCCCGGTGGTTCCGGTGATGCGGGGCGGCGCCACGACGAGCATGAAACTCCACCGCTGCAGCGATGCACACCGGTCGGCAAGATCGTCGAGGGCAGCGACATCGACCAACGGCAGGCCCAGCCGTGCCAGCGCAACCTGATGCATCGGCATTGGGAGGCTCGGAGGTCGGGCATCGCCGATATCGCCGACATAGAGTGCCGCACCGTGCTGGTCGAGCCAGTCGACGGCACTGAGGCCGAGCCCGGGAACCGGCTGTGTCATCGGCTGGTTGAAATCCCAGCCGCCACGCACGACGATCGCGTCGCCGGAGTGCATCGTCGTACCCGTCCGATCGAGCGCGGCGTCGAGTTCTGCTCCGGTGACTCGGTGGTCCGCAGCGAGGCTGTCGCCGCCAGAAGCCAGATCGAGGAGGACGCCCCGAGTGACGATGCCGTCGCTCGCAGAATCGGCGGACGCGTGCCGGACGCCGGTCGGCGTGACGGCGTCCGGCAGCGGAACACCCGGATAGACCTGGTCGCCGACGGGGACGTGACAGGGGGCGTCGAGGTGGGTGAGTGCGGCGTTGTGGGTGTTGATCAACAACGAGTCGGTGGTGGCCATCGGCCTGATCCCGTTGAAGTTCACGACCTGCATGACAGCCGCCGGCACGGTGGCTGGACTCCCGGTCAGGGCAGCGCCGGTCGTCATCGGCACGGGCGTGGTGGGACGCGCGAGGCTCACCGACGTGCCGTCGCGTACCTCGGCAGCAGCGCGGGCTCGGGCTCGGTCGTCGATCAGGTTGAGGGTGCCGCGTTCGTCATGGTCGCCCCATCGTCCCCAGTTGCTCGGAAGATCGTTCTCGCTCATGTGGCTGATTCCTGTCGGTGTCGAAGCACTGTGTCAGCTATGCTGACACTACAGTCTACCCGTACCGGAAAGGACCGCGATCGATGGCAGCCGATGATCGTCTGATGGCGGAGCCGCCACTGTTTGCGCTGCTGCAGCGCGGCGTCCGCTGGTCCAGCGACGAGTTCGTCAAGCGTCTGACAGCTGCCGGCGTCGGGGCGATCACACCCGCGCACGGCACCGTGCTCGCACACCTCGACGCCGACACGGCACTGAGCATCGCCGAACTGGCACGCCGCGCGGACGTCACCCGGCAGACCATGCATCGCGCCGTCACGCAACTCATCGACGAAGGTCTGCTGGCCAGCGCACCCGGGCCTGGATTCCCGCGCAGCACCCTGATCAGCCTGACCGCCGCGGGCTGCCGGAGACGCGAGGTCGCCGTCGAGATCTTTCACGACCTGGAGCAGGAGCTGAGCGAACGGCTGGGGGCCGAGACACTGGCACAGTTGCGCCAGACTTTGACCAAGGCCTGGCCCCGCTGAATGACAGTGGCAATCCTCTGGGGAGCGTCCCGGCGGTCCGGTCATGAGGATGCGATCTCGAGTCGCATGGTTATCCACAGGCATCTGGCGAAATGCCGCGGCCCATCCGTAAACTCCATGCCGCCGGGGCTGACGATCGAGGAGACGCTGGATGTCAAAGCGCATGCTGCGCGGTGTTGTGGTTGCCCTACTCATGCTCCCGCTCGCGGCCGCGTGCGATGGTGATGGCCCATCCACGGATCCATCGGCGTCTGGACGTGCAACGACGGCACGGCCGTCGGCATCGCCGACGCCGACTGCCAGCCAGAACGAGATGATGCTGCAAGCTGCGCAGTCACAGTTCGTGAAGTACTACAAGGCCTACCTCGTCGAAGGCATGCATCCGACGCATGCACCATCGAAGAGGCTCCTAGCGATGACACACCCCGACGGGGCCGAACGCACAATCCTCAAGGAGTCGTTCGCGAATGCGCGGGAGGAGGGATCACGGATCGAGTCAGCAGAAATCAGCATCTCGGTCGGGCCCGAGGGCAAGTCGAATGGGTCGAAGCGGACAGAGTTGAAGTTCAAGGCGTGCATTGACGGCCGGAGGGCAAAGGTCGGCGACGGGACCAAGAGCCGAAGCCTCCCGTGGGAACTACTCAACGTCGATATGCGCGCCAAGGCAGGTGCCTCGCCGGACGCTAGGGCGACCGAGCCGAGTTCGTGGCTGGTCTACAGCGCGAATCAGCTAGATAAGGGCTCTCCGTGCGAGCTATAGCACCACGCTCCCTGGTGGGTCTCTGGCTCGGACTTGCCATCGCCCTCACAAGCGGTGGTATGTCAACCGCCAACGCGGATGACCCCGATGAGGTCAGTCGAAGCGACTCGCTGTCAGTGAATGACGAAGAGATCTCTGCGGAGGCGAGCAAGTCCACGACGGAATCGACGAAGACAACCCCGAAGTCCACTGATACGACGAGCTCGCAGAACCAAGGAGCTGACGACCCAGCAGTTCAGCCCTCGGACGGCGCGGGAGACAACTCAAATGGCGGTGGTGGGGATGTTCGCAATGGACCGACATACAAGGAGCTGGTGGCTCGAGCACTCGCCCACAATGAGAACGAGTTGGCAAAACAGGCTGCGTCCGAGGCGCGCCAGGCAAACTGTGTCGATGGTGGCCTGAGGACGGTGCTTGCTGCGTCGTGCAATCCGGCCTACGCCGCGCAGCTGATGGATATGCCTGATAGGCCCCAACAGGAAGCAGCGCCCGCAGCGCCGGCACCCGCGGCACCCGCTGCCCCCGCGGCGCCCGCAGCGCCGCCGAGGATCACGAAACAACAGGTGTGGACGCGGGTGAAGACGACACTTGCAGTCGACGCGGCGACTCCGCGAGTCGGGCCCGACTACTCCGTCCACCATCTGCGCAGCGCCGTAACTGGCAAGCCGCTGGATTCGGCTGTTGGCTATCCCCTGTGGTTCTGGGCCGAAGGTGGCGATCTCGCGGCGAAGTCGTCCACCAAGAAGGTCGCAGACATGACCGTTTCGCTGTCCATGCGTCCCGGCAAGGTCAGCATTGACGCTGGTGATGGCAACAGGTTCAGCTGTTCGACCGATGCACCAGAATGGACTCCGCGCGTAGCGCCCGGCACGAAGTCGCCGAGCTGCGGCCACACGTACGTGAAGACTGGAACGTACACGGTTTCGATGACCAGCCATTGGAGTGTGCACTACGTGATCGACAATGGCGAGGGCGAGCCGCTCGTCGGCGATGAGCCGTTGAGCGGGACGCAGACCCGACAGTTGCGGATCGGCGAGCTTCAGGTCGTCACCGTTGATCGGTGATCCAGGCACCACTGACTGCCAGGACCTACGTGCCGCACGCGAACTCACCGGTTGGGTTCGTGATATCCGCCGAACCAGCGATCGCAGTCCTTCTCCGGATCGTCGAGCACCCGGTGCGAGCTGATGCTGTTGCTCCAGGTGCTGGAACCGTCGCCGTACCAGGAGATCCTGTTGATCCAGGCGCCGGGCCGTAGGCAAAAGCTGTCGCCTTCGGGATGGCCGTCGTTGTACCTGGGGTAGTTGTAGAACTTGATCGTCTTCGTGGTGGTGTTGACGATCGAGTCGACCGCATTGTCCAGGTCCTCGATCTGACCCTTGCCGTCGTCGTAGTCGCTGTCGGAGCCGTCGGCCTTACCGTCGTTGGCGCCGTCGCATTTGGTGCCGCGATACAGGTAGAGCAGGTGTTTGGAGGCGTACTTGTCGGCGGTCTCGTGACAGTTCAGCGGATCGGTCAGATCGATGTCGGAGCGGCCGCCGTCACAGGCGGTCGGCTTGCTGGTCTGCCAACAGGTGTGTGCGGCGTTGCGGACGTCGACGAAGTTGTCGACGAACCGGTCGTGCACGCCGGCATCGTTGATCTGCAGCCAGGTCTCGTCGTTGACGGTGATCTTGTCACTGGGATTGGCCGCCGACGATTGGGTGAAGTTGTAGCTACCGGTGAAGACGACCTTCTGGTTGATCTTGTCGTCGAACGTGCCGTCGATCATCAGGTTCTTCTCGTGCAGCCCGTGCGGCTGTCCGCTATTGAACTCCCGTACCTCGGGGCCGTGGTAGTTGATCCTCTCGTCGTTCGCCGGGATCGGCTGCTGCAACAGCGCGCGCAGGGACGCGTAGTTGCCCTTCTTGTCTCCGATGCCGTCCGCGACGACGTCGACGTAGCAACCTGCGTTGTCCAGCGACCACAGTTTCTTGGCGATCTCGAGCCCGTAGCCGCCGGTGTCGGAGATCGTCCACATGGCGACCCGGACGATGGTCCGGTGACCGGGATCGGTGCCACCGGAGGTGCTGCCGTGGCAGTCGATCTTGTTCAGGGCGTCGGTCAGCGCGGTGATCCCGTCGGCCCGTGGTGAGTGGAAGACGCGATAGTTGCCGATCGGCTTGTCCAGGACGTCATCGTGATCTTCGTAGTAGCTGAGATTCTCCTCACCGGAGGCCAGATCGTTGAAGTAGTTGTCGGCGAACCAGTGGTAGAGCGGCTCGTCGTTGGCCGCGGTGTAGCCGCTGTTCCACATGCCCATGCCCGAATTGTCGGTGCCGTCCTCGCCGTCGTTGTCCTCGTAGTTGGAGGAGGTCAGAAAGGTGACGTGCTGGGTGCCGTGGGTCTCCGACAAAGTGACGAGCTTGTTGTGCATCCGACGGTTGGCGATACATCCGTAGTCTCCCTTCTCCTCATTCGTGGGGCACTTCTTGATCGACGACTTGCCGTCCCCGACTTCGTCGATCGCCGCCTGCACCCGGGTCAGGTGCTTGGGGTCGTCGGGGTAGTGACCGATGTTGCCGTCCACGACGATCCGGACCTGGACCCCGTTGCGGATCGCCTTGATCACCGCCGAGGTCATGGTCTCGTCGGCGAAGTGGTAGCCGGCGATGTTGATCTTGGCTCCTTCCGGTGCGCCGTCGATCATGCAGCCGATGTGGCGATGGATCCGACCGGGATCGGTTTGCGGGTTGTTGAAGATGGCACCGGTCGTGACCGAACCGTCCAGGGCACAATCGCCGGCTGTGGCCTTCGGCCCATCAGCGGTTGCCTGCGGCGCGGGAGTGACCTGGAGGGTTAGGCCGGCAACCACGGCGATGGCGCCGACAAGCGCCGCCAACCGTACGACGAGCGACCGTCGGAACGCTGTCCGTCTCGGACCTCGGCTATCGGCACCTGCGGTCACCATGATCACTCCCTGTCCCCGGTCTCGCTGGCTGAAGCAGTCAGCGTTGGGCACCGCGAGGCCAACGGGCAAGGACCTTCGAAGTGGGTCGAAACGGGCAGCTCGATCACCGCCGCGACAGCGCCCGAACAGCCAGCGGCCGAACCGGGGTCAGGCTTGGCGCGACGAAGGTTTGCCGGAAGCGGCAAGGAGCTGGGGGAGCAGCGTCGACCACGCTGCTCGTTCCTCGTCGGAGCGGTATTCGGGGACGAAGCCCAACCGCAGATAGGTCCGTACAGCAGCGTGTCGGAAGATTTCGGTCTCCAACACCGCCCGTCGGAACCCGCGTTCGGTGAAACCGCGGAGGCAGGCCACGGTGACGACCTTGCCCAACGACTGCCCACGGGCTTCGCGGCGTACGCCGACCCAATGTAGGTAGCCGGCGTCGGGGTACTTCTGCAGGACGCGTTCCGACGCGGTGGCCACGATGCGGCTGCCGTGGGTGATCACCCAGGTCCGCGGCACGTCGGCTGCGCCGAGCAGTGCTGACGTCACCCGGCTCGTCGACCAGTCGTCCTCGAAGGCGTCAGTCAGCGCATCGGCGAGCTCGGCAGTATCGACGTCGGTGGCTTCGCGCATCCGCAGGTCGCCGGGCAGCACAGGCTCGGCATGATCGAGCGGTCCCGGATGGGTCATGAAGAGTTGCGTCAACGTCTCCCCTTCTCGTCGTCGCAGGCAGCCTACTCAGATCCTCGGGAGAACTGCGGAACGGTGCCGCCGCGCTGCTGAGCGCGATCGGCGGTGGTCGTCGGTCCGCGTGGGGAACCGAGCCTGGATGTTGCCGCCTCCTTCTGCTTGACCGTCGAGCCGGCCGTTTGCCGGCGGCGATGCGCGAAGCTGCTCTGGGCAAGTCGTACGGGAGATATCGATGGCGGCGAGCGCGGATGATCGTGATCCTGGGCGTCGGCCACCGGCACGTGTTGATGGGTGTTCCGGGTGTGATGGAAGAAGCCCGGGGAAGGCGGTGCGGTAGAGACGTCGAGGTAGGGCACGGGTGGCACGACGTCCGCGTCGCCGAGGCTGATGCCGTTGCGTTCCATGGACTTGCGCGATGCGCGGAGCTGCTTCAGATCGATCAGCATCGGCGGTCCGGGCAGACCGCTCACGCCCGGATTGACCGCCGCATGGATCGATGCGGCTTGGCCGACCGCGACGGCCGTGTAGTAGTTGGTGTAATCGGAGTCGCCGTGATGGCCGAGGAAGGTTTGGCTTGCCGGCTTGTCAAAGAAGTTCTTTCCCATGCCCTCGATGTTCTGGGGTGACAGATCGACCGTCAGATCAGAATTCAGGTGGAGGTTCGGGCGGACGCCCCAAGTAGAGTCGAACTTCCGCTCGACGAAGTCCCTGGCTCGGAACTCATTGGTCCTGACGATCTCGTGGACGGCCTCCCACGGCTCCAACGATCGGTGGCAGTCGAGCATCGCATTCCAGCCGGCCAGCGTTGCGCTGGCTTCGTCCTCCCGATGGGCTTGCACGACGTGCGCGACGGCGTTGGTGTAGTCGTGGCTCGACTGCGCGGCGGCGTGGGCATCGAAGTAGAGATCCCTGACTGCCGAAGCGACGGTCGGTGCGTTCAGTGCGTGCTGCATCTCGTGCCCGAGAATGAACGCCAACTCCTCCTTCGTCGACAATGTGACAATCGCCGACGGCAGCTTGATCAGTCCCGAAGACGGCCAGTACTCACCGCCCGCATTGGCGCTCGGCGCCAACGCCCCGAAGCCGGTCAGGCGGCCCGACGCCACGGCATCGTTCAGTTGCGCTTTCAGGTGTGGGGATTGCTTGATCACCTGGCGCAACACCGCGACCTGTCCGCGGGTGCCGGCTTCACCGCTCCCGAAGGTGGCGATGACGCGCTTGGCCTGCCGGGTCAGCTTTGCAGCCGTGGCAGGCATGTCAGCTCACGACGACCGACTGGATGGTCTTCAGGAGTGGCCCGTCGTCGACGCGGTGGCCGGTCACGATCACTTGTAGCTTCAGGCCGTCGCGGACGAACTCGTCACCCAGCCGGCGACCGTGTTCGCCGTAGCGAGTTTGCTGCTGAAATCCGGCCTGCTTGAGTCGCTCGGCGAATCTGTCGAGTCGCAGCTCTGGCGCTGGCTCGTCACTGGCTGCATCGCCGTCCTTGGAGAAGAAGGTCAGATGGAGATACACACGATCTGTGCCGGCTCCATGCAGGCCGAACGCATAGCTGCGGGTCGACGTGAGCCGGGCGTAGCTCCCGGGGTGACCGCTACGGAGTTCTTGGAGCTCCAGCTTGAAGGCTCGGCCCACAGTCTCGCGCGTGAGATCTGTTGCTTTCCGGGTGTCGATGACAAGATCAACAAGCCCGTCGACGATCTGTTGGGTCGTCCGCGTTGACAGAGGCAATGACTCCCAGCTCGGGCCGGTGTCTGACATGGTGATCTCCTGGTGGGCAGGGCGGTTCTGGACGGTCCGCCGCGAAGAGGCGTCGGACCGCGTCCCAGGAGTCTAGGCATCATTGAGCCGGGGAGTCCTCGGTCGTTGCCCAGCCTGTGGATAACCCTGGTCCCGACCTGGTGACACCTGGCCAACGGCGCTGAGTTGGCGGACTGCCCCGCCGATCGATCGGACCTGGTGGCTTCCACGTGCGGCTCGTCCGTTCAGGGCTGGACCCGATCAGCATCGAGTCCTGCGAGATCCCGCGCGAGTCGGTCCAACTCCTCGAGGCGTTCCGGCTCGAGTGGAGCGACCAATTCGGTCGGAAACCCGAAGCGAGCTGCAAGGACGGCGCCGCAGATCGCTCCATTGGTGTCGGTGTCTCCACCCAGACGTACCACCGTCTCGATACCGCTCGTGAAGTCGGTAGCGGCAGTCGCCGACCAAATAGCAAGATCAAGAGCGTACGGTGCGTAGCCGATACCCGGACAGGGAATATTCGTCGGCGGCAGGTCGGGATGAAGATCAAGATCGAATTCGGCCAGAGCATCGATCCAGTCGGTTGTTGGTTGATCGCCGTTCATGATCATCTGCAGCATCCCGACGTAGGCTCGAACGCAGCCGAGCACCTGCGGATGCGCGTGCGTGGTCCGGGAGGAGTCGACCGCGAGCTCGGCCCAGGCCGATGCGGTGGAGTCGGCAGCGCCCTGACAGATCAGCGGTCGTCGAGGTGGCCGGCTCTCGGCCCCAGCAGCAGATCGATCAGCTCGAACATCCAGTTGCGGGCAGCTTCGGTGGTGATGCCTTGTGCGTCCTGAGCGAGTTGGGTGCCTAGGCCGTCGGAGTAGGCGGCGAGCTTGAGGGCCGTCTCGTCAGGATCGACGGTGCGGAAGGTGCCGTCGTCGACACCGCGGGTGATGATCCGGACGCAGCAGGCTTCCCAGCTGCGGATCCGCATCGCGTAGGCGCCGGCGATCTCGGGGCGGCGAGCGACGATCGCCCAGTAGTCGGCCCAGATCCGCCAGTGGGCCTGCACATCGGCCGAGTCGCCGAACAGTGGTTCGATGATCAACTGCAACGCGCGGCGGGCGTCGGGTTCGGCGTCGGCTGCGGTGATTACGTCACCGTAGAACCGTTCGGACTCGGCGATCACGACGGCGCGCAGGATTTCGTCGGTGCTGGCGAAGTGATAGGTGACCGTGCCGATCGACACCCCGGCCGCGGCAGCGATGTCCCGCAGCGCGGTGGCGGCGAGTCCGCGTTGGGCGATCGCGCTCCGGGCAGCCCGGACGATCTGTTCGCGCCGCTGTGCAGGGGAGAGCCGGGAGGTCACGCTGACGTCCTCGGGATCCGATCATGGAACGTCCGATCCGCCACGATCTCCTTCTTCCCACCACGGTCTGCCGTCGCCAGCACGCGATTGTCGACGATGAAGTCTGTCGTATCAGCCGTGATCGTGGACCAGGTCTCGATCTCGGCGACCCAGTCATCCTTGCTCATGGTGATCTGCCAATGGGAATCGGCACGAGCCGCCGCCGGATCCCCCTCGATAATCCGATAGGTCTCCTCGGCCGACTCCAGGAAGTCCAGCCCGTCGGGATAGCGGCGGGTGCCGCCGTACCCGGGATCGACGGTGAGGACGGTCTCCCGCGCCGCGACATCGGTCGTCACTGTGCGTTCGGGTCGTGGTTCGGCTCGGTCATCCGGCTGCGTGATCGCCAGTGGGCGGGCATGCTCCGCCGGTTCGAAACTCACCGCCTCATGCTCATCGGGGACCAGCGGAAGGTCGATCATGCTGGCCGACAGATTCACCTCGATGGTGTCGTCGACCGGATGGGGCCAGACCCATGGCCAGTAATGATTGCTGAGTGCGATCCGGAGACGATGACCGGCGGCGAGCCGATAACCGTTCGCGACCAGCGGTACTTCGACGTCGACGAACTCGCCGACCGGTAGCGGATCGATCCGGTCCATCCCGGACCGCTTGACCAGGTTGAGGACACCACGGGTGATCAAGGTCGACGCACCGTCGGGTGCGACATCGCAGACTCGGACGATGATGTGCCCACGATCATGATCAGAACGCAGCCGAAGCCGAGCGATCGGGTTTCCGAGGAACTCCAGACCGTCAGGCAGTAGATGATCAACACAGACCGAGCGGCCGTCCTCGGCACGTTGATCGGGCGGCAGATCGGCCCGATTGCCGAACGGGAAGAACCGGCCGGCATCCTGCCCCGTCGCCCACGGCGTACGGACGGTGACCGTCCCAGTGCCCAGCCCGAAGCTCCGACAATCGACTGCAGCGGGTCGATCCACGCCGATCCATCGGCCGGTGCGTTCGGCGACGTAGCTGCTCGGCGGTTCGGAGTCGGTGATCCAGACCCGCAGCGCTGGCTCGTGATCGACGCCGGTGTCCTGGTCTTTCAGCCAGCGGTCCCACCAGCGCAGCGTCTCCTGCAGGAAGCCGATCGCCGGCCCGGGCGCCAGACCGCGATCGGGATACTGATGCGACCACGGCCCGATGATGCCCTTGGCCGGTGCATCGAGGTGGTCCAACAGTCGGAAAACCGTGTCCCGGTAGGGATCCGACCAGCCGCCGACAGCCAGCACGGCCGCCCTGATCCCAGCGTAGTTCTCGCACACCGAGCCGTGCCGCCAGTAGTCGTCGCGCTCTTGATGGCCGAGCCACACCGGAGCCAGTGGTTGTTGCTGGTCGAGCCGTTCGCGCCACTGCTCGACCCAACCGTCGCCGACAACCTCGGGCCGCGGCGGACGGGAGGCGAAGGCCAGCATGGTCCCCGCCCAGGCAGCCATGTCTACGCCGAGCACCGCGCCGCCGATGTAGTGCACGTCGTTGTCGTACCGATCATCGGTGGAGCAGACCGTGACGATCGCGCCGAGCGCCTCCGGAGCCCGCTCGGCGATCTGCAGTGCGTTGAACCCACCCCAGGAGATGCCGAACATGCCGACCTTGCCAGAACACCACGGCTGGGCGGCCAGCCACTTCACCACCGCGACACCGTCATCCAATTCGGCGCCCGAGTACTCGTCGGTGAACAGACCGCCCGAGCTGCCACTGCCGCGGATGTCGACCCGAACCGAGGCATAGCCGTGAGCGGCGTAGTACGGGTGCCGTTCGCTGTCCCGCACCGAGGTCCAGTCGTCGAGCCGATACGGCAGATACTCCAACAACGCAGGCACCGGGTCGGCCTCGGCATCGGTGGGCAGCCAGACTCGAGCGTGCAGCTCGACACCGTCCGCCATCGGGATCCACAGATCTCGTTCTTCGATTGTGGACGGGTCGATCTCGACAAGACTCATTGTTGCTGTGGGCTTCCTTTCGCTACGCGGACGACATGATCATCACCAACGGTGATCAACTCACTCCCAGCTCCTGAGCCTGTCGAAGGACCGGCAACCGAGTCTCGGTCCGGGGCAAGATCGTGATCGTCACCGGCCACTGTCCGCCGACCTGCTCCCGGCTCGAGCACGGCGGCGAGCAGCTGGCGGGTGTAGGGATGCCGCGGATCGGCGAACAAGATCGCGGTCGGAGCGGACTCGACGATCCGGCCGTCCTTCATCACCACGATCCGGTCGGCCACCTGCCGGACCACCGCCAGGTCGTGGCTGATGAACACGCTGGCCAGCCCGCGATCCGTACGCAGCCGTTCCAGCAGGTCGAGCACCTCGGCCTGCACCGACACGTCCAGAGCGGTGGTGATCTCATCGGCGATCAGCACCCGCGGTTCGGCGGCCAGCGCGCGGGCGATGCCGACCCGTTGGCGTTGCCCACCGGACAGCTGGCCGGGCAGCCGACCCGCAAACTCCGGATCGAGCCCCACCTCGGTGAGTAGGGTGCCGACAGCCTCCCGCGCTGTACTGCGGCCACGGGATCGGCCGAAGACCCGCAGCGGTCGCGCGATCGCATCGCCGACACTGCGGCGCGGATTGAGCGAGAGGTCGGCGTTCTGGAAGATCAACTGCACCGCCCGGCGCAGCTCGGTGCTCCGCCGTCCGGCCGAGGCCAACAGATCATGATCACGACCATCCAATGCCAGCGAGGCACGGCCACGCTCGGCCTCGGTGAGACCGGCCAACGCGGCCGCCACCGTCGACTTCCCGCTGCCGGACTCGCCGACGATCGCCACGCTCTCGCCCTGTCGCAGGTCGATACTGAAGTCGTCCACCGCCCGCCGCCGCGCGCCCGGATAGCGGACGTCAAGATCGACACATCGGATCAGAACCGCAGCACCAAAGGGCCCTGTAGAAGGGCCGGCTTCCGCACCTGACACTCGGGGCGCCGCACTCAGCAGCTGTCGCGTGTAGGTCTCCGCCGGTGCAGTCAACACCCGGTCAGCTGGTCCGTGCTCGACGGTCCGGCCGTCCTGCAGCACCAGCACCTCGTCGGCGATCGCCGACACCACACCAAGATCATGACTGACGATCAACACCGCCATCCCGAGCCGCGACTGCAGATCGTCGATCAGGTCGAGGACGGCGGCCTGGGTGATCACGTCGAGCGCCGTCGTCGGCTCGTCCAGGACCAGGATGTCGGGATCGGTCGCCACCGCCATCGCGATCGCCACTCGCTGCTGCTGCCCCCCGGACAGCTCGTGCGGATAGCGGCGTCGCAGAGTCTCCACTGACGGCAGCCGGACCAACTCCAGCAGCTCGAGGATTCGCTGCGGACCGGCCGGAACCCCATGCACACGGAGGATCTCGGCGATCTGATCACCGACCCTGATCGACGGCGTGAGGGCGTCCCCGGCATTCTGCGAAACCAGCCCGACGGTGTTCCCGCGCAGCCGACGCAGCGGCTCGGCGGCGAGCCCGAACACGTCCTGGCCGTGCACGATCACCCGACCGTTGTCGATCCGGGAACCGGTGCGGAGGTGCCCCAGTAATGTCCGAGCTACGGTCGACTTGCCGCTGCCGGATTCGCCGACCAGCCCCAGGGTGCGGCCGCGTTCGAGAGTGAACGACACCCCGTCCACGACAGTGACCTGCTGGGTGTCGGCCTGGTAGGAAATGGTCAGATCTCTGACCTCGGCAACAGCACCCTGCACCGAAGATCCCTGGGCTGGTCGAAGGGCATCGTTGGGCTCGCTCATCAGACCACTCCTCGTCCGGCCCGGTCGACGCCGAGATA
Source organism: Microlunatus soli (assembly GCF_900105385.1). NCBI lineage: Bacteria > Bacillati > Actinomycetota > Actinomycetes > Propionibacteriales > Propionibacteriaceae > Microlunatus > Microlunatus soli. The sequence continues at coordinate 2,792,221 of NZ_LT629772.1, read as the reverse complement.
CTTCCCGAGCCCGTCGGCGGCCAGGTTGAGTCCGACGACCAACGCGGCCAGCGCCAGGATCGGTGCGACGGTGCCGGTCGGAGCCACGGTCAGCGCGGTCCGGTTCTCCTGGATCATCAGTCCCCAGTCCGGCGTCGGCGGATTCACGCCGAAGCCGAGGAACGACAGCGTCGACACCAACAGCACCACCCAGGACGCCCGCATCGCGAACTCGACCAGCACCGTGCCGAGGATGTTCGGCAGGATCTCGCGACCGATGATCGGCAGCGGACCTTCACCGCGACTCCGGGCGGCGGTCACATAGCCGGTGGTCATCACCGGTCGGGCGGCGGCCCGCACCACCCGTGCCACCGCAGGGACATAGACCACCGAGACGGCCAGCACCATCACCCACAGCCCGTTGCCGAAGACGGAGATCACCAGCAGCAGCGCCAACACCGACGGCACCGCCAGGATCGCATCCAACACCCGGGTGATGCCGCCGTCGACCCACCGACCGTGGTACGCCGCCACGGCGCCGATCGCGGTCCCGATCACTACGGCAACCGTGGTCGCCAACAGCGAGACCAGCAGGGCGTACCGACCGCCCATCAGCGTGCGGGACAGGATGTCGCGGCCGTACTGGTCGGTGCCCAGCCAATGCTGCGGACTCGCGCCGGCCAACGCGCGTTGGGCATCGGTCGCCACCGGATCGTACGGCGCCAGCACCGGTGCCAGGATCGCCACCAACACGGTCAGGCTGACCAAGATCAAACCGACTCGGGTGCCGGGCGTCATCCGACCGATGCTCCGAAAGGTCGGGCGGACGAGAGTCTGCAGGACGCTCATCGTGCCGCCACCTCGCTCGGCGCCGCTGCCGGATCCGCCTCGATCGAGCGTCGCCGTGACCGGGTGTGCAAGGTGCGCTGCCGCGGATCGGCGGCCAGCGCCAACAGATCGGCGGCCAGGTTGACCAGCACGTAGATCATCGCGCTGAGCACCGCGATCGCTTCCAGCATGGGCAGATCGCGGGTGGAGACGGAGTCGATCATCAGCTTGCCGACTCCCGGATAATTGAAGATCGATTCGACGACCACGACACCGCCGAGCAGCCAGGCGACGTTGATCGAGATCACCGGCAATACCGGCAGGATCGCCGACGGCACCACATGCCGCCACAGCACCCTCCGTCGCGGCACGCCCTTCAAAGTGGCGGTGGTGGCGAACTCGGTGGCCAGCACGTCGATGGTCGAGGACCGGGTGGACCGGATGATGTAGGCAGCCATCGCGATGATCAAGGTGATCGCCGGCAGCACCGCCGTCGGGATCAGCTGACTGATCGTCGCCCGGGGCCCGTCCAGCACGACGGCCGGGAAGATCGGCAACGCGATCGCGAAGATCAACACCAGCACGGTGGCGACCACGAACTCGGGAATGCTCATCGCCAACAGGGCGATCACCGAGATGCCGGAATCGGCGGCCGTCCCGCGACGTGCGCCGGCCAGGATCCCGAGCACCACCGACAGCAGCACGCCGATCACGATGGCCGGCAGCGCGATCAGCAGGGTGTGCCCGAACGCGGTCCACAACGTGGCCGACACCGACTCACCGGAGACCAGAGACTTCCCGAAGTCGCCACGAACGGCGTGGCCGAGCCAGTCCAGATAACGGAGCCAGACATTCTGATCAAGACCGAGCTGGCCACGCAGCGTGGCGACGGCCTTCGGGGTGGCGTTCTGACCGAGCAGCTGTTCGGCGACGTCTCCGGGAAGGGCCTGGACGGCCATGAACACGAAGAACGAGGCCAGCAGCAGGGTCACCACCGCGGTCGCGAGTCGGGTCAGGACGAGCTTCATCGGCCCTCCCGCAGCCCGAGACGGAGATAGTCGAATTCGAAGCCGTACTCGTCGTAGTTGACGACGTCGTCGGACATGCCGACCAGCCGATCACCGAAGATCGGGGTCAGGTCGGCGCCGTCGGCGATGATCAACTGCTGCGCGTCGCGATACTTGGCCAGCCGGCTGTCGTCGTTGGTGTCGGCGCGGGCCTCGTCCAGCAGCTTGTCGAATCTCTTGTTGGACCAGGCCGACTCGTTGTAGCTCGACCCGGACCGGAAGATCTGGTTGAGCAGTTGGTCGACCGGACGGCCGGTGAACCAGTAGCTGACCATCAGCGGCACTTGCATCCATTGCTGGGTGTAGTAGGAGTCGGCTGCGACGTTGGTGATCTTGAGCTTGATGCCGGCCTGCTTGACCTGATCGGCGTAGGCGACGGCGATCGCGGCGAAGTTGGGTTCGTAGGCCGAGGTGTAGAGCTTGGTGCTGAATCCCTCGTGGCCGATCTTCTTCAGGATGCTGCGTGCCTTGTCAGGGTCGTACTCTCGGTGTCCGTCGGCGCGGGCCGCGAGTTCGGGCGGCACCGGGTTGTCCCAACCGGGCGTACCGGTTCCCTGGAGGGCGGTCTCCAAGATCGCCCGCGGATCGTAGGCCAGCTGCATCGCCTTGCGCAGCTGGGGATTCTTGAATTCCTTGCTGGTGGCCAGCATCGGGATCGTGTACCACTGCGCGTCGGCGACTCGGGCCACCGTGGTGCCCGGGGAGTCGGCGACGACCCGGGCGGTCGGGTTGTCCAGATTGGTCTGCGAGATCAGATCGACCTGGTGCGCCAGCAGGGCATTGACCCGGGCCGAGGTGTCCTGGATCGAGGAGAATTCGATCTTGTCCAGGGTGGGTCGTCCGTCGAAGTAGTCCTCGTTGACCGTCACCGCGCCCGGCCCGGCAGGCGTGAACGACACCAGCCGGAACGGTCCGGTGCCGACGCCGGTCTTACCGATCGTCTTGGCCGAGCCGTCCGGAATCACGTAGCACTGATAGGCGGTCAGCAGCGACGGGAACTCCGCGTTGGGCGCTTTCAGCCGGACCCGTACGGTGTGCTGGTCGACAGCCGTGGTCTCGTCGATGGACGACAAGGTCCCGGCCTGTGGCGAGGCGACGTCGGGATCGAGGATGTGTTGGATCGTGTAGCGGACGTCGCGGGACGTGAGCGGTCGCCCGTCGTGGAATTTGATGCCGGTGCGCAGCTTGAACGTCCACACCGTCGCGTCGGCGTTACGGGACCACTCCTCGGCAAGATCGGGAACCGTGTTGCCCTTGCGATCGAGCTTGACGAGCCGGTTGTACAGAGCGCCCAGATACTCGTACGCCGACAGCCCGCTGGCCGGATCCAGGGTCTCCGCCGCGCTGGCCGCCGGCCGAGCGATCCGCATCATGGCGCCCTTGCTGGCCGGCCCGGTCGCCGCGCGTTCGGGCAGCGTGAGCGCCGGAGCTCCGCATGCACTGAGCCCGGTTGCCGTCGCGCCGCCGAGCGCACCGAGAAGAACATTCCGACGACTGATCGAGGGGGTCACACAACCTCCGAGAGTTATCGTTCAGGTGAACGATAAGCGGATCGGGTCGGGTTGTGAAGTCTGTTCCGCTGGGTGATCCCGATTGCCGGAATCGTGCGTTGACGAGGTATGACGCGCGTGCGCGCCCGCCGCCGGTGCTCGGACCGGGAGTCTCTTCAGCTTCGGTAGTGCTTCGTTTGACCTACTCGCGGCTGTGATTGCTCGGCACCGACACGGTCCAGATCGAGGCGACAGAGGTCGAGGCGGCAGCGGTGTCGCGTGCACTCGTACCTCGCATCCGGGTCAGTGCATCCGTCCGGTCCTTGCCGCCTCGGCGAGTCCGACGGATGGGTTGGCGCAGGCGTAGAGGGTGGCTTGCCAGGCGTGATAGAGATCTGGTTTGCCGGGCCAGGTATCGCCCTTGAACGAACCGTCGGGGCCGGTTTGGTGCAGCCAGGACCCAAGCCGGCGGTCGATGAGGTGGTGCTCGATCTCATCCCAGAAGGTTCGGTACCAGTGCTCGTACTGCGGGTCGTCGGTGGCCGCTGCCAGGAACACGGCGGCGCCCACTCCTTCGGCGATCGCCCAGTGCATGCGATCGGCGTTGATGACTCGGCCGGTGAAGTCGGTGCTGTAGACGATGCCGCCGTTGGTCGGGTCCCAGCCGTCGGTGACGCCGCGTTGGAAGAGCCCGATCGCTGCTTCTTGAGCCCAGGGCACTCGGGAGTTCGGCAACTGATGCAGGGCGAGGACGAGCCGGGCCCACTCGAACCAGTGTCCGACGAGAGCTCCGTAGGGGCGGAACTGATCATGGGGTCGGTCGATGTTGAAGGACGGCACCACGTTCCAGTCTTGGTCGAAATGCTCGGGAACGCGCCATTGCCATTCTCGTGCGTGGTGGTTGATCAACTTCGTTGCGATGCCCTCTGCGCGTCGTCGGAGCTGGTGGTCGTCGGTTGCTTCGGCGGCGGCCATGTAGGCCTCGGTGAGATGCATGTTGGCGTTCTGGCCGCGGTATTCGGGCTCGGCGATCGTCCAGTCGCGGTGACAGGAGTCGATCACGGCACCTTCGTCTTCGCGCCACAGATGATCATCGATCGTTGCCAGGGCCTCATCGAGAAGTACCCGTCCACCAACCAGGCCGGCTTGTGTCGCTGATGCCGCAGCCAGGACGACGAAAGCATGCCCGTACGCCGACTTGGAGGTGTCGGCAGGAGTGCCGTCGGGATTCACTGCCGCGAACCAGCCACCGTGTTCGGTGTCGTGGAAAACGGTCTGCAATGCCCGCAACCCGTGCTGAGCGATGGCGGCTGCTCCGGGCCGGCCGAGAAGGTGCTCGATGGCGAAGCAGTGAACGAGCCGGGCGTTCAGATAGAGATCACGGGGCGCTCGTCGGATCGGGGAGCCGGCGACATCGAGGGGCGCGAACCCGACTGCGGCGTCGAAAGCGTGGTGCTCATGGAACCGGAGGAGCCGATCACGCTCTGCCTGAAGCCAATGGCGGTGGGTCGGCAGCGTCGACCATGGCGGACCGGCCGGTTCGCTCGACTCGTCTGCTGGCGCGCTTGTCTGGGCTGGCGTCGAGACATCTGCCATGCGGTGCTCCTGACACTGGGCCTGATCGTCGTCGAATCCTCAAGGCTAGAGCGTGTCCGGACGGCTCGAAGCCGGCCCCGGCTGAAGTCTCGTCCGACCAGTCACTGTTGTGGCGTCCAGGGAACAAGCCGGCCGACGGCCGCCAAAGAGGACGTCGGCGGCTGTCGTGCTGCCGTCACGGCCCGTCCCTCGCGCCGAAGTCCGAACGGACGCGTTGCGTCCGCAATGAGGTCGGCCACTGCGATCGAGTCGCCGTCGCTGCAATCTGGGTGACGGTTCGGAGCTGAGGGCGGGACGCAAAGCCCAGTCGGGCCAGCCGCGCAGGGACCGGCGACGTGCCGTTCAGATCGGGACGATCGGCGATCGGCACGAAGCGGTGGCTGGCGGCGGTGTGGTGCAGGAGATGATCGGTCGGTGGGTGCCCGGTGGCGTCGACGAGTGGGATCGGTTGACGCCGCTGCCCGAGATCGACGCCATTTTGCTCGAGCAGGCTGCGATCCAGGTGGAGTTGTTCAAGATCGACACGCATCGAAAGTGACGGCTTGCTGGGGTGGTGCGTGGTGTGCTTCTGCGCGGCGACACTGATCGCCCACGCTCCGTAGTGGTTGGCGTAGTCGGAGTTGCCGTTGTGTCCGAGTTTGGTGGCCTCGGGCAATCGGTCTACATAGGCCCGTGCCATCGCCTCGACGTTTGTTGGTGTCGGGTCGATCCGGCCATCTGCGAGTATCACCAAGGACCCGCGAGGGCGCAGCTCCCGAGTGGTCCGATCGCGTTCGACGAAGTCGAGGGATCTCCACCGTGCTGCGTTCCTGATCATCTCCAGTGTCAGGTCGGAGTGACGTTGGCGCAGCCGATCGGCCAGCGCGTTCCAGCCCGCGATGTTCGCTGACGCCTCGTCACGCCGATGAGCGCGGACCACCCGTGCGATGGGACGGGTGTAGTCCTGATCATGGCGCGCCGATCGATCGAGGTCGTCGAAGAATGCCTGATCCGCTCGGCTCGTCTCCCGGCGGTTCAGCGCATGTTGCACCTCATGGCCGAGGACGAACGTTGCCTCGTCGACGTTCGCGCGGTTGAGCTTGCTCAAGGGAAAGCTGATCGAACGATGGGTCGCTTCGTAGGTGCCCCCGGCCGAGGACGACTCAGGCAATGGCCTCAGGCGGTCGAGAGTGCCGCCCCTGACGGCGTTGTCGAAGTTCTGAGCCAGCGCGGGTGAGGAATAGATGGCGGCGCGAAGACAACCGACGTGATCGGGCGTCACGCCGGGATGATTGGCGAAATCGTCGATCACTGCTCTCGCCCGATCGGAGAGCCGCGCTCTGGTGATCATGTCACTGGACGGTGACCGACTGTACGCAGTCGTGCGTGACCTTCTCCGGAGGACTGCCTGCCTCACCGCGGGCGACGACGCTGACGACGAGAGGTCCACGGGTGAACTCGTGGCCGATCACTTCACCGTGTTCGCCGTAGTCCTTCCTGTAGGCGTATCCGGCTGTCGTCAACCGTGAGCGGAACTGATCAAGATCGACTGCGCAGATGTCGGTCATGGCAGCCTCGGAGCCCTCGCCGTCGAAGAACTCCACCTCCAACACCGGACCGAGCGCGAAGTCCGGGTCCGCCAAAACGTTGTAAAACCACACATCGGTCAGCTGGGCAAAGTAGTTAAGCCGGCGACCACCATCCGAGCTGAGCCCAAAGGCCTGCCCCACGGCCCGATGATCAAGGTCCTGCATGGTCGTTGCGGACGCGAGGAGGTCCAGCAGTCGGGTCAGCAGATCGGCGGCAGAGGTGGGCGGCCGATTGCCGTTCGACTCGCCGGTCCTGTCACTCATCTCCGTCTCCTCTGCTCGGCTACGTGCTCGATCGTAAGGGGTTCGGATCGTCATCCGGCGTTGCGCGGAGGCAGCTGTGGATAACTCTCGTCCAGGAACGGGAGTTGTCGCCGCGGCGATCGGCGTCGGCTCAGGGTCGGAGCTGGTCTGCATTGAGGACTGCGAGACGTCGCCCGAGGTGGGTCAGCTCGTCGACCCGCTCAGCGTCCAGTGGCGAGACCAATTCCGACGGAAAGCCGAAGCGGGCAGCCAGGACGGCGCCACAGATCGCTCCGTTGGTGTCGGTGTCTCCTCCGCGCCGGATGATCGTTTCGATACCGCTACTGAAGTCGGTCGCAGCAGTGGCCGACCAGACCGCAAGATCAAGAGCGTACGGTGCGAAGCCGATCCCTGGGCAGGGGATTTCGGCAGGCTCCAGCTCGGGATGAAGATCAAGATCGTCTTCGGCCAGATCACCGACCTGGATGGCTGTTGGTTCTGCACCGTTCATGATCATCTGCAGCATGCGTACGTAGGCACGAACACAACCGAGCACCTGCGGATGGGCGTGGGTGGTGCGGGAGGAATCGACGGCGAGCTCGGAGCCGTCGCCGTTCATCACGGCAAACGGCGCCGAACGCATCAGCGACCCGTTGGCAACACTGTGCTCCGTGGCGGCTCCGGATCGGGGATCGCCCGAGTGGTCGAACGCGTCCAAGCCGGACGCGGTGGTGCCGCCGACGTCGGGAGGACTGGTCCGGTGCCAGGCCAGCAGCCGTTCGGCGATCGCCGTGGTGGTGCTGCGGCCGTCCTGGCTGGCGTCGATGAGGCCCTCGGCGACCGCGACGGTCGTCTCGGTATCGTCCGTGCCACGACCGGCCGGGTGCCCGAACACCGACGGGCCGACAGCGATGGGCGAGGTGACGGGACCGTTGTGGAACTCGTACGGTGCGCCCAGGCAGTCGCCGTAGAGGACCCCGAACAACACGTCGACGGCCGTGCTCATGAGCAGAGACCTCGAGCCCGCGGTTGCGCGGCGCCGTGCTCACCGATCCCCAAGGGAACGCCGCAGATCTGAACAGGCATCACGAACTCGACCCTACGTGCGGAGAGCGCATGCACTTCTGCCTGTTGCACGTCGTCGGGCGGTTATCCACAGCTCGTTGACGTGGCTGGGCTCTGTATTCGTAGACTGCGGGCGGCGGAGCCGACGACTGAGGAGACGATTGATGCCGAGGCGGAGTCTGTTGTGTGGTGCCGTCGTTGCGATGCTCACCCTCACGGTCGCTGCCGGATGTGACGGTGGCGGCGGTACGCCGAAGCAGTCGCCGTCCGCGCCCGGATCGTCTGCGGCGTCGTCCTCGGCGTCGTCGTCACCGAGCCCTACGGTGAGCCAGAACGAGATGATGCTCCATGCTGCGCAGGAGCAGTTCAAGACCTACTACAAGCTCCATCTCGTGGAGGGTAAGAAGCCCGAGTCAGGCCCATCGAAGTCGCTTCTCGCGATGACGGATCCGTACGGCCCCGAGCGTGACGCGCTGCAGAAGTCGTTTGCGGCCGCCAGGAAGGAGGGGTCTTACATCAAGTCGGCGAATGTCAGAGTCACTGTTGGCCCTGAGACCTCTTCGAACGGCTCGAAGCGCACGGAATTGACATTTCGCGCCTGCATCGACGGACGGAAGGCGAGCGTCACCAATGGGACGCAGAGTCGCCCGCTTTCGTGGGAGCTGCTGGACGTCAACATGCGTACGAAGGATGGTGAGTCCGTGGAGCGGCGAGCGAGCGAACCGGACGCCTGGCGGGTCTATCGGGCAAATCAGGCGGACGAGGACAAGGCGTGCGAGTTCTGAGGAAGCGCGCTCTGAGGTCGCTGGTTGGTGCCGCCGCACTGGCGCTGTCGATTCAGCTCGGCCTTTCTTCCGCTGCGCTCGCGGACACTTATGACGACGAGGAGCGGGGGAACTCTCTTTCGTTCGAGGACAACGATGTCGAAGGTGTCGCCAGGAAGAAGGTCGAGGCCGAGGTCGAAGCGACGCAAACTGCACAGGGCACCGACCGAGTGAAGAGCGGCGACTCTGGATCTTCCCAATCGAGTTCCAGCTCCACCGGTCAGCCGCGCGTCCGTACAGGTCCGACCTACGAGGATCTCGTCGCTCAGGCTCTGAAACACAATCAGGCGGAACGGGCGAAGCAGGAGGCCTCGGAAGCGGCGCAGGCCAACTGTGTCGATGGCGAGACGCTGGCGCACTTGATGCACTCGTGCAATCCCACGTATGAAGCGCAGCTGATGGACATGCCGGACAAGCCGGCGCCGGCAGCCCCAGCGCCGCAGGCTCCGGCTCCGGTCGGTGGCGCTGCACCGGCTCCCCCACCCAAGATCACGAAGGAAGACGTGTGGCTGAAGGCCAAGGCGACGTTGTCAACGAAGCCGGCAACTCCGCGCGTAGGGCCGGACTACTCGGTTCATCATCTGCGCAGCGAGGTGACCGGTCAGCCATTGGACTCGGTGGTGGGTTATCCGTTGTGGTTCTGGGCCGAGGGTGGAGATCTGTCGGCGAAGGTGGCCAAGCAGAAGCTGGCCGGGATGACGGTGTCGTTGTCGATGAAGCCGGGCAAGGTCACGATCAATCCTGGCGACGGCAACACGTTCACCTGTGCGAACAACGGGACCGAGTGGACGCCGCAGGTCGAGGCAGGTGCTGCGTCGCCGACGTGTGGTTACAAATATCAGAAGACCGGAACCTACAGGGTGTCGATGACGACGCAGTGGACGGTGCACTATGTGATCGACAACGGCGAGGGTGAGCCGTTGGTCGGTGACGAGACGTTGCACGGGACCCGAACCCGGCAGTTGCGGATCGGGGAGCTACAAGTCGTAACGGTCGACCGCTGACAGAGTTGTACCGAAGTCTGAGTCTGAGGAGGGTAATGATGCCGATGATCGACACGACGTACGACTTCCGAACGGATACCTGACCGGGCAAGGACCCGGACTGGGGAAGCGCTACCTTGCACAGGTATCACCAGGCGCTGTGGGGGCGGCCGCTGCCCTCGGGTGCGTCCTTCGAACCTGCCGACGGTTGACCGAGCGGCTACCCGGTCCACCGATCAGAGCTCGGTGAATTCTGGTTGGGCAGCGACGCGGTCGTGCCGTCGCTCCGGCACAAGGCCGACAAGATCATCCCCCAGCTCGAGCCGGGAGAGTTCGAAGCCTTTCACACTCTGGGGTGTCGGGTCAGAACGATGTCGGACTCGCAGTAGTGCTCGACTTTACGCTGAAGTCCTTGATCGATGCAGGGATGTTGTAGCCGTAGTAGTAGAGAGCGTGAGATTCCCGCGCCGGTTGAGATACTCGGCATGGCGCTTCAGCCCGGGATGACCTTGTGCGGCTGCGATCCAGGAGTGTGCTTCTGTGATGAGGCCGCAAGTTTGCGTTCTGCGGCGTCGCCGAGGTCGATGTCCAGGACGTCGGCCAGCCTGATGAGGTAGAGCAAGATGTCGGAGATCTCTTCCTCAGCGCGGGGCCGCAGTGGCTCGCGGTTGGCCAGCTCCTGCGCCGTCTCGGCAGGCAGCCATTGGAACAGCTCGCTGAGCTCGCCGACTTCGCCGACCAGTGCCAGGATCAGCGACTTCGGATCATGAAACCGAGACCAGTCACGCTCCTCGGTGAAGCTACGCATCCCGTCGCGAAGCTCGATCAGATCAGCCATCCGTTCAGTCTGCCCTAACGCTGCGGGATGAGTTCGTCGAGGAGGTGCTGGGTCTCCGGATCAGTGGAGTAGACGGCTGTGCCGATCATCCCGCGGGTGAGCAGGACCTTGTACGTGTTACGAACGGCCCTGTCGAACTGCTCGGGTGTGCCGCGCTTGGCGGCGGTGTCGTGGCTGTGCTCCGGCCGGGCAACCCATCGATCGGTCCGCCAGACGAGATCCGGGCCCATGATCACACCGGCGTAGTCGTACTCGAAGCCCTGCGCGGTGTAGACGCAGCCGACCTGCTCGAAGCCAGCCGGATCGCTGGCCCAGAAGGGAGTTCCGGGCGCACCGGCGTGCGACGTCTGCTTCTTGTTGTTCCAGGGCTTGTGCCAGTCGCCGATCTCCACGTCCAGCTTGAGACCACCAGGAATCGGGTCGCTCCAGGGCCAGCAGAAACCGGCTGCCAGGCGGGCGCCGTATCCGGCCTCCAGGCGGTTACGCAGGAGACTCTCCAGTTCCGACGGACCAACAGCGGTACGCAGGATGAACGATTCGTCGCCGTCCCAACGTGCCGGCCCTCCTGGCGCAAGTCCGAGCAGTCGGAGCACCCAGGTCTCGTACGCCCGGCTACCGCCGCAGCGGAACTGCCCGTCGAGCTCGACGACACGAGTCGTGAGACCGACCTGTGTCGCGGCAGCCTTGATGTCCGCGACCGTCCCGAGCTCGCCAGGACGGACGACCTGATGCTCGTCCAGGAGGAAGACCGGCACCCGGGCGGCGTCGATCAGCTCGGCGACCTGGGCCTTGCCGGTCCGCAGATGCGCCGCGGTGTACCGATTGGCCGAGGTCTCGCGAAGGCGGTGCGCCTCGTCGCAGATCAACACGTCCAGACCGTTCTGCTCGGCGTCGACGAACTGGTTGAAGTACTTGAACATCTGCTTCACCCGCGGCGCGCGGTTGCCGGCCACCTTGCGGAGTGTCTGGGTGAAGGCACTGGAACCGGTCGCGTGCAGCACGGTCCGACCGCGCCGGGACAGCTCGCCGAGCAGGGAGAGCGCGATGACGCTCTTGCCCGAGCCCGGCCCGCCGGTCACGATGATCACTTCCTTGGTGTTGGCGCGGTAGGACGAGTCGACCGCGCGCATCACCAGCTCGTACGCGACTCGCTGCTCGTCCAGGAGCACGAACTGTTCCCTCTGCTGGACCTCATCGGCTGCGAGGGTGAGCAGTTGCTTGCTCGGCCGCACTGCCGAGGACAGCAGGCGGTCGGCCGCGTCGACACCCGCGCTGCCGTCGAGCCTGCTTTGGAGGAACGTGTGAAAGTCGCCGCGGCGCTGTCCTGTGAACAGCCGGCCGAGCTCGTCCTGCGGATACTCGAAGAGCGCATCGACATCGAGATCAGTGGCGTTGTGGAGGTAGGCGACTCCTGACACGGCGTCAGGCTCATCGCTCAACGTGCCGATGAAGTCGGTGAGGTGGGTGCAGTAGGTGCGGACCTGCTCCAGCGGATGGAGCTGCTCGCCGAGGCCTTCCAAGAGGCAGACGTTGTCCGTGCCGTCGAGCATCTGCACACGGCTCCACTGTTTGAGCTCGACCACCACGTACTGATCCCGCCCCGTCGACGGGTGCGTCCCGCAGAGCACGACGTCGGCCCGCTTGCTGGTCAGCGGCAGTTGATACTCCACCAGCGCTTCGACCGAGCCGAGCCCGGCCTCGAGCAGGTCAGCCGACAGCACGTCGAGGCTGCGCGCCCAGGACCGCGCCTCGCTGTCGGGGACCGAACGACCCAACTGGTGGCGATACTGCTCGGACAAGGTGGGCACCAGGGAACCGTTGTCGATCTTGGATCGAAGATGCTGAACGGACCCGCGGAAGAGCGGCACGACGAAAACCCCAGGAAGACATGACGGACTTCCCGCAGCGGGTGGAGGCTTGTCGCAGACGCGCCTGTCGGGCCGAAGCGGACTTGGTGCGGACGCTATCCATTTTGATGCGGGGCTGCAATCGGCCACGCAGGGTTCTCCGGCATTGCCGTGATCGATCTATATAGTGAGGCTCAGTCAGAACGAACTGAGCACGGCCCGACGGGCTCCGCCAAGGCGGCCGCCCCACCCGTTGCGATCCCGAAAAGGTCCGCAGCTTGTGGTTGGTGCCACGTCGTCTCTGGACAGCTGCCACGACACGGGGCAATGGCCCAAACGGCATCGATTTAGGATGCCGCCCTTGTTCCGAGGTACGCGTAGCGAACTCATCCAGTAGTTTTCAGACATGGCCCGCATCCGCACCTTCACCCAAACGAGTTCGGACAGCTCTCCACACCCGACCGAGACAGACGCCCAGTGGAGCGTCCTCCAGGCCGGTGGCATCCGCTGGCTCCAGATATCGACGTACGGGTCGGATGCTCGCATGTCGAAGCCGAAGGTAAGCCAGACGATTCAGCTTGACAGGGAACGCGCAGCCCTCCTAAAAGAGGCAATCGAAGTGGCCTTCCCCGGCATCTAAGGGGGGCGATTCCCAACACCGTGCCCGGGAAACAACCGTGAGAGCGATGGTGTCGCTGACTGACAGTGCTGCAGCAGTTCGCGGCCGAGAGGTCAGTGGTGACGAAGAGCTGCGTTGGTCATGGCTCTCCGGTTTACTCGGGAGCCGCCGGCGAGCATCCGATCAACTGTCGGTAGATGGCAGTATCGTTGCGGCCTCTGACGGGAGGAGTCACGCATGGCCGACGAGGCGGCAGCCTTCCGGTTCATCGACCTGTTCGCCGGGCTCGGGGGCTTCCACGTCGCGTTGCGACAGCTTGGCGGCGTCGGCGTGTTCGCGGCCGAGTGGGATGCAACGCTGAACGCTTTATACAAGGTCAATTTTGATATCCAGCCTTGGGGCGACGTCGACGATTTGGAGGACGAAGCAGCGATTGCTCAAGAGGTTCCCGAGCATGACGTTCTTACGGCGGGCTTTCCCTGTCAGCCATTTTCGAAGGCCGGTGAGCAACTTGGATTCGGCCACACGCTTCAGGGTAAGCTGTTCTTCAAAGTGCTTGCGATTCTGAAGGAGAAGCGACCCCGTCGCTTCATCCTTGAGAACGTGCCGAACATACTGCGTCACCAAAACGGCGATACTCTTGGCATTATTCGTAAGGAACTCGAAGACCTCGGCTACGCAGTCGATGTGCACAAATACTCGCCGCACGAATTCGGCGTGCCCCAGATTCGGGAACGAGCGTATTTCGTAGGTTCGCTCGATGGACTCGGTGGGTATAAGTGGCCGACCCCCTCCCGGCAGAAGACGGATATCGGCAGCGTTTTGGATAGGCGGGCGAAGCCAGTCCGAGAAATCCCGATTCAGACATTGCAGGCCATTGACATGTGGGACGACTTTCTAAAGCGCGCTCCGAAGTCGTTGAAATTGCCGTCTTTCCCTATATGGTCAATGGAGTTTCGGGCAACGTATCCCTACGAGGACGCCACGCCCCCGGCGATCTGGAAGGAGCTAGGGCCGCGCGATTTGGATCACGCCCTAGGCAGTTTCGGGTTCGAACTGAAAGGGCTGACGCAGGCCGATCAGTCTGTTCTCCTTCCGAGCCATGCGCGTCGAACGACAGATCTCAAGTTCCCCTCATGGAAACAAGCCTTCATCCGCCAAAACCGACAGTTCTACTCGGCTAATATAAAATGGATCGATCCGTGGCTCGACGAGTGGAAGCCGTGGAATCTTTCGTCGAGCCTTCAGAAGTTCGAGTGGAACGTGCAGGGCGGCCGACGACGGATTGACAGCTACGTTCTGCAAGTGCGAGCTTCGGGTATCCGGGCAAAGCGGACTTCCACTGCTCCAAGTCTCATCGCCATGACGCACACCCAGGTCCCGATCCTCGGTAAAGATATTGTCGGCATTCGTCGCTATATGACACCGGCAGAGTGCGCCGCGCTCCAGAGCCTGGGCCCGATCTCCCTTCCCGATGGCGATCTGCGCGCATATAAGGCGCTCGGCAACGCTGTCAACGCCGAGGTAGTACGTGCGATCGCTGAGCCGCTCCTCTGTGGTCTTGACCAGCCCTCAGTAGGTATGGAGAGCAGTCGGCACTCTGCCGCATAATCTGCCACGACAAATTCGGAGACCGTTGACGCCCACGATGTCGGAGTTCTTCGCTAGGTTTGGGACCAACAGAGTGGTGCAAGGGAGACTGCCGTGGGTTCCGAGTACGAACGCGTGAGCGAGGCGATCGCTGACGTCATGTTCGATCCATCGAAAGCCGGCCGGCCCGTCTACGCGTTGGCGGACGCCGAGACCATCCGTGCTGTGCTTGAAGCTGCGGAGGTTGAGGACCAGACGCTTGCCGGGCTAGCGTCCGTCGCCACGTCATCGCTCCAACTGAATTTGCCTGGGGTTGCCCCGTTTCATTGGCAGGCCGAGGTTGCGCGACACCATCAACGCCAGCCACTCGAAACACCTCCGGCACTCCCCCTCTTAGTAGTATTGTCGATCGCCGCAGAGCAGATGCAAGCGGATGGGGACCTTGCCGCCCACAACTACTACTCAAGGCTGCATCGGATGCTTCATGTCCCCACGAGCGAGCACCAGAGAGTCGAGAACGACTACCGTCGCATTGCCAATCTGCTGTGGGGATCATTGAACTCGTGGCTGGAGGCATGGGAGGGCGAGCGAGGAATCCCGACTGCCTACGCGGTCGGAGGACATGCGTTCATCGGGCTACCGATGTCGCAAGCGGTTGTCCGGCAGCATGATCGCGCCGGTCTCCACGAACTCTTCGCGATCGAGGGTCTGCCCCCCGGTGTGCGTATCGCGCCAGACGACATGAGCCTCGCGATGGAACCTTATGCAACAGCAAATCCGAGCCTGCCTCTGAGTTCGCACCTCGCGAGTCTCTGGCGTGTCCCGGCTGCCAGGCAGCGAATCGTCGATGCCGCGTGTCTCGAACTCGAAACGTGGGACGGGTCAGGGATCGAGGCGGTCGCATCTGCAAGACCCGTTGTCGCAACGCGTCTACTGGCCTTCCTGCGGACCTTCCCGCGTAAGTCGATTGAGTTCAATTTGATGCTGCCTTACCGGTCAGAAGAGCCAGACCGCGCTCGGTTCCAGCTCGCGCACGGGGAGTCGATTGTTCCGACCATCTCCGGGCCGGGTGGTTCCACGCGGCTCTCAGGTGTAGAGGGAGTCAGTGCGACTTCTCTCATTGGCGAACAGCTTGCGGGAGAGTTCGGAGAGGACGACCGCCGACCGTTTGGTCGCCGACCGAAGCGCGTAACACCGCTCCGGTGGGACGACCTCCAAGGGGCGTTTGTCGAGGCCGAACGCATATCGCTCGGTGAGGACAGTGTTGTCTTAGCAAGGTCCGATGCACGCCAGCGCGTCGAGGCACATCTCAACTCTCACGCCCGGCCGGGCTGGCAAGAGCTCGCTGACCTACCCGGCAACCCAGAAGGATGGCTGGTCTACCAGCATGTCCAGATTGTCTCCGCTCCTACAGGGCAGGTGCATCTCGATCTCCTACCGCTCGCCCCGCGCGCGCGGACGAGCCTGACGCTGCGAGGAGGCTTCGTGCTTCCCGGCCTGCTTCGCAAGTGGTCCACATTGGAACCTCCCGAAGTTGTCGCTGTCGCCGCTGGGGGGTCTTCGATCCACATCCGCGTATACCGCGGCACCCGAATCGACCCAGCCATGGTCGTAGCTGAGTCTGTTCAGACTGGCGAGCTTGCAGTCCTTCCGCTCGTAGGTCGTGGTCTATCTGACGGTGAGTATGTCATTGCGATGTCCGTTGACGAGGCGTCGAAGCCGTCATCGACGGCGCTCCTCAGGCTGCGTTCCTCGCGCACCCCGCAGTTCAGGGTCGAGGAGGTGGATATCCGCCTGGTCTACTCACCTAACTCCTCGCCTTGCTGGCCATTGACCGCTGGTCCTCCAAAGTGGCCGAGTCATGTGAATGGTGCGAGGACCGTTGGCCTCAACTCGCTCGTTGGCGAAGCTGTAACCCCCATGCCGGAGTTCATGCCCAGGAAGCGAGGCCCGTCCACCGCGGTGCCGGCGAAGACGCGAGTGGGTACCCCGACGGCGAGCGACTCGTGTCTAGTCACCGGGAAGCACAGGTTCCTCCTTCCCCCCGTGCTCGCGGGCCAAACACCTACGCGGAGCATTGAAGGCGAATGCACAGGCTGCGGTCTCGTGCGACGTTTCGCCGGCACTCCCTGGGCTGCGAAGAAGAAGGATGCCGCAGCCAAAGCCGTCGTTCTTCCGAAGATCCCGCCGGTGACCGAGTCGGCTGAGCCAGACTTTGAGGTCGCGTTTGATGCGGTGAATCATGTCGGGACCGGATCGCTCGGGACATTCGAGCGGATCGCCGCTCAGATTGAAGGCTCCGGCCTGTTCGCCGACTCCTTCCTCCGGCGGCTTGAGGTCGTCGGGCATGTCGACGTTGCTAGAGACGCCTATCACCAGGTGACGGAGTGGGCTGTAAACACGGCAACTCTTGTGCCGACCGATGACGATCGGTGGGTTCTCATCGGATCTCGTTCCGGTGCACTGCTGGATCGGCTCAAGGGGTTGCTCGATGGCTACGCCGAAGTCGCTGCGACAGTTGACGCTGAACTCTCCCGCGTCGAGGTCTGCGGCACGTTACCGGTCTCGACCTTGATGGAAGCGGGGTTTACCGTGCTTGATGCTTCGCCAGCGAAGGACATCGCTGAGGCGCTCCCTGCACTTAGCGATGTGGCGAAATCACTCAAGCGTGTCATCGTGCCGACACACAGGTCGGCGGAGTTCTGGGACACGTCTGCCGCCTCGTGGCGTCAGGCAGAGTCACTCGTCAAAGTCGGCGCCTACCGACTCAAAGATTTCGGCTCGACTTACGCGATCCGCACAGCGGACGACATCGCGAACGGAACCATTGGACTCGGCAACGCGCAGATCGTGAAACACATCGCAAACCTGTGGGCATGTGATCCCTTGGTTGGCTACCATTCGCGCAGTCGATCGGTAGTTACGCCGTTGGGCGCGGATCTGCCAGCGCTGTACGGGCGCGCGCTCGCTCTTTGCTCAGCCAGGGCGCCGCGAGAGATCGTCAATCACCGGATGCTTCAGTACCCATCAGTGCCGCGAGAGATCGCGGACATCATCTACGACCGAGTAAGTCGGTGAGAACCATGCCATTTCCAACTCCAGTGAAGATCGCCGACGAGCTCCAAGACGCGTTCCTCCGCTATATCGATACCGCCTATGCCTTACGAGACCAGCTGCTCAGCAACGAGCGACGGCGTCTTCTACTCGAAGGCCAAGGGAACCTGTTCGCACCGCTCATGCTTGAGCCTGTGCTTCCCTACGATGGGGTTGCACCTGTCGACGAGGCCGCGAGGCAGGCGAGAGTCGACGCCCGTGATCTCGGCGATGTACTCCGGGCAGTCTTTGGTGTGACCCCTGACGAGCTCCCGGATGTGATGCTGCGCAAGCATCAGGCGGCCGCGCTCGCGACGCATTTCGCGAAGAGCATCTCTCACAATCCCGTTGTAACATCGGGCACTGGTTCTGGAAAGACCGAGTCCTTCCTGATTCCGCTCCTTACCCGGATCGTGGCCGAGAAGCGGACGGGGACACCTCTCACGTCGATTCACGAGTGGTGGGATCTGAGCCGGCAGGCTGATAACTGGCGACCGACACGAGCCGTCGACGCAAGCCCGGCGGCGGTCCGATCGGTGATCCTCTATCCGACTAACGCATTGGTCGAAGACCAAGTTGCGCGGCTTCGACGAGCTGTGCGAGGTCTCCGGAATCAGGAATCACCGATTGATCTATGGTTCGGTCGCTACACTGGTGCGACGCCGGGTTCAGGTGGAATCCCGACTGGAAAGGCTTCCGGGCCGGCGACCGCAGATGCGGCCCGGGACATGCGTGATCTATCGCGTTTGAACGCCAAGCTTGCTGAGTTCAACGACCCGGATCTCATTGCTCAGTTCCAGGACCCCTACGCCGGCGAGCTCATCACCCGCTGGGACATGATCGCCACTCCGCCCGACGTTTTAGTAACGAACTACTCGATGCTCAACGTGATGCTGATGCGCGACGTCGAGGAGCCAATCTTCGAGTCGACGCGACGCTGGCTTCAGCAATCGTCCGATCATGTTTTCACCCTGGTCGTCGATGAACTGCACCTGTACCGCGGCAGCACCGGTGCCGAAGTCGGCATGGTTGTGCGAAACCTCGCATCGCGGCTTGGACTCGAGCCGTCGTCCGATCAATTCAGAATCATCGCGACGAGCGCCTCACTCCCCGGAGACGACTCGGGTCTGGAGTATCTAGAACGCTTTTTCGGCGTCGACCGTACGTCCTTCGTAATCGAACCGGGACAGCCACGATCACTCGTTTCTGGCGAGAAGCCAACCGCGGCGGAGGTGTTGAGCATCTCGCCGAACGAGCTTGGAGATGTCGCGACGAGGGATCGATGGGCGGACACCATTGCGGCAGCGTGCATGAACCAAGACGATAGCCGTCCGAAGGCAACGCGTATCGACACAGTGGCGACCCGCCTCTTCGCGGACGACCCACTTGCACCGACGGCGCTGGGGGCGATGCTCGCCGGTCTCGGCGACGTCGCCAAGCCCGCAATCCCGTTCCGCGGTCATGTGATGATGCGAGGGATGCGTGGGCTCTGGGCCTGCTCTGATCCCGGTTGCCCTGGTGGCACCGGCTCAGAGCCACGGCGAGTCGGTCGGATGTATGACACGCCACGGTCCACGTGCGCTGAGTGTGGCGCACGCGTACTTGAACTCCTGTACTGCTTCGAGTGTGGCGACGTAAGCCTCGGCGGTTACGTCGTCGAGCGGCCCGGTCGCGGCGCTGTGGTGCTGTCCACCACTCCGGTTACGCCCGGTGAGAACTCCGGCGACTTCGTTTACCGGAGGAACGATGACGAGTACCGATGGCTGTGGCTCGGCTCGCCCGTTCCCGACGCCCCAAACCGGCACAAGCTCCCTGCCGACATAGACGAGAATCAGGCCACGATCGAGACCAACTTCGGTGCGGCAACCTGGAATCCGAAACTCGGTTCGCTCACCCTTGGCAGTTTTCCTGACGGCATCCCAGCGGTGGTTCTTAGCCACAATGCGGGCGATGACAGTGGGCTGGCCCTGCCCGCGCTTCCGGAAGCCTGCCCTCGCTGCGGTGGGAGTCAGGACAACCACGACGCAGCTGTGTACTTCGCCGGAAACGTCCGGTCGCCAATCCGGGCACACACTTCAGGTCGCGCGCAGCTCAACCAAATGGCGGTGTCCCAACTTTTCCGTAGCCTGGGCTCTGACGCGGCGGAATCGAGGACGATCGTCTTCACCGACAGCAGGGACGACTCTGCACGCATCGCAGCCGGGATTGCGCTCAACAACTTCCGTGACCAAGTGCGGCAAGTCGTTCGGCAGCTTCTGCACGGACGCGAGAACCCAGTGCCGCTGCTCCGAGCGCTCCTCATCGGTGAACTCGCTGGTGATGATCTCCGACGGGGCGAGCAACTGCGCGCCAGCCGTCGGGAACTCTTCGACAAAATCCGGCTCGAAAGTCTCGGTGCAGCCGATTCAGCAGACGAAGAGATGATCGCTGCTGCGGAGCGAGAGGCCGAATCCCTGCCGTGGGCAACACTCATCCACGCCGCCGAGCGGGTGATGCTCGAAGTCGGCGTGAACCCAGCTGGACCAGGGCCATCCGTTGCAGAAAGCGAGGGCGATGCCCCTTGGTACCGTGCTTACGAACCTCCAGTCCGTCATGCCTGGGAGCCACTGGCTGATGCCGTGGCACGTCCGATCCGCCAAGATCGCTATCGACTCACCGCTAAGGCTGTTGCCGAAGCAGTTTTCGATCGAGCTTCACGAGACCTCGAATCCACTCGACTGGGTGTAGTTCGAGCGCGGCCGCCCGCCCCCAATAGCTGGGGAATCTCGGCGGAGACCGCAGGCGATGTCCTGGCCAGTGTCATTCGTCTCCTCGGGATTGCAAAGCGGTTCGAGGGCGGATATTCAGCCCGATCAAATTCGACGCCGAAGGTTGTCGTCACCTACCTGAAGCGCGTCGCCGCGAAACATCAGATTGACTGGCAGACCCTGGCGGCGAACCTCGGCGAGTTTCTGCGCAGGAGTGGCATCGTCGACGAGACCTGGGCGCTAAAGACCCAGACTGGTCAAGACGCTCTGGAACTCAGGACGCCTGGCGACACGGTCTGGGTTTGCGAGAACTGCGGAACCACGCACCTGCATCCCTCGGCCGGCATCTGCACCAATGAGGAATGCCCGAATGGTGTGCTCCACGAGGCGGAATGGTCCGAAGAGTTCGACTACTACGGATGGCTCGCCTCGCAACCGCTTCGACGTATGAGGGTCGCTGAGCTTACCGGTCAGACCAGACTCAACGACCAACGGACCCGGCAACGCCTATTCAAGGGCGCGACACTTCCTGCACCCGCCGAGAGCGCTCTGGCGGACCCCCTGGATTTGCTTTCGGTGACAACCACAATGGAGGTCGGTGTCGATATCGGATCGCTCAGAGCCGTAGCGATGGCGAACATGCCGCCTCAACGGTTCAACTATCAACAGCGGGTCGGTCGAGCCGGACGTTCAGGTCAACCGTTCTCGTTCGCGGTCACCGTCTCGCGGGACCGAGCCCACGATGATTACTACTTCCAGGCCCCGGAGAAGATGACCGCCGCCGACCCTCCGCCGCCGTTCATCGACTTGTCGCGGCC
Organism: Microlunatus soli; assembly: GCF_900105385.1. NCBI lineage: Bacteria > Bacillati > Actinomycetota > Actinomycetes > Propionibacteriales > Propionibacteriaceae > Microlunatus > Microlunatus soli. Next base: position 2,771,026 of record NZ_LT629772.1, on the reverse strand, counting down.
TCGGATTGTCCGCCGAGTGATCGCAGCCGAACTGCTCCGCAGGGCATTCCTCACAGCCCAGAATCCGCCGAGGCGCACTAGTGACAGCATCCACGGGACGTTCGGCTTAACCCAAGACTGGCCGCAACGGAGAGCCGAGGTCGTCGCATGGCTCGAGGCATCCAATGACGTCCCCGTCGTCTGCGCACGGTTCAGTGCCTACACGGCTCTCGATGCAGACGAGCTCGATGACTGGGCGCGAAACGGTCTCGCCAACGACATCGACGAAGCCGTCGGGAATCCGTACTTCCAGCACGCCGAACTCAGCGAGTTGCTTGCAAACGCCGGGGTGCTCCCAATGTTCGGTTTCCCGACGCGGGTACGACCGCTCTATTCAAAACAGCTCCGTGGTGCTGGCGACGTAGACAGGCATACAGTCGCCGATCGTGATCTTCGAATGTCCATCACGGCATTTGCTCCTGGAGCCGTCGTTGTGAAGGATGGCGCAGAGCACCTAGCGGTGGGCTTTGCGGCCTACAACGTCATCGGGAAAAGTACACGAGCCAAAGATCCTCTCGGGGCACCCTTCCCGATTCACCGTTGCGTACAGGTACAGTGTGGCAGCCTCGATACTCGGCCTACGGACGAGTCACTCAGGTGTTCGGTCTGCGGCGAACAAATGAGGGCGTTCTCGCTCTATCAGCCTGAAGGCTACCGGACGATCTATAGCCAGCCGGACTACGACGACTCGCACATCACGCCGATGTACGCCGGCTACTCCGAGCTTTCCGCCAACACTGAGCTCGGGCAGGAAACGAGGCTCCACGGGATTTCACTTCGACTACTCGAGCAAGCGGAGGTCGTAGCAGTGAACGACAACAACCGCAAGCTATTCGATCTGAGCCGGCAGTCGGACGGGTCGGTGATTGCTCAGAATCGCGATCTCTATCGGCGCCCTCTTCCCGAGTTCATGCGGACTGGCGGGCAAGCCCTCGATTCAGCAGCGATCGGCGAAGTCCGTCGAACCGATGTGCTACTGCTCGGCCTCGATGATCTGGCATTGCCAGAAGGGGCAGTCGCCACCCTGCCCTGGGCGTGTCCGGCGGGCAAAGGAGCATTACTCTCCTTTGCTGAGTTGCTCCGCAACGCTGCTAAGGAGTACTTGGACATTGAGCAGTCGGAACTTGAAGTCGGACTTCAGCCCGCACTTAACAGCACCACCGTCTCAGCGCGGGTGTTCCTTGCCGATGCCCTCGACAACGGCGCTGGGTATGCGTTGGAACTCGGCGAGCCGGCCACGTTTGGGAAGCTCCTCACCTCAATCCGAGAAGATACAGGTCAACGACTCCGTGAAGACCCGCACGGAACAGCCTGCACCTCCTCATGCCCGGGCTGCCTCCGTAACTACGAGAATCGCTTCAATCACTGGGCGCTGGACTGGCGCCTCGGGCTGGACGTCGTTGACCTTGTTCTCGGAAGAAGCCTCGACCCGTCCCACTGGGCAGATCGAACCGCTGCGTTGATGCAGAGCTTCGCTCACGGTTACGGCTCGCACCTCCGAATCGAACAACATGTGGTCAACGGGCTACCAGCACTCGTTTCACCAGAGGGCCAAGGTGCCGCTGTCGTCATCGGCCATCCGCTTTGGCGACATGAAGACGCACATTGGAATCCGAACATGAGACGAGCCGTGACTGAACTGCGGGGGCGCGGTCTGTCACACATCACGGTTTCTGACACGTACGTCCTCGACCGCACACCGATCAAACTGTTTAACGCATTGCTTGAGAGTGCGTGATGGCCGACAGCGGAAGTTCTCGGCATCACTCCAAGAGTAACGATCCGCCTCAGATCAGTTGGCCCAAGCACACGGCACCGTCGATCGACGCTCAGTTTGCTAGGCCAAAGACCTAGTCAAGCAGCTTCGCGGCGACGGGGCTCACGGTCTCGTATCGCGGCTCTTCATCGCTCCGGTGGGCGCTGAGTGACACGCCTGGGGGTTGTTGGTGCGGTGAGTTGAGGGGCGAGGACTTCAAGATCAGAGCGACCAAGCAGCTGTTCCTCAAGGACCTCGACGATGCCTGAGGCTACGCTCGGTGATCGTGCCTGAACCGGCCACTGCGACCGTTGCGACGTGTTGGCCGGTCTGGACGGGCCGCACGTGATTGAGATTGGTCGCGCCGCCGGCGGTCGGCTGTTCGTGACGTTGGAGTCGGAGCCGTACCCGTCGGGCTACGGCCTGCGGGATGATCGCAGCCTGGCGCGGACGACGCGACGTGTCTTGATCAACGTCCCTTGTTTCGGCCGACTGGATCGGTTCTGCTGGCGGGCCTGGAGTTGGCGTGTGAAACAAGCGCGTTCTTCAACGAGCAGGGCTCGATCGCGACAGCGCCACCGGGCACGCATGGACGATCCGCTCTACAAGATCAGAAATATCCTCGGCTGCGACGCCGACCGGCTCACCGACCGGCAATAGACTCGGCTCGACGAGGCGATCTGAGCCGAGCCGCGGCACGACGAAGACGCCACCGAAATTGGTGGTGCGAGGGTGGACCGCACCGCACCGCACCGCACCGCCCCGAGCTGAGTATGCGAGCACGGCCAAGCTCTGGCCAGGTGCGCTTGTCTGCAATGCACCCGTCAAGTGACGTCGGAAAGAGGACCGGCGAAGTCCCTTCGGAGTGCCTCGGCTTCGGCCTGCAACAAAGGAATCGCCTTCGCACCCAACTCCTTGGTCATCCGGAACGTCGGCCCCGAGACGGAGACGGCCATCGAGATGGGCAGCCCGAGGACCGGGACGGCGTAACAGAAGACGCCGTCCTCCTGCTCCCCGGCATCGGTCGCGTACCCTTGGCGGTTGATCTTGGCCAACTCCCGGTGCAGCTTGGCGCGGTCGGTGATGGTTCGCGAGGTCGCGGCCGGCATGCCGGCGCGGTCGAGGATGCGATCGATGTGCGCTTCCGGCAGCTGGGCCAGGATCGCTTTGCCGACTCCGGTCGCGTGGGTGTGGGCGCGGTGGCCGTTCTCGGTGAACAGCCGCATCGCGTGCGGGGACGGGACGTGGGCGACGTAGACGACCATGTTGCCGTCGAGCACCGCCAGATTGGCCGACTCACCGATCTCGGCCACCAGGCTCGCGAGATGCGGTTGCGCAATGGGGGAGAACTCCGTCCCGACCGGGCTGGCCAGCCGAGCGAGCCCGAGACCCAGACCGTATCGCCGGTTATCGCGCTGCCTCGCATATCCCAACCCGACCAGGGTCTGGAGGAAGCGGTGGATGGTCGGGACCGGAAGGTCCATCGCTTGCGCCAACTCCGTCAGGGACTGATCGCCTCGTTCCACCATCAGCTCGAGTAGCGCGAAGGCCCGCTCGACCGATTGGACGCCTCCGCCTCTCTTCGTCACGGATGCCATTCTCCTCCGCCCTGTCTCGTCGGCTTCCTGCCCGCGACGAAGCCAATGTGGGCGTGAAGCTAGCACACCGTGCGGTCCGCGCTCGTTGGTCGAGGTGGGCGCCGGCACGGGCGCGCGGAGCGCCCGACAAGCTCAGGCTTTCACCGGAATCTTGTCCAAACGATTGCGGACCCGTTCCAACTACTCCATTATATGAGCAACGATCTCCACTATCTGGAAGGCGTCATGGACGACAGCATGCTCGTGGTCGGAGTGCAGGTAGATCCGGAACTGGAGGGGCCGCCCGTCGACTGGGCTCTGGATCTGCTCCGCGATCGGTCGGGCGGAGACGTACAACGTGTTGCTGTGGGGGAGTCGCCCGCGGGCGCCTCGTCAGTGGTCCTGCGACAAGATGATCAAGGAACTCAGGGCTACTCCTACGTCCGGACGGGCGACGGGCTGGAGATCAAGGCGACCGACGTCGTGGGCGCTTCGTACGCCCTGGTCGGGCTGGCCGATGAGGTCGAGATCGCCGGAGACCTGAGCGGCGCGCTCGAGGGTCTGGACGGCGTTGCCTCGTCGACCACGATGCCGGTGCGGGGGATCATGCGGTCGTTCTCCAGCGTGGACGAAGACCTGCCGTGGTTCACCTCGAAAGAGTTCTGGGCGGAGTATCTGGACTGGATCGCCCAGGCGCGCTTCAGCCGCTTCCACCTGGCGCTCGGGATGCAGTACAACTACGGCGCCGATCGCAACGGCGCCACCGACAATTACCTCTGCTTCGCCTACCCGTTCTTGCTGGACGTTCCCGGCTGGAACGTCGCCGCCGAAGGTGTCTCCGTCGAGGAGCGGGAGACCAATCTGCGGATGCTCCAGTTCATCGCCCGGGAGACCAAGCGGCGTGGGATGGACTTCCAGCTGGGCTTGTGGAACCACGCCTACGACTACGGCCGCAACTCGGTCCACCGATTCCCGATCACCGGGCTAACCCCGGAAACGCACGCGGACTACTCCGCGGCCGCGATCTCCGAACTGCTCCGCGTCTGCCCGGAGATCGACGGGTTCAGCTTCCGTGTGCACTACGAGGGCGGCATCCCCGACGAGGGGCACGAGAAATTCTGGGACCCGGTCTTCGAGGCTCTTTCCCAAAGCGGCAAGGAACTACAGGTCGACATGCACGCCAAGGGTGTCGACGACGCGCTCCTCGACGCGGTCAACAAGCCGGGGCTGCAGCCCGTCCTCGGTGCGAAGTACTGGGCCGAACACCAGGGGCTGCCCTACCATCAGGCAGCCATCCGCCGGCTCGAAGAGTCCAAGCCGGTACCGCCCGGCAAGGAGCTGACCTCGGTCACCGAGTTCGCGCGCCGGTTCACCCGCTACGGGTATGCCGACTTCCTCGGCTCGGATCGTCGCGCCGATCTGATCTTCCGGGTCTGGCCCGGCACCCAGAAGCTGCTGCTGTGGGGCGACCCGGAGCATGCCGCCGGCTACGGCCGGCTGTCGACCTTCGCCGGAGCACTCGGCGTGGACATCTGCGAGCCGCTGTTCTTCAAGGGACGCAAGGGATCCGGCGCGCCAGGACGTCGTGACCCGTACATCGATCCCGAGCTCAAGCTCGGGCTGCGGGACTGGACCAAGTACGCCTACACCTATCGCGTGTGGGGCCGGAAGCTCTACAACCCCGAGGCGCCGCGCAGGGAGTGGGAGGGCTACCTCAACCAGGCGTACGGCACGTATGCAGAGACCGTCGAACGCACGCTCGCACCGCTCAGCCGGATCCTGCCGCTGATCACGGTCGTGCATGGTGTCGGTGGCTCCAACAACGGCAACTGGCCCGAGGTCTACACCAACCTCCCGGTCACCGAAGGCGCCTACCCGTCGCACCACGGCAGCGACACCGAGGCACCGCCGATGTGGGGGACTGTGAGCCCGTTCGACCCGCAGACCTTCTACATCATCAACGAGTGGGCCGACGACGTGATCGCCGGCCGACTCGACGGCCGCTACACCCCCGTGGAGGTCGCCGACTGGCTCCAGCGCTTCGTCGACGAAGCGGCCGCCGGGGCCGCCGAGTTGTCCGCCGCCACCGATGCCTCGCCGCAGCTGCGTCGGACCGCGATCGACGTCGAAGTGCTGCTGCGCCTGGGGCGCTTCTTCGCGGCGAAGTTCCGCTCTGCAGCCGACTACGCCCTCTGGCAACGCACCGGTGATCGGAGTCGGCTGAGCCGGGCGTACGACCAGTCGAAGATCGCCCGCGACGTCTGGGCCGAGATCGGCGATCTGGTCGAAGGCGTCTACCAGGCCAACCTGCGCTTCGGTCCGGAGCGCAGCGAGCACGGCAGCTGGACCGACCGTAGGCCGGCGCTGGAGGCCGACGTCGATGCCATGGGCAACGAGCTCCGCGCGGCAGCCGAGGACAGCACCAAGACGTTCACATCGTCGGTGCCGTCGCGGCCGTCACAAACCGGAGTTGTACACACGGCACCGGACGCGTTCGATCGCGGCAAGCCGGTCGCGCTCGACGTCTCGGTGACCGCGCCGGTCAAGAAGATTGTGCTGAACTTCCGGCACGTCAACCAGGCCGAGCACTGGCAGTCGGTCGAGATGCAGCGATCCGGGGACGGCTATCGGGCCGAGATTCCCGCCGACTACAGCGATTCCAGCTATCCACTGATGTACAGCTTCACCGTCGAGCACGAGGGTGGGGCGGTGGCGCTGGATCCGGCCTTCGATGACGCGTTGGCCAATCAGCCCTACTACGTCGTGATGCCCGCGGCCGGTTGAGGTCGCGGGCGGGGGCTGCGGATCGGCGTCGGTTACGAGAAGCAGCCCTTCGGCAAGTTCGGGGCCCTTCGACAGACTCAGGGTCCTGGTGGTCAGGGATCTTCGGGCTCCGCTAACTGAAAGTTTTCTCTCACTAGGCGGAGTTCTCCATTAGAGTGAGAGTCACCTTACGATGATGAAAGGTGGTAGCGATGTCCATGTCCGTGTCGCGTCGCCAGATCCTGTTGGGGTCTGCATCCGTCACCGGCCTCGCTGCGTTGAGTGGCTGTAGTTTCTTCTCCACCGATCCGGACCGAGGCACCGACGACGGGCCGAAACAGGCCAAGGGCAAGGAAGCACCGATGTTGGCCGCGAAGGTCAAGTCGGGCGACCTTCCCGCCGTCGCCGAACGGCTGCCGAAGAACCCGCGGGTGATCACACCGCTGCAGAAGGTGGGCATCTACGGCGGCACGCTCCGCACCGTGTTGGAGAGCACCGACCCGAGCTGGCTCTGGATGACGGTGACCAATGATCATCTGGTCACCTGGGATCCGACCTACAGCAAGATCATCGAGAACGTCGCCGAGAAGTTCGAGGTGCTCGAAAACGGTCGGGTCTACGTCTTCCACCTGCGCGAGGGGATGCGCTGGAGCGACGGCGAGCCGTTCACCTCGGAGGACCTGACCTGGTGGTACGAGAATGTCCTGCTGCAGAAGGAACTCACGCCGGTCATCCCGAGCGCGCTCAAGATCGGCGACGAGCCGGTCAAGGTGACCGCCGACGGGCCGCTGAAGGTCACCTTCACCTTCCCGTCCCCGCAGGCGCTGTTCCTGCAGCAGCTGACACCGCACGGTCCGCCGTTCTGGTTGCTGCCGCAGCACTACCTGAAGAAGTTCCACAAGAAGTTCAATCCGGATCTTCCGAAGGACTGGAGCGAGACCTTCCTGGCCAAGATCGACCAACTGGAGAATGTCGATCTGCCGGTCGTGAGCGCCTGGGTGCCGAAGAACCCGCACGGGGACGGTGGACGCCAGCTGTGGGAGCGCAATCCCTACTACTGGAAGGTCGACACCGACGGCAGTCAGTTGCCGTACGTCGACGAGGTGGCGTTCACCTTCTTCAACGAGCCGAACCCGCTGCTGCTGTCGGCCGCCAACGGTGATGTCGACCTCTACATGCGGCAGGAGGTGACGATTCCCAAGAACCGACCGGTGCTCAGCGGTGGGCAGGAGACCGGAAAGTACAAGTTGGTCGGTGTGAAGGACTCCAATCACAACTCGATCGGCATCTGCCTCAACCTGACCAGCAAGGATTCAGCCAAGCGGGCGATGTACCGGAACAAGGACTTCCGGATCGGGCTGTCCTACGCGATCGATCGCCAGCAGATCATCAACCTGGTCTATCAGCGCCAGGGCCGACCGTGGCAGACCGCGCCACGGCCGGAGGTGCCCTTCTACACCGGCGACGAGTTCGGCACCCAGTACACGCAGTTCGATCTCGACAAGGCCGCCCAACACCTGGCGACTGCAGGCTATGAGAAGAAGAACTCCGCGGGCAAGCTGATCGGTGAGGACGGCAAACCGATCGTCATCTCGATCCTCTGCCAGGCCCGCTACCCCGACATGATCGACGCACTGCAGTTCATCAAGGCAACGTGGGCGAAGGTCGGAATCGAGCTGCGGATCGATACCGCCAGCCCGGAACTGGTGTCGGAACGTCTGACGGCCAACGACTACGACTGCACGCTGGACAAGGGCGAGCTCGGCTACGTCGACCTGGTGGCCGATCCCCGCTGGCTGTTCGCTACCGGCGGTTCGTCCTACGCGCCGCTGTGGTCGAACTGGTACGAGGGTGGCAGCCCGCGCGAGGCGCCACCGGAAGCGATGCAGAAGCAGATGTCGATCTATCGCGAAAAGGTGATCGGTTCTGCGGACCAAAAGACTCAGTACGCGGCGCTGAAGGAGATCAGCGAGATCGCCAAGGATGAGTTCTGGACGATGGGTGTCTCGCTGCCCGGCGACCCGTTCTGCATCGTGTCCGACCGGACCCACAACGTGCCCGGTGATGATCAGATGTGGTTGTCCTTCAAGGCGCCGTATCCGGCGGTCACCAACGTCACCGCCTACTACCTGGATCCGCAGTCGTGATTGCTTATATCGCCCGTCGGCTGCTGTTCATGATCCCGACTCTGTTCTTGATCAGCATCGCGTCGTTCGTGATCATCTCGCTGCCACCCGGGGACTATCTGACCACGATCATCGCGCAGATGCGTTCTCAGGGCGGCGACGTCGATCAGTCCCGGATCGCCGCACTGCAGTTGCGCTACGGGCTCGATTCTCCGCTGTGGGTGCAGTACTTCAAGTGGATCGGTGGCGTGCTCACCGGCGACTTCGGCGAGTCCTTCCAGTTGAACCGTTCGGTCTCCAGTGTGTTGGCCCAGCGCCTTCCGCTGACCATCGTGATCTCGTTCTGCACCTTGATGTTCTCCTGGATCGTGGCGTTGCCGGTCGGCCTGTACTCGGCGGTCCGGCAGTACAAGGTCGGGGACTACATCGCCACCACGATCGGCTTCCTCGGGCTGGCCGTGCCGAACTTCATGATCGCCCTGGTGCTGATGTACATCGGCTACCGGTACTTCGGGCAGAGCGTCGGCGGACTGTTCTCACCCGACTACGTCGACGCGCGATGGAATCTGGGCAAGTTACTGGATCTGTTCTCCCATCTCTGGGTGCCGATCATCGTGCTCGGGAGCGCCGGCACGGCCGGCCTGATTCGGATCCTCCGTGCCAACCTGCTCGACGAGTTACGCCGGCCGTACGTCGTCGCGGCACGAGCCCGTGGTGTCCCGGAACGAAAGTTGATCTTGAAGTATCTGCTGCGGGTGGCGCTCAATCCGTTCATCTCCACGATCGGCTGGGTGCTGCCGGCGTTGGTCGCCGGCGAGGTGATCGTCGCCCAGGTGTTGTCGCTGCCGACGACCGGGCCAGTGTTGCTGAGCTCGCTGACCAGTCAGGACATGTACCTCGCCGGATCGATCATCCTCGTGACAAGCCTGCTGACGGTGATCGGAACCCTGCTGTCGGATTTTGCTCTGGCCTGGCTCGACCCACGGGTGCGGCTCCGGATGGCGAGGTGACAGCATGGTTGATCGCGTAGTAGCCGCCGTCCACCCGGGCCAGCCGCTGGAGCCGGCGAGCCCGCCCGCCGAAACGGCAGCCGACATTGACGAAAAGGTCTCGACCGCCAGCCAGTCCCAGCTCGTCTGGCGAGCGTTTCGTCGGCATCGGTTGGCGATGGCCGGCGCGATCGTCACCGTGCTGCTGTACCTCACAGTGATCTTCGCCGAGTTCTTGGCACCGTTCAGCACCACGATGTTCCACGAGCAGTACCCGTACGCGCCCCCTCAGCGACTGCACCTGATCGACAACAGCTCCGGCAGCACCCAGATCGGCCTGTATGTCTACGACTTCAAGCAATCGGTGGACAAGGAGTCGCTGGCGGTGCAATACACCGTCGACCGCTCCAAGAAGATCCCGGTGCGACTGTTCGACAGATCGGCGGACAGCTATCGGCTCTTCGGTCTGATCAACACCAATGTCCATCTGATCGGCCCCGTCGACGACAGCCGACCGATGTATCTGCTCGGCTCCGACCGCAACGGCCGTGATCAGTTCTCCCGGATCGTCTTCGGGACCCGGATCTCGATGACCATCGGGCTCGTCGGCGTCACCATCGCCTTCTTCCTCGGCGTCCTGATGGGCGGCATCTCCGGCTATGCCGGCGGCAAGCTGGATCTGCTGATCCAGCGACTCGTCGAGCTGTTCATGTCGGTCCCGACCCTGCCGCTCTGGCTGGGACTGGCTGCTGCACTACCTCCGGGTTGGGGACCGATCAACCGCTACTTCGCGATCACCGCGATCCTGGCGCTGTTCGCCTGGACCGAGCTGGCCCGGGTCACCCGCGGACGATTTCTGTCCCTGCGTGAGGAGGACTTCGTCACCGCGGCCCGACTGGACGGGAACAGACCGCCACGGTTGATCTTCCGGCACATGCTGCCGCTGTTCACCTCACACCTGATCGCGTCGTTGACCCTGTCGATCCCGGCGATGATCTTGGCCGAGACGGCGCTGTCGTTCCTCGGGCTCGGGCTGCTGCCTCCGGTGGTGAGTTGGGGTGTTCTGCTGCAAGAGGCGCAGAACGTCCGGGTCGTCGCCTCGGCGCCGTGGCTGATGTTGCCCGGCCTGATGGTGGTCATCGCCGTGCTGTCGCTCAACTTCGTCGGTGACGGGCTTCGGGACGCCGCCGATCCGTACAAGCAATAGACGCCTCCAAGGAGCACATCATTTCCACCGCGGATCTCCTCGAGGTCGAGGACCTGTACACCCAATTCCGATTCGACGACGGGGTCGTCCGAGCCGTCGACGGCGTCAGCTTCAGCGTCCCCGCAGGCAAAACCGTCTGCGTCGTCGGTGAGTCCGGCTGCGGCAAGAGCATCACAGCACGGTCGATCCTGCAACTGATCGACAGACCCGGCCGGATCACCGGCGGAAGGATCTGGTGGCGGTCAGCAGCTGCGATCTCCTCGGCCGAACGATCAAAGCGACCGCGCCGGTCACGGAAGTCGACGGACGCCGACGAACAAGCAACGGACGACTCGGGCGTCGACCTCGTTGCGCTGGATCCGGCCGGTGATCACCTGCGGGAGATCCGCGGCGGCGAGATCGCGATGATCTTCCAGGAGCCGATGGCCTCCCTGTCGCCGATGTACACGATCGGCAACCAGTTGATCGAAGTCATCCGACTGCATACCCCGGTGAGCAAGGCCGCCGCCACCGATCGGGCGCTGGACCTGTTGGCCCAGGTCGGCATCCCGCGCCCCAAGCACACGATGGACGCCTATTCCTTCCAGCTCTCCGGTGGCATGTGCCAACGGGTGATGATCGCCATCGCCCTGTCCTGCAATCCGAAGCTGCTGATCGCCGACGAGCCGACCACAGCACTCGATGTCACCACCCAGGCGCGGATCCTCGATCTGCTCCGCGACCTGCAGCAGGACAGCGACATGGCGATGATGTTCATCACCCATGACCTCGGAGTGGTGGCCGAGATCGCCGACGAGGTGGTGGTGATGTACCTCGGCACCGTTGTCGAGCAAGGGCCCGTCGACGAGGTCTTCGAGCATCCGCAGCATCCCTACACCCGAGCATTGCTGGCGTCGATCCCGCGGATGGGGGCCGGGGCACGGCAACGGCTGTCCGCGATCCAGGGGCAGGTGCCGCATCCGTTCAACTATCCGCAGGGATGTCCGTTCCATCCACGGTGCCCGGAAGCGGTCGAAGGGGTCTGCGATCGGGTCGACCCGCCGACGGTCTGGCTCGGTGAGCGGCGCCGTTCGCGCTGCGTGCTCAACGATCCGGAGTTCCTGGCCGAAACCGAACCCGCGAATGAGGTGAGCAGATGATCACCACCCCGGAGGCGCCGTCGGCCGAGGCGACGGTGCAGGAACCGATCCTCAAGATCGAAGAGCTGGCCATGCGGTACCCGATCCGTGGTCGCGGCATCCTGTCCCGCCGAACCGGCTGGGTGCATGCGGTGAACGGCATCGACCTGGACGTACGGCCCGGTGAGGTACTCGGGCTGGTCGGCGAATCGGGCTGCGGTAAGACGACACTCGGCCGGTGCATCGTCCGCAGCGAGCAACCGTCGGACGGCAAGCTGATCTACCGGACCGTCGACGGGTCGACGGTGGACCTGGCACCGATGTCGACCGCGGAACTCCGGCCCTATCAGCGCCAGATCCGCGAGGTGTTCCAGGACCCGTTCTCGGCCCTCAACCCGCGGATGACCATCGCCCAGATCGTCGGCGACCCGCTGAAGGCTTCGGGGTTGGCGCACGGATCGGAACTGGAAGATCGGGTCGCGGAGATGCTGCGACGCGTCGGCCTGTCCCCGAGCCTGGCGAACCGGTATCCGCACGCCTTCTCCGGTGGACAGCGGCAGCGGGTCAACATCGCGCGGGCGTTGATCACCAATCCACGACTGGTCGTCGCCGACGAGGCCGTCTCGGCGCTCGACGTGTCGGTCCGGGCGCAGGTCCTCAACCTGCTGCGCGATCTGCAGGAGGAGCTGGGCCACACCTATCTCTTCATCTCCCATGACATGTCGGTGGTGGAGAGCATCTGCGATCGGGTTGCGGTGATGTACCTGGGCAAGATCGTGGAGATCGCCGAAACGGACAAGATCTACCGCAATCCGCAGCATCCGTACACCGAAGCACTGCTGTCGGCCGTACCACGTCCGGATCCCAAGCTCAGGGACACCAGCCGACGGATCAGACTGTCCGACGACTTCCCCGATCCCGCCAACCCACCGTCCGGCTGCTTCTTCCACACCCGCTGCATCTATGCCGACGGCAAGGCCTGCACCGACAACGTGCCGCCGCTCCGCGACCTGGCAGCAGGGCACGGAGCCGCCTGCCATCACAGCGAGGACCTCGAGCTGGCCGGTGTCTTCGAGCTCGGCGTACCGGAGACCGGCAACCTGGACGGCCAATCAGCAAGGAGGTTCGCGTGATCACGGTCGAAGACTCCGCGGCCGTCGACACCTGGGGATCGGGCTGGGCGCCCGTCGAGTGGGCGGCCGACACGGTCGCGGACGCGGTGACGGCGCGCGGATCGGCCGAGGACGCACGGCTGCAGCTGATCATCTGCCGCCCCGGGAGTCGGAGCTGGTCCGACCTGGTCTCACGGGCGGAAGCGCCGGATCGGTTCTCCCCCGAGGCGTTCGCCATCGCGACCCGACCGTCCGACGACGGTACGGAGGTCCTGGTCGGCGCCGCCGACAGCAGGGGACTGACCTATGCCTTGCGCGACATCGCCGACGTCATCGAACACACCGGCGAACTCGCGGCGGCACTGGCGGCCATCCGCACCCGGTACGAACGACCACGGGTGCCGACCCGCAGCATCACCCGGCTGTACGCATCGCACCGGTTCGACAGCGGCTGGTTGCATGATCATTCCTTCTGGGACGAGTATCTCACCGAGTTGGCGACCCACCGCTTCAACCGGTTCACGATCGCGTTCGGACTCGGCTACGACTTCTTGATCGACAAGCGTGTCGTCGACAACGACCTGTGCTTCCTGTATCCGTTCGTCCTCGATGTGCCCGGACACCAGGTATCGGTCACCGGTCTGGAGCCGCAGCAGCAGAAGGAGAATCTCGCCGCCATCCAGTACGCCGCCCGGGCCGCCGCTGCGCGCGGCATCGAATTCGGACTCGGTCTGTGGAACCATGCCCCGCGACTCGAGCCGAAGGTGGCGACCGAACGCTGGCTTGTCACCGGACTGCCCGACACCGACCATGCGCGCTACTGCGCTGATGCCCTGAAGCTGCTCCTCGACGAGGTCCCGGAGATCAGCACACTGACCTTCCGGGTGCACTTCGAAGGCGGAGTTCCCGAGCCCACGCACGCCTTCTGGGCCGAGATGATGGCAGCAGTTGCCGAGGTCGACCGCGAGATCAGCATCGACGCCCATGCCAAGGGCATCAACGACGACCTGCTCCGTGCACTGAAGTCGGCCGACGGTCCACTGACCCTGTCCACCAAGTACTGGGGCGAGCACATGGGGCTGCCCTACCACCAGGCCGGCATCCGCGCCCGAGAGTTCAACGGGCATCGCCGGGCCCGCCCGGACTCCGACCTGGCCGCTGAAGGCGGCGGCCGGTCCGGTGCCGACGTCACCCGGCAACGCAGCTTCACCCGCTACGGCTACGCCGACTTCGCCCGCGTCGATGCCGGCTACCAGCTGCTGCACCGCGTCTGGCCCGGAACGCAACGGGTGCTGTGCACACCCGACCCGGTCACCGCCGCCGGGATCGCCCGGAACGCAACGTTCGCCGGGTCTCGCGGCGTCGAATGGTTCGACGCCCTGACCTTCCTCGGCAAGAAGGACTCCGCCGAGAATCCCCTGCCCGGCCGGCCGATCCGCGAACGTGGCCTCTACGGTGACGAGCGAATCGAACTGGACGGAGTGGAGACCTGGCGCAAGTACGCGCCGTGGTTCCGGGTGAGCGGCCGAGCGGCGTACAACCCCGACAGTGACAGCTCCGGCTGGCTCCGCTGGTATCAGTCCCGCTTCGGTGACGCAGCAGTTGACGTGCAGGCGGCCTCGGCCAACGCGGGACGGATCCTGCCGTTGATCACCGTCGCGCATGCCCCGTCGGTGGCCGGGAACATCTACTGGCCAGAGATGGAAACCCCGCTGCCGCTGATCGAATTCGAGCCGCAGGCCGATAACCCGTTCGCCGACCGGGGCTGGCATCTCGACCCGACGTTCGACATGGATCCGCCCTACTCCTTCGGACACGTCAGCCCGCTCGATCCCGAACTCTTCGCCTCACCCGAGGACTACGCGGCGGCCCTGCTCGAGGGAGCGGTGCTGCCGCGGCACACCCCGATCGAGGTCGCCGCGTGGCTGGACCAGCTGGCGTCCTCGGCACGCAGCCACATCGAGAAGGCGCGGTCGGCCGCCGACGTTTCGTCCGATCCTGCGGAGCTGGAGCGGCTGATGATCGACGCCGAGATCGCCGCCGGCCTCGGCGAATCTTTTGCCGACAAGCTGCGGGCTGCCGTCAGCTGGGCGCTTCACCGGCGAACGGCGAGCGCCGATGATCTTGAGGACTGCCTGCGCCACTACCAAGCAGCACGGGACCACTGGCGCGATCTTTCGGCAGCCGCCGGAGCCTACCGAGACGATCTGCCGTTCGGACAGATGCCGTATCAGCGCGGCCATTGGCGAGATCGACTCCCGGCGATCGAGGAGGACCTGGCCGGAATTGCTGCCCACGGCAACACCTGCGACTGCTCGACCGGGCAGCAGGCTGCGCGACCGTGGGTCTCGCTGCCGGCGGCGATCGATCACCAGCCACCGAACGGATGCGTCGCCGGTCGGCCGGTCCGGCTCGCAGCAACCGTGAGCGACCCACGCATCCGGCTCGTCCTCCGGTATCGCGAAGTCGATCAGTCGCAGTCCTGGTCGGAGACGGCCATGCTGCCCACACCCGGGAACACCCAGGAACGTTCGGCGGAGATTCCGGGCAGCGCAGTGACCGGCCGCTACCAACTCCAATACCGCCTGATCGCCCAGCTGCCGGCCGACGAGGACAACCCCGCAGCCGTCGGTTTGGCGCCCGGGCTGGATCCGCCACGGCTGGACCGCCGGCCCTACTACGTCCTGAGTCCGCGGCCCGGCGACTGATCGCCGAGTGCGAGGCACCGCCAACCGTCCACGTCAGTCCACCGCAAGGGAGCCACCGATGCCCAACCCGTCAGCCGAGGTCAAGCACGTCCTGGACGACCCGCCGCCCTTCCACAGCAAGCTCCTGGACTACGGCGAGCGACCCTACTGGTCGGCCGACGGCAGCCGGATCGCCTTCATCGAACGTAATTACGGAGACGCCTGCGAGCTCGACGTCGGCACCGGCGAGGTCCGCAACCTGACCCGCGATCTCGGCGACCACCACAGCTTCCTGCGCGTGTTGATCTTGTCCACCGGCGACTACCTGTTGATCGGACCCCGACAGTTCAAGGATCGGGATGTCAGCCGACACGTGGAATCGGAACTGTGGGTGCTGGACAAGAACCTGACGTCGCCGCCGAAGCCGCTGGGGCGCCGGATGTTCGAGGGCGCCGGGGTCTCGGTCCACGAACCGAAGATCACCTATGCCGTGTCCGGACGGAACGACCCGACACTCGGTGATCCGGGTGTCGTCGAGTGCCATGTCACCAAGATCGACTACACCGACGACGGCCCGGCCCTCGGCGAGGACGAGATCTTCTACCGCACCGGCGGCGGCGTCGCACCGGAGCCGCAGGACTTCCGCCATGACGACTCCGAAGTGATCATGGCCGAATACGTCACCGGCCGCACCCAAGGAATCTTCCCGACACCCAACTGCATCGTCAAGGGCGTCACCCTGGCCGACCGTACACACCACACCTATGTCGCCGAATCGCTGGTCCACAACGAATGTGAGGGCATCTTCCCCGGCGGCGACTACATCTGTCTGGAATCCTCCTGCGACACGGACTGGCCGCACTATCCGCCGCGCGATCTGTGGAAGCTCAAGCTCGACGGCTCCCAGCAGCGGGTGCGGATGACCTCGATGCCAGCCGATCACACCTGGAAGGCGACGAACTCCAACGTCAGCCCGGACGGCCGCTGGCTGGCGTACATGGTCGCGTTGAACAGCGACGAGGCCGGCTTCGGCCGCGGCCTCGGTCTCCTTGATCTTGACGCCTGGGGCAACACGGAGGCCGCGCAGGCCTGGGAGACTCCGACCGATCGTGCGGAGCAGGCCAGGCGATGACGCGGTGCGCCCGAGTGGGCGGATCCACTCGGGCGACGAGGGTGTCACTCCGTCCGTCAGGCAGCACCGATCGGGTAGGAGACGTAGGCGAACCGGGTGGAGTCGGGGGACCAGCTGTTGACGTTGATGGTGCCCTGGCCTCCCGGC